>NZ_JAZGLW010000008.1 GCF_036409155.1 Mycobacterium sp. 050128 | reverse complement strand
ATCGGCTACTCCACAGTCTCCAACTGAACTCGGCCAATCCTCGACCCAGACAAGAATTCTGGTAGACCGAAGCTAGCTCTGTACAGCAGAGAATACCGCCGAATGCGCTCCCAAGTCAAACCAGGTGGCGTGCGCCCGATGGGTGAGTCCGGGACGGTCCGATTCCGGTGGGAGACGGACATCCTGAAAGAGCTGACAGTGGATCGCACGTGGGCCGTGACCCGTTAGCGGTCATCCAATCCGCGATCACCGTGGTGGCCTACTCGGACCGGCTGCGCCGACACGCCATCGACACCGGATGGCTCGTCGACTACTGGGCTTATCGGGTAAAGCGCCTGCTGAGAGCCTGTGTATGGGACCGAGAAGTCGCCGGCGGCGGTGAGGGGTGCGAGGTAACGTCGACCAGCTTCCGCGCTGAAGTGTCCGCCCCTCCATTCGCTGTCACGTGACGTAATGGTGTTCATGTTGACGACCGGCCGCGCCGAGCGACGACGAGAGCTTGGTGACAGCGAACCAGATGCGGAGCCTGAAGAAATGACTCTCAATGCACCACGATGCACACATCGGCGGTGCCGCGGTTCTTGATCTCAGTGAGCACCGACAGCCAGAACTTGGCGTCCTCGCCGTCGTCGCCGGCCCACAGCCCCAGAATGTCGCGGTCCCCGGCGCAGGTGACTCCAACGGCAACGTAGATGGGCCGGTTACTGACCTGGCCGTCACGGATCTTGACGTGGATGGCGTCGACGAACACCACGGGGTACCCCGGTTCCAGGGGCCGGTTGCACCACTCGGACATCTCGCCGACGACCCGTCGGTGATCCGGCTGATGGTGTCCTTTGCGACCGTGGCGCCGTAGACGTCGGCGAAATGGGCTGCGGCCTCACCGGTGGTCAAACCTTTTGCGGGTAAGGACAATACGATCTCATCGATACGGGTTAGCCGACGTTGCCGCTTCTTGACGATCTGCGGCTCGAAACTACTACGAGTATCCCGGGCACTTGCATTTCGACCGGGCCGATCTCGATGAGCACGGTCTTTGACTGCAAGGTTTGACGTACCCGCTCGGCCTGCCAGGAGCTGGGCCGCCCGGCCAGGATCTGTTCGGTGCCTCCGATGTTGGCGGCGGCCGCGGCCAGGGCGTGGGTGACGAACTCGGCTCAGTCGATCGGGTAGCGCTTCGCGGGAGCCGCGATCCGGTTCCCATTTTCCCGAACTGTGCTTACGCATCGGCTGATTCGGCAGATGAGCAGCCTACGTCAGGGGGCGATCGCGTCGTAGAGGATTTCGTCGTAAGGTCGGGGAACCTTCGTCGGCCGCAGTCAGGTATCCCGTGTCGAACAGCGCCGCCGAGAAGACCTGACGCTAGGGCCGGTCGATCTCGGCGGCCATAGCCCGCAAGTTGTCTCGTGTTGGCAGAGAGGTCAATTCGCTGATCGTCACTGCATCCCGGATTGCCGCGTGGTTCCAATACGGTTCGCCCAAGCCGGTGTCGGACGCGTTGTGGCCGCGCTTGTACTCGTCGATCACCGAGCCCGGTGCCTGGTGTCGGGCACGCAACCGGTAACTCAGCATGTCTGCTGCTGATACCAACGACGAATCACTCAAAGGTATAACCGACTGCGCCCCATGAATGACCGGGGTTAACCACGGAGACCTCTATCCAATCCATATTCGAATCCGTCAAATGGAACTGCGGCTGACCATGTTTTAGGCCGTTAGACGGTACTGGACTGTACTGCTGCAACGGTTCTATCGTGGGCGCTGTGCCCCGGATTGCCGATAGTCCCGCGGAGTCCGCGCCGTGGTCGCCGCGGGAGGCCGAGTTGCTTGCGGTGACGTTGTGCCTGCTACAGCAACACGGGTATGACCGGTTGACAGTGGACGCGGTGGCGGCCACCGCCCGCGCCAGCAAGGCGACGGTCTACCGGCGATGGCCGTCGAAAGCCGAATTGGTGCTGATCGCACTCATCGAGGGGACCCGCAAGGTCGTGGTCCCGCCCGATACCGGCACGCTGCAGGGAGATCTGCTGGAACTTGGGGAGTTGGTGAGCCAACAGGCCCGCCAGCACGCCAGCACCATCCGCGCGGTGCTTGTCGAGGCGTCGCGTAACGCCGCGCTCAACGAGGCGATACGGCATCAGTTCCTCGAGCAGTGGAAAGCCTTGATCAAGCACATCCTCAAGCAGGCCGTTGACCGCGGTGATATCGCGGGCGCCGCCATCAACGACGAACTTTGGGACCTACTGCCCGGCTACCTAATATTCCGGTCCATCGTCTCTAGCCGACCCCCCACCCGTCGCACCGTGCAAGCCCTCGTCCTTGACTTCATCATCCCCAGCCTCACCTGACCCACTTGGTAAGGCAGTTTAGCCCTATTGCCTTCGGCGAAGCCTCGCCGACGTGACAATGTGGTCGGGTTGCCCACCGACGCCGACTTTCGCTCTGGTTTGTGGGCCTGTGGTTTAGCATGGCGCCGGGTCCGACCTGGGAGGGTCACGCACTGTTGCTTCGAGCAGCCGGTCAGAATTTCGGTTCCTCGACCGAGGCCCCAGCAACCTCGCCATGAAATATCGATGTGATGGGAGGATAAGCGAACTGAAATCCGAGCAGGCTGGTCAGCGTCCGCGACGGGAACAACGACAAGTTGCACGCGATGTGGCTGGTCGCGTTCACCGAGAAGGGCGTGCTGCGGCCATTGTTCGTGCCGCCGGCACCGGGGTGGCGGCTGCACGATTATACCCAGCTACGGGTCGACCTGATCGACGAACGCGCCCGCTACTGGCAGCTGCTCGAGGAGGCGTTGATTAAAGTGTCGGCGGTGGCGCTTCGAAACTAGACGCCGTCTCGGTTCGCGACGTGCTTGAGGCGTTGATCGCTGGCGAGCGCGACGCCGGGCAACTCGCTGACCTGGCCGCTGCCGGAGGCGGGTCAAACACGGCGCCTTGGTCGAGGCCTTACCGGCCGGCCGATTTCGACGACCACCACGCGGAGCGAAGCCGGATGTTGCTCACCGGCTTGACACCCTCAGCCGCGCGGATCGACGACCAACTGAGCGCCCTGACCGACGTGGCAGCCCCAGCGGCGACACCAACGCGAGCGCGGCCGGCGGCGGGCCAGGCCAGAATCGTCGACGACACCATGGCCGCCCGACAGACGCTTACGGCGATCGAGAGCGTTGACGAGATCCCGGCGCCGGACGGCTCGGCGTACAGATGATCCTCGCCGAAATTAGCGCCGATATGACCTCAATTTCCGACCCCGCGCACCTGGTGCAAACGGCAGTCGCTACCGGATTAGTTCGCGGTCAGCCCGCGTTCAGTACGCGTTTCCGCACAGCGGCGGGACGCAGGTGCGTGGCGGCCACCCGTCCAGGTCTCCTCCGGAACTATCTGTCGTTGCCGATCTCGTGGTCGGCAATTGGCCACACTCGGGTAGCCGGAGCGGCTGCTGCGGGAAGCTGCTTTGCGGAGGGGGCCTGCGTTGCGGGCTCATCGGCGTGGCGGCGGTGCGCGGCAAGGAAGTCATCGACGATGCGCTCACAGTCTTGACGATCGATGGCACGCATGCCGGTGAGTCGAGCGAACGCGAGTGGCCCCACAAGTTGACACAGGATCAGCTGCGGGTCGAATTCATCGAGGTCGGCGCGGGCTTTGGGGCTTTGCAAAAGGCGATCGAACGGCTGGCGATATTGGTCGACGATTCGTGTCCGCAGCGCGTGCCGATCGTAGGTTTCCTGGGCGCTGCTATTTGATGCTGGGCCAAGCGCGACCCAAGCCAGTGTGGTGACGTGCAGCGGTGCCTCCTGGAACAGCGTGGCTTGTCGGCTCAACAGTTCGATGAGTTGGTCGCGCAACGGACCCGTCCCCGGCGGTGGATGGACCTGCGGCAGCAGCCGTTCAAACGTGGCGGCCAGCAGCTGAGTGGAGCTGCTGAAGTGGCGATACAGGGTCGTGCGCGCGACTTTGGAGACTTTGGTGACCGCGTCAACGGTGACGGCTTCGATGCCGCCGGCGCTGAGGAGCGTGGTGGCAGCATCCAATAGCCGGGTCCTTGAGCGTAGCCGGCGTGGGTCGACGTCGTCATCGTCGTCAACGGGGAATTCAAGGGCGTCGCGCTCCATGTGTTTCTCCTATGTCAAGCCGCTGCCGTTTGGCAAGGCTGGGTCCGGTTGTGGTGGTCGGTGTGGAGACGGCTGAACACGATGCGGGATAGGCGTCGTTTGATGCAGCGCAAGGCTTCGTGTTTGGAGTCGCCGGTGGCGACGCGTTTGCGGTAGTAGGCCTGCCCGCAGCCTTGGAGGCGGATCTGGGTGACCGCGATGCGGTGCAGGGCCGCGTTGAGTTGCCGGTTTCCAGAGCGAGTCATGCGGACCCGGCCCGCGGTGTTACCTGACCACACCGGGATCGGTGCCACCCCGGCATGGCGGGCGAAGGCGGCTTCGCTCTTGAAACGAGTTACTCCGGCGGTTTCCCCGACGAGTTTGGCCGCGGTCAAGTCCCCGCAGCCCGGTATTGCCAGCAGGGCGGGCGCCACGGCGCGGACGCGTTCGCTGATGCGCTTGGCCAATGCATCGATCTGCTCGGTGAGCCGGGTGATGTCGGCCAGCTCCTCACACGCCAGTTCGGCAACCAGATCCGGGACTGTGATCAGCCACGCGCCTAGGATCTGGCGGTGTTTGGCTCGGTCCAGCGATGCAGCCTTAGGGGCCCGTTCGGGATCGAGTTCATGGACTCGCCAGCGCAGCCGGCTAATCGTCGCCGTGCGTTGGGCCACAAGGACTTCGCGGCGATCGACCAACAACTTCAGCTCGCGCGATATCTCGTCATGGGAGGCGACGGGCAGATCGGGTTCACGGAGAAACCCGCGCGCGACCGCCAGTGCATCGATGGGGTCAGACTTACCGCGCCTGCGTGCTGAGGCGCGGGTCTGGGCCATCTGCTTCGGTGGGATGCGCACGACCTGCTGCCCTGGGGTGAGAAGGTCGCGTTCTAACCGGGCTGATAGGTGCTGGCAATCCTCGATCGCCCACACCAGCTGGGCACCGAAACATTCCCGGGCCCACATCACCGCTTCAGCATGCCCGGCGGTGATCGCCTTGACGATCTTCTCCCCGAGCTTGCGCCCAACCTCGTCGACCGCGACAAAGGTATGGGTGCGCTTGTGTACATCGGCTCCAACAACAACCATGGTGGTTGCCTCCATTCACTGTGAGGTGACGGTTGGGCCGGTCGGCGGACACATCTCAGTGGGGGCGGTTGCCACGCTCCTATCAAGTCACGCCGGCCGGTCCGTCACACCTGATGCCGACAAAACGCATGGACGCCAGCCCGAAGACGGCACTCACCGTGAGAGCCAGGCACCAGGTGATCAGGATCCAACCACCGCAACACGCGGCGACCTCACCCTGATACTGAAATCACCGTAAGCCCCGCGGGTACCTGGCACGCACCGAATCGTGCCTGCATCGGACGATTGACCCGTCCCAACGCAACTAACACTACTGGTAGTGGTGTAGCGCTACTAGTAGTAGTGTAGCGCTACTAGTAGTCCTTTATCCATATCCGCCTTTACGCCGGGGGAGGATTCATGTCAGGCAAACGGTCGAACGATCCCTGGCTCACAAGCTCCTCGATGCTGCCACTACATGCCATGTCGTCTGGCTGTCGAACGAGCTTTCCGAGTTGTGCGAGCGAAATCGCGCAGACGGAGAGCGATGATCTGCAATGAATATGCTGCTTGCGCCAACCAAGCCTCACGTGTGGACACGTGCGGTTCGGGATTTCAGGCTCACCGGCCGCGCGATTACCAGTGGCATGCACCGACCGCCGCCGGCCGACCAAGGCCGCGTGCGTCCACGTCATTACCCGCCTCGCTGCTGCTCATACCTCGACGACGGCCTAATGACCCGGGAAATGCATGACCACTTGCGCGAGGAGCCGATCAGACTAACCTCCCGGCTGGCATTTCGCTTACGCCGCTCATGAAACTGACAAGGTTTCGGCGATGGTGCATCGCCATCGTCAAATCACCTGCGCGCCAAGGGGGGTACGTGCTGTCCTGCGCGAGGTACCGAAACGCTGACTGGACGTTGGTCAGGACTCAGACCAACGCCCCGCGGACCCCGCCGTATAAGTGGATCGCCGTGGCCGTGTTGCTCGTTTTCGCGCTGATTTTGGCCTTGGTGTACGGGCAGTTCCGGGGTGCCTTCACCGAAAAGACGCAGCTGACCATGATCGCCACCCGCGCCGGGTTACTGATGGATCCGGGTTCGAAGGTGACCTATAACGGGGTGCAGATCGGCCGGGTGGGCAAGATCGCGGAGACGGTGCGTGATGGGAAGCCGGCGGCGAAGTTCACCTTGGAGGTGTGTCCGCGGTATTTGGCGTTGATTCCGTCGAATGTGAATGCCGATATCAAGGCGACGACGGTGTTCGGTGGTAAGTATGTGTCGTTGACGACCCCGGCTCATCCGTCGCCGCAGAAGATTTCTTCGCACACGGTGATCGATGCGCGGTCGGTGACCACCGAGATCAATACCTTGTTTCAGACGATCACCTCGATTGCGCAGAAGGTGGATCCGGTCAAGCTGAATTTGACGTTGAGCGCGGCGGCGCAGTCGTTGACGGGGTTGGGGGAGAAGTTCGGTCAGTCGGTGACCAACGCTAACGCCTTGCTTGATGACGTGAATCCGCAGCTGCCGCAGGCGCGCAAGGATATTGCGCGGTTGGCGGCGCTGGGGGACACATATGCGGATGCGTCGCCGGATCTGTTCGACTTCGTGAACAACGCGGTGATCACCTCGCGCACCATCAATGCGCAGCAGAAGGATTTGGATCAGGCGTTGTTGGCGGCGGCCGGGTTCGGTAACACCGGTGCCGAGCTGTTCAACAAGGGCGGACCGTATCTGGCGCGAGGCGCCGCCGACCTGGTGCCCACGGCCCAGCTACTGGACACCTACAGCCCCGAACTGTTCTGCGCCCTGCGCAACTACCACGACATCGTGCCCATCACGGGTGCCTCCGAAGGAGGCTTCAACGGCTACTCGTTAAACATGGACACCGAGGTGCTCTCCGGGCTGGGACTGATCGCGAACCCGGTGTCCGCGGCGCCCGTCATCGCTTCGCTGGTGGGCGGTGTCGCCGGGGTGGTCGGTGGGGCGCCCAACCCCTACATCTACCCCGAGAACCTGCCGCGGGTGAACGCCCGCGGTGGGCCCGGGGGAGCCCCGGGGTGCTGGCAGCCGATCACCCACGACTTGTGGCCCGCACCGGAGTTGGTGATGGACTCCGGCAACAGCCTTGCACCGTACAACCACCTGGACACTGGATCGCCGTATGCGATCGAATACGTCTGGGGCCGCCAGGTAGGGGATAACACAATCAACCCATAAATGGGCATTCCCGCATAGAGTGGGCGACGAGCTTTTGTGGTGGGAGGGTTTTCGCGTGCGAGCACAGTCAGCATCCGGGACAGCTCTCGACGCAATCCTGCGCCGACGCGGATCTGGTCATCAAGCAGATCCCGGTGATGCAGCATCACGCGGCGCAGATCCCAGTCAGGCTCATCCAGGGCGCAAGCAATATCGGCCAGTGGTGATTGGCTTCGCGGGGCGCAGCCGATTCGCGAGCCGGTATTCCACTGCGGCTTTTGTTGAACACTCGCGTGGAATCGATGAGCATTCGCATGGAATGATCGAGGCGACGACCCGCACTTGGCATCATGCCGCCAAAACCGCTAATGCCGCACCGCGGCAAATGACACACTGAAATGGCGCCGCAAAAGGGTAATCGCAGACCGGGCCGCCCGCCTGCCGCGACGGCCGGCGCCGCGCGCCAGCGAATTGTCCATGCTGCTCGTTTGGTGTTTAGCGCACGCGGCTACGACGGCGCGACGTTCCAAGACATCGCCGCGCGCGTCGACCTGAGCCGGCCGGCGATCAACCACTACTTCTCGAGCAAGCGAGCGTTGTATCAGGAAGTGCTGGTTGAGACCAACGAATGCGTCATCGGAGCCGGTGTTAAACATGCGGACATCGAGAATTCGCTGGTGGCTCGCCTGATGGCGTTCATCTCCGCGGCGATGAGAGCCGGTTCGGAAACTTCCGCCGGGTCTGCGTTTTTAGTCACTGGCGTAATCGAATCGCAGCGCCATCCCGAATTGGTTGGCACCGAAAACGATCCCCTTTGGATCATTCGGAAAGTATTGACAAGCTTCGTCAACGATGCGATTGAGTGCGGCGAACTCGCTGCGGATATTGATGCATCGGCAATGGTCGAACCGCTGCTCGTCGTGGGTTGCGGCGTGGGGGTGTACGCGGGCTACGTCCGGAGTTACCCGGAGATGGTGGCCATGACCCGAATGCTGCGCCAACTCGTGGAAGGGGCCCTTTGCCCACCCGAGGATTAGCGGGACGGCCGTTATGATGGTGACCCGTCGGGCTCAGCTGTGCTGAAGCCGACCATCCCCCGTCGAAGATCGCCAAAAACTCACCCGACGCCACCACGGTGATGGACGGCACCGCCCCCAACGACGCCGTCCCGCTCATCCGCTTCCTGGTCAGCGATCCTGATTCGGTACATGCGGCCGCGCCTAGGCAGGCTGACCCTTTTTCAGCGCGAACGCCTGACTGGTTTCTTTGGCTGGTTCATCGACATCGCACGGGGCGCAGCGCTCCGCCCCCGAAGGCCTGCAGGACTGGCCTGTCAAACTGCGGTGGGATCCTCATGCGTTATAAGAGTTTCTGAAGGGGCAGCTAAGAGTAATTCCTTCATCCATGGCAGTCGCTGGTCTTGGGTGAGCAAGCGGGCGTCCCTAGCCTGTGGAGCGTCGCGGTGCAGGGTGGTGCTGACCTTGCTTTTCAAGGCCTACACGACGAACGTGCGGATCTTCGTACGGGTTGTCGGTCCGGTGGCCAACCACTCGTCGATGTCTTGCTGGCGGCAGGTCGCCGCGCTGCGTTGATGCTTTTCGTGCAACCAGTGAGGAACTTGGTCGTCTCGTCGATCTCTTATCGGGCCGAATGTGTTAGTCCGTGGGAGCTTTGGCCCGAAACAGAGGTTCGGCGTAGACGGTGCAGATGATGCCAAGTGGCGAATTGCTCTATGGGGGCTCGAACGGCCGATTCGCAGATCAGCCAGGCCTGGAAACGGGCAAGGGGTTCGTCGCATGGGGGAGCAGGCCGTTGTGCTCGAGGAGGCTGCGCAGATGTGAGACTTGTCTGCTTTGGCCACCACCGCCGAGGCCGTCGTGGTTGAATCAATGCTCCGTCGATACAGGTAGAAGCCTCGGCTATTGACCCTGCAAATTTCATCCGTGAACCGCGTCTCACGACCTATCCATCTCTGACCCTGCCGTCAGTCCGAATATCGCTGGCCGAGAGCAGCACTCGGTCAACACGTGCGACGGTCACAAGGGCGGGCGGCAGCAACCGGCTGATTCATCAGATGAAAACGGTGACATGTTTCATGGATAATGTAGATTATCCATGAAATGTATCGGAAGACGCTGGCGCACAGCCTAATTGGCGATCCAAACGTCACAGTGACGTATTGACCACGCGTAGGAACAAACGCCAGAGCACCCGAAACTGTCCGCGTTTCAGCATATTTGGTGCTCAAGGGGCTGGGCAGCCCCGACCCGCGCGTTCTTGATGGGTCATTGCGTCGGTGGCCGGCGCGTCGGGTTTCACACGTTGCCGTGGCCGGCCAGCAGGTTGACCATAATATCTATTATAGGTACGGAATGCCGACCTGTTTTACAGTCCGTTTTACTGACCGTCGCGTACAGTGGGCTCATGGTTTTCGTGAACACCGACCAGATGTGCACCGTCACCGAAGCAAAGCCGAAGCTCCACACGCTCGTCGCCGCGGCACACCAGGGCCAGACAACCCACATCGTCAAGGGGTCGGAGATCATGGCGCACCTGGTCCCGCCCACAGCGCGGATCATCGATGACACACTGGTCATGGATGCGCTTGCTCTCGCATTGCTCAACCAGGAAGCAGACTATCTCGCAACGACGCAGCGAGACGGCCAGATTTACCCTCACGCCGGCGACGTCGTCGGCCGGTTCTTTGCGTGGCTTTGGGGCACCGACAAACAACTGTTCATGAAATATCTTTCGCGATACCACGAATTTCTCTGCGTGAAATTGCACCGGCAATTCAACGCCGCCGAAGTGCTCGGCCTGCTAGACGACGCTCTCGAAGTCCGCCTGAGCCGCAGCGAAAGTGACGCCGCATGCCGATTTGGCCTGGCACACGCCGCCGAGTACTTCTACTACCAACTCCCCTGACACGCCACGCGGACCACAGCAAGGTACCGCATGGCCGCCCGCCGCCGACAGCTGCCGGCGGGCGGCCATGACCGATGATTCGTCACCGTGACGCAAGAAAGGGTCATCTCCCCCTGCCGTACTCGTCGCACATTCCGCCGATGCCGGGCGGCACCGCCCGGTGTTCGAGCACGGCCGAGTCCTGTTGATCGGACGAATCGAGCACCGCGCGCACATCTACCGTCAAACATGACCGGCGGGCCGACCCCGGGGGGGTCCGTACCGACACAATGCCGCAAATCAGGCGGCCGGGAGGAGTGACTGTGGACATCGTTCCGTTGACCATGTTCCTGCGCGATCGGGTACAACACATCGGTGGCCGCATCGGCAGCCGTAATACCGTGGACCTCGCCGTCCCCAGGATTCATTACGAGAGCCAGGACACCTGCTCGACGGTGTCGAGCTGCCTGGACTGGCGTGCTGAAATCCGGATGTCGGCAATTGATGCACACGGGTACGCGCCTGACATCGCCGTCGGCGCAGTCGAATTCCTTATGCTGCAGCTTGGAGACGAATTCATCGCAGAACTGCTAGCCTTCTACGGCGAGCGGGCGTTGGCCTTCGAGGAGCTCTTCTACGGCGAATGGCTCGCCAGCGACCTCGACGAGAACGAGGAGTTCACCGCGGGCATGTCGATCAGCACCGTCCTGCTGGTATTGGATGCCTATGTCGATCCCTTGATGTCGGGCAGTCAACTTCGTGCTTGGGCCGTAGCCCACGTCATCCACACGATGCTGCCCACGACTGCGGGCTTGGTGGCCATGGGTGCGTTCGCCGGGCGCGGGACTGTTCGCGGTCCCGCGCGCCGCCTGGTCTCCACCGACCATCTTGACCCGGACTGGCCACGTGTTGGCTGCATCAGAGTTCCCGGTCACCCGCAATTCTTCGGGCAATCGACCGCATACAGGTTTCTCGATGACGCGCGCATCGCCTTGGACCGTTGTCGTGAGCAGACGTTCTGTGTCCCCGTTGGCGAGCACTCGTAAAATCCTGGTCGCCACACACGCAGCGCCGTTCGTCATGGCGCGCCCAAAGATACTGCAGCGCGCCGTATTTGGTCTCGTTAGCTATTCCCCGTGGCGCGGCGGGCCCGGGGTCGCTCGGCGATCTTTTACCCAGCGATCGTGTTCTTGGGCGGTGCGCTGGGCTTTGCGTCGTCGGCGTTGGGCGCGGTCGTCTGCAGCGCACCGCCAGTCAAGCCTCGCGGGGCCGCGCCAACGATTTGCGCGCAGCGCCATGGCCATTATCTGCTCATCGGCAAGCCCCGCCACCGCACCGTCTGGGTCGTGTGTCGTGACGATCACCCGGCCCCGTAGCAGCGGAACGCTGCCGGCATGGAAGCTTGCGGCCGACAACAGTAGCGCGGTGGCGGCCCGGTTCACGTCTCGAGGTACCGGCCCAGGCCTAGGACTGAACCAAAAGTCGAGGGTCCCGAAACAACCGGTGACAGAGAGGCTTTCGACGAATCTGCTCGCGGGTGGCGGCGCATGCAGGAACGTGGCGAGGTCCTCGGGGCCAGACACCTCAATCAGATCAAGCGAGGACGGGTGCAAATAGAGGTTCGTGTAGTTGATGAAAACCGCGTTGAACATGCATGGATCCTAACTCCGGTGTCGGACGTTGCGGCGCGGAGGAATCAGCGAGGTTGTCGCATCTGCGATTTCACCGCTTCTACTGCGCATGTGCTCGGCATAGACTGCCGTGCGCGGATGATCGTGGCGTGATGGATTCGTCGGGGGATGCCTACACCGCCACGTTGAGTGCTCGGTCAATGTCGTTTCGGTGTAGTGTGAGCGGCCCGGTGAGTTCAATGAAGGTGTCGCGCAGTGCGTTGGGCAGTTCGCGGTTGTCGACGTAGGGAAACTGGTCCTTACCGGACAGGGTGGTGTTGATATCAGCGCACAGTTCCCCGATGGCGATGGCAAGGCCTCGTGGGCCTGAGCCGTCGTATCCGAGTCGGTAGGGTTCTTGGCCGTGGGGCGTGGGCATGACCCATGGTGTGTTGTTTTGGTCGGCGACGAAAACCGGGTATCGATTTTTGAATCGTCCTGGTGTGACGCCGATTTCGATGGATTGCAGCTCTCCTCTCGCGTGCCGAAGTCGAGAGCCTGTGGTTGCATAGATCCGCGTAGGGGTTTGGACTATCCAGCAGTCGGGTTCTAGGGGGTCGTGCAACCACTGGCGAGGGCTGTCCCGGTCGAGGCATTCATCAATCCGGGAGTAGATCCAGGTGAAGCCGAGTTCGTCGGTTCGGCGTGGGGCGGTGAGCGGGCGTAAACGCTCATGCCAGCGCTGCGCTAGTGGCCCGAGTTGGTTGCGGTCGATGATGGTCACGGAACCGAGGAGGGGCTTCCATAGTCCCCAATATCCCCAAGAGCCATCGCCGAGCGATCCGATGAACAGCGCCTGTGCTGCATACCGTGGATCGGCAGGTAGATGTGTTGACGACGGTCGAAAACTAGGCCAGAAGCGACGGTGAAAAGTAGGCCACGTGGTCGTTGGTTATTGTGCCGTGTTGTCGGCTCTGGCGGAGGGCAAGGTGTCGATTCCGGTGTCCTTGAGCCGGTAGCTGGAGCCTTTGAGCGTCAGTACGTCGGCGTGGTGGACGATCCGGTCGATCATCGCGGCCGCCACCACTTGGTCGCCGAACACGTCGCCCCAACGGGCGAAGGGCAGGTTCGAAGTCAAGATCAGCGAGGCATGTTCGTAGCGGCTGGACACCAGTTGGAAGAACAGATTCGCCGCGTCCTGTTCAAAGGGGATGTAGCCGACTTCGTCGACGACGAGCAACCCGATCCGACGCAGCTTGGCCAGCTCGGCGGGCAGTCGACCGGCGTTGTGGGCGGCCTTGAGGCGGGCCACCCAGTCCACCGCGGTGGCGAACGCGATCCGATGTCCGGTCTGAGCGGCCTTGACGGCCAGACCGATGGCCAGGTGGGTCTTGCCAGTTCCGGGCGGCCCGAGAAGTACCACATTAGATGCCTTGGCCAAGAAGGCACCGGTACCCAGATGGGCGATCATGTCCCGATTCAGCGCTGGTTGGTGATCGAAGTTGAAGTCCTCCAACGACTTGCGGGTCGGGAACCCGGCCGAGCGGATGCGAGTCGCCGCACCGGAGGCTTCGCGCGCGGCGACCTCCCGCGAGAGCACCGCCGCCAAATATTCCTCATGAGTCCAGCCGGCGTCACGGGCTTGCTCGGCCAGCCGGGCGGCGGACTCGCGGATACGTGGCGCCTTGAGAGCTTGGGCGTAATGGAGGACGGCCTTGATCGGATCCTCGGCCATGCTCATGCCACCTCGCCATCGGAAGCGGCTGTGCCAGTGTTGAAGTCAACACCGAACGCTCGGTCGTAGTCGGCCAGGTCCCGCACCAGCTGATCACCGGCCGCCGGTGGTGGGCCCACCTGGAACTGTCGGCGCAACGTCGCAGCGGTCGCAACGTGGGCGGGGTCGGTCAGCGCCTGTCGCGCCGCCCAACAGCGGTCATGAGCCGCCAGTACGCGTCCCGCTCGGGTCACCACCACCTGAGTCGGGGTGGTTCTCACCTCGACGAGCTGGCCGATCGCGCTCGGATCCACAGAGTAGTCATTGCCGGCTACCCGCACGTAGTAGTCACGGCCCAGCCGCACCGAGGTCACCGTCTCGGTGACCGGTGCCACGGGTGGCAACGTCAACATTTGGGCTCGATCGGCGTCGAGGAAGTCGACCGGACGACCATCGAGGACCCGCACCCGACGGGCGTTGGCAGTCAGAAGCCACTGCTGCAGTTGACTATTGAAGTCCTGCGGTGAGGTGAAGCTGCGTCCGGGTAGGAACGAGGTCTCCAGATAGCGGTTGGCTCGCTCCACGATGCCCTTGGATTCGGGGTCATAGGGTTTGAGTTGCACCAGCCGCGACCCCAGGGTGCCCACCAACGCCGTGACCGGCTCGGTCAACCGCCCGCGACGACCGATCCCGGCCTCGTTGTCCCACCACAACTCGTGGGGCACCGCAGTGAAGCTGCCCGACAGTAGCTGCCACATCCCGGCCACCAAGTCCATGGTCTGGCGCGAGGGCAGCATCACCGCGGCGATGAACCGGGAGAACGCCGCCACCATGACCAGAACCGGCAGCATCGCCTCCTGGCCGAACCCGACCGCAATCCTGGGTACGGGAAACCATAGGTCGCACTGGATCGCCCGCCCCGGCGGATGGCCGAGACGGTCGACCGGATCGGCAGGTAGGTACTCCGGGCGGATCGCTCGGACCCGCTCCCGGAACCACGAAATCGAACCCGTCCATCCGACCCGCTCAGCAATCACCGTCGCTGGCATCCCGGGATAAGCCGAGAGCAACGCCCTGATCCGCGGCTCGACCTCGCTGATCGCCGACGGCGTCGAGGCCCGCTGGTACTTCGGTGGACCATCGCTGGCCAGCGCCCCGGCCACCGTGTCTCGCGCGATGCCGAGCTGGCGTGCGATGGCCCGCTGCGACAAACCCTCGCTGCGATGAAGATGCCGGATCAAGGCCCAGTCTTCCAAGGAGATCACCCATCCAATCTGATCGGGTGGCCTACTTTTCAGCCGTCGCGACTGGCCGGACTTTCAACCGTCGCCAACAAGATGCAGCAGTTCAGCGCGTTCCTGCTCAGTCAGCGGAGCGGGGGCGACTGGGTCGACGTCGGGGACGGCTGCGACCAGCAGGCCGGTCTGACTGGTCAACGTGGTCGCAGAACCTGGAATCACCTGGAGGTTTTGCGCTGTCGCGTAGTTGATAATGCGGCATGCGCGGCCGAGGAGGCGTAGCAAATCAGCGTCGTCCTTACAGGCGTCGATGAAGGCCGCGGAGAAGTGCCTGATTTCGTACTCGGTGCGGTAGCGCGGCGTAACCTTTCGCACTTCGCCGGGTTGCCAGGCAGCCATGGCGTCCATGTCGAGCAGCCCTGTGGGCCAGTAGGGGACGTCGGTGCGGAGCAGGTAGGCCAGATCCGACCACGAGAAGTGCTCGCGCCAACGACTATTCCCGCCGTCAGCGCGTGTGGTGTGATCCCAGACCCCGATCCCCCGGTGGCTCAGCGGGTCGGATGGCTCTGGGTGCTCGGGATCGGGTGTTCGGCTTTCGTAATCGGTGACCACAACGACAGCCGAGGCATCTGGGTGCTGGCCGGCGATCACTGCAGCAAGTTCGCGAGCAACAGACACGGTCCACGGCTGGTCGGGGTAGGCGACGATCACACGACCACGGTCATCGGCGGGCTGCCAGAGATGCAGCACGCCCTGGCTCGACAACCGGCCCGCGCCTACCTCGAAGTGTTCGGCTCCCAAGAATCTCGCCGGCTCGCCACGAAAGCACGACGCCAGCGGGTACAGCCGTGGTACCCGTGCCCGAAGGTGGGGACGAGAGCTGTCGATGAAGTCATAGATGGTGGCCGGCCGCCAGTAGTTTTCCCCTCCAGTTTCACATCCGGGTCCGGGAAACCTTCAGCGCCGCCGACGGCCACGTACTGACGAATCGATTGTGCTTTGACCCCTAAACGGTCGGCAACATAGTCCACCGACAGCCGCATGTTGTACCAAGAAGTCCGCTGCCGCAACCGATCCCACGTCATGGCCCGACTATATGTGCGGGATATACTTGCGTCTACCACAGCGCGCCACATTCCCGCGATACGGGAATTGTTCCAACATGCGTGCTGCAGTCCGCGCCACGCCGCGACCTACCCTCGAACGATGCTCGGGATTATGGGCGGCAGCCCCGAGTTCCCGCCGGTAGCTGTGCCGTTAGTGAACGTGAATTGCCCGCCGCAGCCGTCTGGCATGTAGTACTGCACCGTAGGATTAGCGGCCGATAGCGAGGCGATCTGCGGGAGCGTGATCGGCTGCCACGGACCGATATGCGGTGGGGGATTAATCCCAGCGAGCCCGCCGGTCCTGACCCCACCAAGTTCACCAGTGATTTCGTTCGCTCCGTATGGCGCCCAAATCGCTCCACCGATCGGCACTTGCGTAAACCGTTGAGCCTCATAGGTGTATTGGACCCACTGCTCTTGGTGCCCATCAACAACCCGCGTGTAGGGCGTGTAGTCCTGGCCACTGATGCGGATCTTGTACTGCTCCTCAAGATGGGCGAACGGTGCTGCGTTGTCGTCGGCCCACGTCTTACCTCCGGGCGCGTAGAAACCTGTCGGACCGCCGGTATCCAACGGAGGCTGCAGCGGACGGTGACCAGTCCATGGCGGCGGCGGATCATGCCCAACATAGGGCGGCGGGACGACCTGCTGCCAGTGACCGAACCGTTCGTCCCCAACGAAGGGGTTTCTGGGGTCAATGGCGACGGCGGGGTCACCGGGATCTGAGGTGCCCTTCGAATCCACGAGTCGGACGTGGTTGTCTAACGCGTCGATACCCTGGCGATCCTGGTCACCGGCGGTGGCCGGCCTGTGGGCAGCCGCATTGGGATCATCGCCTTGGGGGTAGCCACCCGAAGCATTCTTGATCGACACTGCCAGCACGTGGCTGTCCTGCTGAGCGCTGTCCAGTATTGCTTTGGCCCGTGCGAGCTGGCCGCGCAGGTAGGTGGCCAGCTGCTGCTGGTTTGCTGGGCTATTCAGGTTCTGGGAGAAGGTGGCTACGCCCATTCGCGTTTCGGCAATCAGGTTGTCCATACGGCTGGCGCCGTTGGCAGCAACGTGTCCGGCGTTGATCACGGCCGGACCCACTCGATCATCAGCGGCGACGGTATCGCCCAGCGCGTGGACCTGACTCGCATTGCTTTGCCCATAGGCTGAGGCGCTTGCACCGACCCAGCCGGCCGCGGCTGTCTGACCAGCAGCCCGTATCCCCTGCTGGGCGGCGAGCAACGCCGGCGCCGATGACCACCCACTGGCGTTAACTGGCGACACCCCAAACAGTCTGCGCGCATCACTGAGCGCACGGCCAGCAGCGGCCACCAGCTCATCCAACGAGGCCATAACAGGCAGTATCAGCCATACCTCGGCTAAGCCGCTATCACCACCACTAACTTGGCTCGCCAAGACAGTTTGCTGAACACGCGTCTAACGGCTGGGGAAGGCAGCGGCCACACCTCAACTGATCCGCCCGATCCATGTTGCGGTCAGTGGCCGCCCTGCGGGGTGACCGGCGGCGGCCCGAAAGGACCGTACGAATTCCACGGTTCCGGAATGAAGTCGCCGTGCCATACATAGATCATCGACCCCGGCAGGTACTCCTCCCAACCATAGGGCGGCAAGATGCCAGTCGAGCGCGGCGGATAAATTCTCGCGCCAGGAAAGTCCGACTGCGGTACCCACACGCCCGAGTTGGGCACCAGCTCAACGAATTGGTCGGGGTTGCCGTGGGAGTCGTAGACCGTCGCGGGTCCAAGGCTTCCTGGCGCAAGCAGCCTGTAGTCGGGAATTTCATCCGAGCGGACGAAGTAGTGCGGAACCTGGTCTGGATCCTTGGTTCTGTCGTACACGTCTACCCACGGTGGTGAACCTTCAACGTTGGGCGGACCGATCCCGCCCTTGCCGGCGTAGTACGGCATGTGGCGCTTATCGCCAGGCTTCCACTTCTTGTCCAGCGGGGTCGCAGGTGGTGAGTCCTTGGCTTGACCGCTTCCCTTGGTGTAATCGGCACCCTTGATGACCCCGGCAATCTCACCGTCTTGTTGCTGATAATTCTGCAGCAATCCCTTGGCCTGATTGAGCTGACCTTGCAGGTAGGTGGCCAGTTGGTGTTGTCCCGCCGCGCTGCGCGTGCTCGGGGCGAGCGCGGAAACGCCTGCGCGGGTCTGGGCGATCAGTGTGTCCATGTACTGCGCGCCGGCCGCCGCGCTCTGGCCCCCACGGGCCAGAGCCGGACTGACTCGACTATCACCCGCCACGGCTGCATCGAAAGCCTGCACCCGCTCGGAGTTGGCCATCACGTACGCCCCTGCCGCCCTGCCCTGCCAGCTGACCGCTGCGGCCCGCCCAACCTGGGCCACCGCCTGCCGACCCGTCGTCAACCGATGCGCCGAGGGCAATGACCCTTCGACGGGAGCGGAGCCAAACAGCCTGCGCGCAGCACTCAAAGCGCGGCCCGTTTCGGCCACCAGCGCATCGATCGACGACATAGCCGCCAGTATCGCCCACCCACCATCATGTTGGCCACCACCGTTAACCACCCCGCCGGCTGTGATTTGTCGGAGCGGAAGCCGACCCTGTTAACCGCCACGACCGTTCCACAGCCCATTACTCAAAGGCCTTGGCTGTCGTGGCGAGTATGGTTCTTTCATGTCGATGGCTGCGCCTCCGCCAGTAGATTCGATGTTCTTGGTGCCTCGACGCATGCCAGCGTTACCGCCGGCGCGCGAATTTGTCACCTCAGCGGGATTTGGAGGAGCCGCGGCCTTCGTGGCCGCTCTCGTCCTGGCTGGCGTCGCGCTCATTGCTCTGATGCGAGCAAGCAAGCGCCACCGCCTCGAACTTGAGCAGCAGGAGAGTCACTCTCAGCAAGTACGCAACGAGCAGCAACGCACGGCGGCCGTCCAGCGATGCTGGGAGCGCCTGGTGTGGGTTGTTGAGACCGCCGGGATCGAACCGGCCAGCCAGACAGCCACCGTGGGATTAGGACCCCAATTGGCCCTAGAGCTTCTGCGGGGATTGCTCCGCGACGCTGAGGACCTCGACGACCGGACCCTCAGGGACGCCGTAAGGGTGTATCTGAATGAATTCTCGTTGGTTCTGTCTCAGCAAACCAACGAACTTCCCACACCCATTGCGGCCCCCGACCCGGCCCCGGCAGCTGACCACCATGAACAGCCGGTGCCGGAAGCGCAGGCGGTGCAATCCGCGCCCACGACGAACACTGAGGACGCCCCAGGCCCGGCGAACAAGGTCGCGGTGACCGGCAGGCGACGACGCCAGTGACGACCTTGCGGCAAAACATCGAGAACCTCGATGTCGAAACCTGGGCAACGCTGACCCGACAGGCAGCGACGGCCGCGGTCGAGGCCGCCCAACGGTGCGGTCAACCCGCGCCGCCGGAATTGGTCGCGGTGGCCGCCATGTCCGAGCGTGAGCTCGTTGAGCACCGCAACCGCGCGGGATCGGCACCCCGACAGCTCTCTCCAGTGATGCAACTCGTCGAGGCGGATCATCGCCGCGCGGTCGCCGAACAGCAAGCGCGCGAGGCCGACCAAGATAAACGTGACGCTCAAGCGGCCGCTCAGATGGCCCGTACCGAAGCCGACCAATCGGCGCGCGCCGCAGACGACGCGCGCGAGCGGGCCCGAGCAGCAAAAACCAACGCCGCGCTCCAGGCTGCCGAACACGCCGCCGAACTTCGCAGCTCCCAACAAGAAATCGAGGCCTTGCAATCCGAGTTGGAACGAGTCAAAGCCGACACCGCTACCGAAGTAGCCGCCGCCCACGAACAGGTACGCGCCGCCAACGAGCGCGCCGAAGAACGCGCGGCGGAGCGCCTCGAGGAACGACGAACCGCCCAGCTCGCCTTCGAAGACCTGCGCGCCGACTTAGAACGCGTACGAGCCGACGCAACCGCCGACGCGGTCGCCGCGCAAGCGCAGGCCCGCGCCGCCGATGAGCGCGCCGAGCAACGATTGAACGAGCGCGCCGCAGAGCGCGCTACCGCTGAACAAGCCCTCGAAGAACTACGCGGTGAACTAGAACAAGTTCGCGCTCAGTGCACAGCGGAGCTCTCGGCGGCCCAAGGCCGCGCGGATGGCAGGGTTGCGGCCGCCGAGTCCCGGGCCAGGACCGAAATCGACGACGCACTCACCCGCACACACGAGGAGATAGCCCAGGTGCGGGCCGAAACCGCCGCACAACTGGCCGCCGCGCACGAGCAGACCGAGCAAGCCATCGAGGCCATGCGAACGGCCCAAACGCAAGCCGCAGAGGCACGAGCCGAAGCCGAGCAGGCCCGCAGCGACGCCGAGGAGGCCCGTGCCGACGCCGAGCGCGCCCACGTCGTCGATCCCGCCAGCTCGCAACTATTGAGCCTTCCTGTCCCCGCCGCCGAACTACGAGCGCACACCGGCCCGATTGAGGACGCCTTGGCAGGAGCGCGTGATCTTGACTATGCGCTGGAGATCGCGCTGGTCGACCACGGGCACCATGGCGACAAAGACGCGGTGAGCACCCTGGCCGCACAGGTGCAGCGCGACGCCGCCAGCCTATCTGAGCAGCTACAGGACGTGGCGACGCGTTATAGCGATGCTCGGCACGCGCACGCCGCACACACCTATATCACTGCCGCCACTCGAGCATATGGCAGCCTCCTCGCCCGGATCGGGGCTGCGGTGCAGCAATTGGCCCAAGAATCACGAACAGATCCCGCACTCATTACTGCGGTGACCACCATGCTCGACTCCCACCCCTGGCGGCAGTAGTACGGCGGTCGGGCCGAGTCTGCCCGAGTTCGCCTGCCTAACAGCTGATCCAAGCGCTAAGTCGTCGCATACGACGTGAGAATCAGGTGACGATGTCGCGCGTCAGCGCACCCACGGTGGTGTGCATTGCGTGGGCAACTTTCGCCAACACGACGACCGAGGGATTGCGCAGGCCTTGCTCTACCCGGGCGAGGAACGCACGGTCGACTCCAGCGGCGGCGGCAAGGTCGCGCTGACTCAAACCCAGTTCGGTGCGCCGCTGGAGAATATGGGCACCGACAGTCGCCAGCACCTTGTCCTCATCAATTTCGGCCACTTGTCGTCCCTCTCGTGGTGGGCCATAGCCTACAGGCCGGCTGGCGCAGAGAGCCATCACCTGCGCAGCCTGAACGCCTCGACGTTCCGGAGGGGCCGGTGATGAAGGGCCACCAATCGGTCCGCGAGAGCACGCGCAGACGCGGGTGGGCATCGATCAGAAGAGCTTTTCACTGTGGGCCTCCTGCCACATCCGTTCGAACTGGGGACGCTGTTTGTCCTCAACGAGGGCCGGCGCGACGACGAACAGGTGCTCGCACCGCTCGGCGCTCTCTAGGTAGTGCCGTGCGATTCCGTCCGCGCCGATCTCGCGGTGGCCCGGAAGGCTACCCAGGTGCTGGTCCATCGCCATGCGGGTGCCGCGCGCGATCGCGCTCACCGAGCGCGCGGTCATCGCTCGCTTCGCCTTACCGCCGTGGGTTTTGACCCGCCGCACCTCGTATACCGCGAATGTTGCATTCTCCAGGAGTATTTCGAACTCCGCGAGCACCGCGGTCAATCCGGCGCCAATGATGAGGTCGGTGGCGCTGCTGCCGGCGATCAGGGTTTGGCGCGGGTTGAGCGAGCGCGCCACTGTTTCCAGCAGCAGCGCCTGCGCGCCCGCCTGCGGCTCATCGCGGTAGCGCTCGACCTGGTGGGCCCGGCCCGTCTCCGTGGCCATCGCGAAGCAGCAATAGCTGCACGCTGATTTCGGAAACGGTTCGCCGGTGACCGCGGTGACGTACTCCTGGGCCTTGGCCCGATCGAAGCCCCATTCCACCAGGGGATACCAGCCAGTTCGGCGCGCGTTGTTGTACAGCGAATCCTTGCGTGCCCGGGCCCGCTCGCCAGCCTCAAATCCGATCGCGTGCCGGTAGGGCTGTGCTTGCGTGAGTGCGGCGATCACCGGTTCGAGGGCATTAGCTTTGGAATGCACTGAGCACGAACGAAACCCACCTAGTTGGGGGATGGTCCCCTGGGACAGCATTTCATCACTGAGGCGGTACCGGCCGCGGAAGTGCAAGCGCTGCGGTGCGGTTGAGTCGTCCAAAACGATGACCCCGTCCCCGCGAGTTGTGGTCAGTCGCCGGGAGCGGGCGCACTGAACGAACCGGACCCCATGCGTACGCAGGCGCGGCAGCACATGGCGCTCCACCACCCGGCGAGTCGAGTCGAACTCATCACCAGTGAAGGCAGTGACCAAGACCAGATCGGTCAGCTCAAAGTCTCGCGAGGAGGGCTCCTCTAGCCAACGCAACAGCAGGCAGGTGGAGTCCAGTCCCATTCCATAGCTGAGAACAACCGATGGCGCGGCGTGTGAAGGTGCGATGCCAGGCAGCGTCAAATCGTTTGTGGCGGTTGTGCGCAACGTATTCCCCCGTTCGAGCGGTTGCCTATAGGCTACCGCAAATGGTAGGCTATAGGCAACCACCAGATAAGGAGTTCTCATGGCCACCTCGTCCACTGCACGAGCGGCGAAGCTGCACGCACCAGAGCTGTCGGCTGAGCACCTCAGTGAAATTGATGCAGCCTTGGCCGCGGCGCATAGCGACTGGCAACCCAGCGGCCTGGCCACTGGGATCACCTACACCGACATTTTCTGTGGATTCGGTGGCTCTAGCATTGGCCTGGAAAACGCTGGAATGACCTTGGTTTTGGGAGCCAACCACTGGTCGAAAGCCATCGAGACCCACGCGTTGAACTTCCCGAACGCTGATCACCTGATCGCCGACGTGTCCAACTACGACATGCGACGGCTGCCGCACACCGATGTGCTGTGGGCATCGCCGATCTGCACCGAGCTCTCCCCCGCTGGCGGCACCCGTCGCCGCAGCCCGCAGCTGTCTTTACTTGAGCCCGAAGGCCACGTCCCCACAGCGGCGCTAGACCGGACCCGAGCCACGTTCTGGGATGTCGTGCGCGCCACTGAAGTTCACCGTTACAAGATCATCCTGATCGAGAACGTCGTCGAGGCCGCATCCTGGGAGCTGTTCGACGTCTGGCTGGCCGCAATGGACAAGATGGGCTACAACCATCAGTTCATCTCCGTGTCCTCCGCACATATCGGCGACGAGACCAACCCCCATGCCCCCCAGTGGCGTGACCGCCTTTACATCGTGTTCACACAAGTGTCGTTGCCGATGATCGACATCCGGCCCCGCCCGCTGGCCTGGTGCTCGGAATGCGATGAGATCAACCACTCCGTGCAGTCCTGGAAGCGCCTGGACCGCCGCCGCATCGGAAAATACCGCCAGCAATACGTCTACCGGTGCCCCAACGCCAGGTGCAGGCACAGCGTCGTGGAACCCTTCGTCCGGCCCGCTGCGGTGGCCATTGACTGGAGCGACCTGGGCCAGCGCATTGGCGACCGGACCAAGCCACTGGCCGCTGCGACCATGCGCCGCATCCGTGCCGGAATCGCCCAGTTCGCCGAACCCACCGTGATCCCCACCAACCACGGCCGCCTCGGCGAAGGGCGGGCCTACCCCGCCGCCGGCGCCCCGATGCCAACCCGATCCACCAAAATCGGCGACGGCGTGGCCTGCCCCCCGTTCCTGCTCGACCGGCGCGCCTACCACGACGGAGACTCCCGCCGCGTCAAACCGATCAGCGATCCCGTCGGAGCCATCACCGCCAACGGCCGCCCCCACACCCTGGTGACCCCGCCCATGGTTGTCCCCGCCGGAGGCTCTTGGAATACCGACCCGACGACCGCCGCCGACCCCGTTCGGACCCGCATGACTCGCGAGACCGATGGCCTGTTCACTCCGCAGCCATGGATCACCGTGTTACGCAACCACGCCGACGTGAGCCCGATCGGTGACCCGCTAGCCGCCGTGGCCACGGGCGGCGGAACCGGTGGGGGCCACCAAGGGCTCACCGTCCCGCCCGGCGCCTTCATCCAGAAGCACCACGGCGGCCTGGATTATCAGGGGATCGCCCACATGACCAAGAGCGTCAACGATCCCATGGCCTCAGTCGTCGCGCGTCCCAACCTTTCCCTGGTGATCCCCTACCGCAAAGGTAAGGCCAAGACCACCGAAGAGCCCCTGCACGCTGTTGCCACGCGGGACTCTGCGGCCCTAGTCGAAGCCTCCTCGATCGAGATCGGCGACTGCCGCTTCAGAATGCTCAACCCGCGTGAGCACGCCCGTGCCCAACGTTTCCCCGACGACTACCGCGTCACCGGGAACCGCTCCGAACAGACGATGGGATTCGGCAACGCAGTGTCGAGCAACGTTGCCCAGTGGCTTGGCGGCTTCGTCGTCCGCCTACTCGCCGGCGCCCAGTAAAGAGGAATTCAGGGCTTGGCATCAGCACACAAAGTTCGGCTGATGCCAGGCCCGCGTCAAAAGATCGCATCGAATAGGAGGTGACTAAATCCAGATAAATCGGCGACTGACATAAATGCGATAAGTCGAAGAGATGCGACAGAAATGAGACAGAATCCATTCGATAGAAAGTCCCATATCGGTTGTCTAGCAACGCATTAAGCGTTACAATAGTAACTAACGGCACCGCCATTCCGGCACCATTTAGGAGATCCCCATGAATATCATTCTCTACACCAAACCGGCCTGTGTTCAATGCACCGCGACTCGCAAATTGCTGGACAAAAACGGGCTGAAGTACGACATCGTGGACATCACCGAAAACCCCGAGGCCCGCGACTACGTGATGAGCCTGGGGTACCTGCAGGCGCCAGTCATCGTCGCCGGATCCGAACACTGGAGCGGCTTCCGGCCCGACCGTCTCCGGGGCCTGGCTTCCCTGGCCGCCGCCGTGTGAGAGCACGAGGACCAACCATGTACGACCTCACCATCGAGCACCAGCGCGGCGCACTGTCACTGAGCGTGCACCCGGATCGACGCGACGCCACCGCCGCCCTGGACTCCTACCACGGCCAGTTGGATTGCACGCGCCGCGCCATCCAACTCACCGAACCCTTTGCCAGCTACGAACTCGTCGACCCGTGCGATGGCCGGACGATCGCGGTCGCTACCATCGAGCGACGCCTGGCTGACCCGATCACCGAGCGGCAATTCTCGGCCGCAAAAGCAGCGCTCGAGGAATCGCTCGCCCTGGCATCCAACGACGAGCGCCCCGCGATCTTGACAGCATGGGACCGCATCACCGGCGCCATCGATCACCAACTCGTCAGGCAACGACAATGAACAGCGCCAACGGATTCCACATCGGCCAACTCGTCACCGCCGCCGATCCCGTCGCAATGAGCCGCACGTGCGCCACCTACACGTGCAAGACCACTTACGGCTTCATCGTCGCGATCGACGTGCAGAACGTCACCGTTGAATGGATCGATGCGTGGGGACCGCAGTACAAACCCTATCCGGTGCACCCGCAGCTCCTGTGCGCCGCGACGCTCACGGCTGGAGTTCGTTCACAAGCGTTGGGCCACGCCCACATCGGCCGGCACCACAACTGCTCGTCAGCCATCAGCACGCCGAATGGCGCACCCTGCCTGGAAATCCGCGAATTGAAGATCTGGGCGAATGGAACACGGGAACGACCAACGGGACTGCGCTTTCACACCGTAGACGAGGCCAACACCGCGCTCTTGGCCATCGCCGTCGCACACGACGCGAACCGGCCGACGTGTCGGCCCGACCTGGCGAGCGTCATCCCCGGCGCCTACATCGTCGCCGTCTACTGGGCCATGCACACTGCCGTCTACCGGCTGGATCGCAATCCCGCCTCCTATGCGCGAACAGCACGACCGATAGCGCTGGCCGGCTAGACCGCCAGCAGTGCCCGCACCCTCACCACAACGTCGGCATACCACCGAGCCGAGCCGCCTCCACCGCCGCCCGATCCCAGCCTCGCTCCCGCAGCACCGTGCGCAATGCCACCGAGCGCTCTCGCCGAGCCCATAACCCATCACTGGGAATCGCCCTCCGGCCACCTCCACGCCGCATCCGGGCCATACGCCGCATATTCTCGGCCTGAGTACCCACCACCACATGCTGGCACGACGCCTCGGGGACACAGACTTTCACGCACAGCGGACTATCGCACTCGTGCAAACCCAACTCGTGTGGCTGAAGCACCACCCCAAGCCGACGCGCCAACGCATACCGGTGCGGCCGCACACAAATCCCCCGTCCCTCGCGGTAGATGAAGAACCGCCCGTAGCCGTCCGCACCAATCGCGCCCGTGAAAAAATCACAGTCGCTCGCGTCAGGGCCTCGCACGACGTATGAGTCGAAGCGACGGCATTCGTCAGCGTGCACCACCGGATCGACCCGCAGCGGTACTCCTGGCTCAACACGCACGCGACTACGTTAAGCCAAGCGACCGACATGTCCTTCTGTGCCGCAGCGTCATTCGCATATCACCCCCGCTCTGGCGCCGCCCCGTTGGCCGCGCCTAGTGCTTCTGGCGCCGCCCCGTTGGCCGCGCCTAGTGCTTCTGGCGCCGCCCCGTTGGCCGCGCCTAGTGCTTCTGGCGCCGCCCCGGTTCGCGCGCTCGCCGCCTTCAGCACCGCGCGAACGTCGCTGGTCTTGACTCCGGTCAACGCGGCGATCGCCGCCAGCGTTTCACCGCGGCCCTGCATCCGAGCCACTGCCGCAGCGGCGGCCTGGCGGTGCTCGTAGCGCCGCCGCTCCCCCTCGGCTCGCACCTCGAGGATGCGGGTTGCCTCCCACTCCTCCACGGCCGCCAGTCGGCCAAGTTCGACGAGAACCGATGCGGCGTCGTCGACGTTTTGACGCTCCCGCTCTACCCGCGCCTCGTTCGCTCGAAGCTGCGCCTCACGAACCCGCTTGCGTGCCGCCGATTTCGAGTTGATATTCACCATCGCCGCACCATATGACGAACACACCGCCCCCCTCTACCAAAACCACCAACATCACCATGTCCACATTTGTCCACCACCTGCGTCTCCAAAAACCAGTGCCCCCCAACATCATCCGACCACCACCCTCTTCCCGCACACCAAAAGCCCCTCCACACCAACCGGTTTCAGCCACCCCAGACACCACACACCTCTTGCATTAAGGCTGAGGGTTTCTTAAGAACTGCCCTGTCTGTGTAGGACAGATCGTCGCTGCGGTCTCTAACGTGCGCCTGAAAGGACGGCACTGCAGTGACGATGACGACGCACAAGCTCACGGCCGGAGACGGGTATCAATACCTGATCCGGCAGGTCGCGGCTGTCGATTCCACTGCCCGCGGGCGGGCGCCGCTGATCGACTACTACTCATCGAAAGGCGAATCCCCGGGCCGCTGGATCGGTTCAGGGCTGGCGTCGCTGAAATCAGCCGGTGCCCGCCGAGCACCAGCACGTGATGTGGCCGAGCTGTGGGCCGTTCCGGAAGGTTCCCAGGTCACCGAGGCCCAAATGAAGGCGTTGTTCGGCGAGGGTTTGCACCCGAACGCCGACGCCATCACAGCCAATGAAACCGCACGCGGAGCGCGCGGCACCGCGGCGATCGACGCCGCCAAACTGGGCCGCAAGTTCTACATCCGCGACGGCGAAACCACGTTTACACGCGCCCTCGCCGTGGCTTACCGCGACCACAACGAAGAAGCCGGACTGCACTGGAACGCGCCCATCGACGCGCCCACACGCGCTGCGATCCGCACCGTTGTCGCGCGCAGAATGTTCGCCGAACAGTACGGCCGCGCGCCCTCCGACGATCGTGAACTCAGTGGTTTCATCGCGCGAGAAACCCGCGCCCGCACCACCGCAGTCGCCGGCTACGACTTGACATTTTCGCCCGTGAAGTCGGTATCGAGCTTATGGGCGATCGCGCCGCTCGACGTCGCGAGAGTCATCGAGGAATGCCATGACGCGGCGGTGGCCGATGCGCTGGCGTGGTTAGAAACGCACGCCGCGTTCACCCGCTCGGGTGCTGACGGCGTCGCGCAGGTCGACACCACCGGGCTGATCGGAGCCGCGTTCACCCATCGTGACTCGCGCGCGGGTGATCCAGACCTTCACACTCATGTGGCCATCTCCAACAAGGTCGCCACCGTCGGCGCTGACGGCGTGCTGCGCTGGCTGGCCCTTGACGGGCAGCCTGTGCACCAGTTCACCGTTGCGGCTTCCGAGCTGTACAACACGCGCCTGGAGGCCCACCTCGGACAGCGACTCCAACTGCAGTTCGCTGACGTTGTTGCCGAGGGACGCAGCAAGCGGCCGGTGCGTGAAATCGTCGGGATGTCTGCCGAGCTGATGGCCGCGTGGTCCTCGCGGCGGCTGGCGATTGAAGCTCGCACCGCTGAGCTGGCCAAGCAATTCCACGCCAGCCACGGGCGCGAACCGACTCACGTGGAAACCATCGCCCTTGCCCAACAAGCGACTCTGGAAACCCGCGAAGCCAAACACGAGCCGCGCTCATTAGCTGAACAGCGCCAGACGTGGCGCGGCCAGGCGATC
This sequence comes from Mycobacterium sp. 050128, assembly GCF_036409155.1. Classification (NCBI taxonomy): domain Bacteria; kingdom Bacillati; phylum Actinomycetota; class Actinomycetes; order Mycobacteriales; family Mycobacteriaceae; genus Mycobacterium; species Mycobacterium sp. 050128. The sequence continues at coordinate 105,223 of NZ_JAZGLW010000008.1, read as the reverse complement.
GAGATCTTGGGCGGTGTGCGGGAATTGACCGCGATGCTGGGCACGGTCTTGTCCGCCTCGAGCCCGCAGCTCGAAGCTGTCGATGACCAGTGGATCGCCGCGCACGCAGCGAAAGTCATCGCTACCGTGGCCCAGTCGCGGGCGACCTGGCAACGCCACCACGTCTTAGCCGAGGCGCAGCGACTGGTCCGGTGCACCGGACATGCTGCCGACAGCTCCCTGGCCGCCAAGATCACTGACGCCGCGCTGGTCGCGCCGCTGTCGGTCCAACACATCGACGTCGATGACGGCGAAATGGGAGAGCCTGCGCAGCTGCGCCGCCGCGATGGAACCAGCGTCTACACCCGCCACGGCAGCACGACTTACACCTGCGAGGACCTGCTGGCCGCTGAGCGACGCGTCCTTGCAGCCGCCCGCCAGCTCAGCGGGCGCACCGTTGAAGACATCGACATCGAGCTGGCACTGGCTGAGTCGGCCGCACGCGGCAAACAACTCAACGAAGGCCAGGTCGCGCTGGTCGCAGAGATGGCCAGAAGTGGTCGCCGGCTGGCTTTGGCGCTTGCCCCGGCTGGTACCGGAAAGACCACCGCGATGGCCACACTCTCACATGCCTGGCGCTCCTCGGGAGGGACCATCATCGGGTTGGCCCCAACGGCGGCAGCTGCCATCGAACTCGGCGAGGATCTCTCCGCACCAACCGACACCATCGCCAAATACGTGTGGTCAACCGACACGGCCAGGGCGACAAGTCGCTCGGCCCCACCACCGTGGTTCAACAAAATCGGACGCGACACTCTCATCATCATTGACGAGGCCGGCAAAGCCGGAACACTCGAACTCGACGCGGTGATCACCCATGCCTTAGCCCGTGGCGCCAGCATCCGCCTTGTCGGTGATGACAGCCAACTCGCGTCCATCTCCGCCGGCGGCGTGCTGCGCGACATCGCCCACGAAACCGGCGCCCTGACGCTCTCTCAGCTGGTCCGCTTTGCCTCCACCGCCGAAAGCGCCGCCACCCTCGCGATCCGCAAAGGCGACCCCTCCGGACTCGGGTTCTACATCGACCACCACCGTGTACACGTCGGCGCCGACCACACCGCCGCCGACATGGCCTACACCGCGTGGGCCGCCGACCTCGACGCAGGCCGAGACTCGATTCTGCTCGCCCCCACCAACGACATCGTCGACACCCTCAACGCCCGGGCCCGACTCGATCGCCTCGCGTCTGCCGTCCCCGCAACCCTGCGCGGCCACGAAATCACCCTCTCAGACCGGCTCGCCGCCTCGCCCGGCGATTTGATCCGCACCCGCCGCAACGCCCGCTGGCTACGCATGAGCCGCACCGATTACGTCCGCAACGGCTACCGCTTCCAAATCCTGGAAACCCACAAAAACGGCAGCATTACCGCCCGCCATCTAGGCAATGGCCGAACAGTGCACCTGCCCGCCCATTACGTCAAAAAACACGTCACCTTGGGCTATGCAGCCACCATTGACTCTGCACAAGGACTCACCGCCGGACACGCTTGCCACATCGTCGGCGCGGGACATCTCACCCGCCAATTGCTCTACGTGGCACTAACTCGCGGGCGCATCGAAAACCACATCTACTTGTCCACGGCAGAATCCGACCCGCACCGAGTGCTGTCACCCAAGGCGACGCACCCCGAAACAGCCGTCGACGTCCTCACAAAGACATTGGCACGCGACGGAGCGCAAATCTCGGCCACCAGCGCCGCCCGCGAGGCCCACGACCCCTTCCTGCGGTTGGGCGCGGCCGCGGCCATGTACTACGACGCCTTGGGCGAAGCCGCACAACATCGTGCTTCGCCTGCCCTGCTGGCCCAACTGCACATCACCGCCGACCATCTCTACCCCGGTTTGACCCGAGCAGAAGCATGGCCGGTGCTGTGCAAACACCTGGCCCTCGTGGCTGCCGACGGCCGCGACCCCGCCACCACACTGACCGAGGCCGCGACAGCGGGCGAACTGTTCAGCGCCCACGACCCAGCCGCGGTGATCGACTGGCGCATTGACCCCACCGGCGGCCACTCCACCGGTATCGGCCCGCTGCGCTGGCTGCCCGCCACCCCCACCTCGCTCGCCGAGGACCCGGACTGGGGGAACTGCCTGCGCGGGCGCGCCCAGCGCGTCGCCGAGCTCGCCGACCAGATCCGCCAATCCGTCACCCAAGACTGGACACCGGCCACCGCACCGGCCTGGGCCAAACCCGTGCTGGCCGCTAACCCTCAGCTCACCGCCGAAATCGCGGTCTTCCGCGCCGCGCACCACGTGGCCGCCGAAGACACCAGCCTGCTCGGGCCGCCTCAGTACGCAGCGCGCGCCCGCGCCGTCCAGAAACTGCTCGAAAACCATGCCCAAGCAGTCGTACGCACCCAAAACCCGCACACCCGCCGCTATGAGCAGCTGATCGACTCCATCGACCCGCGCATCCGGGCCGACGGGCACTGGCCACAACTGGCCGCCCACCTCGCCGAAGCCGCCGCCAGCCGTCCCGACCTGCCCGCCCTCGTGCGCGCCGCCGCCACCGAGCGCCCACTGCCCGACGAATTGCCCGCCGCCGCCCTGTGGTGGCGCCTTGCCGGCGAACTCACCTCCACGGCCACCCTCGACACCCCCCATACCGGTCTGCGCCCCACCTGGATCGCCGACCTGCACAACGTGTTCGGGTCAGCAGCAGCTGAATCCGTCATCGCCGATCCGGCCTGGCCCGGCCTCGTCTCGGCGGTCAACGCCGCCGACCCCACCCGCTGGACCCCCGCCGACTTACTCCACGTCGCCGCCGAACACCTCGCCGATGTCGACCCCGACCACACCATCCCCGCTTACCAATACGCCCGAGCAATCACCTACACCGTCGACCTCATCGGCGGCCACCACGACCACATCGAGCACCCGCTGCCCGAACAACCCCCGCTGCACCCCGAGGAAGAAGAGCAACTTCCCCCCGACCCGCACTCCCCCAGGATCGACATGCCCGCTACCGAATTGTCCACCGAACCGTGGCATCCCGAACTTGTTGAGCCCGACCCCATCAACACCGCGCCCGACAGCGCTGAGGAACTCGGTGGCCTGGACTTCGAAGACTTACCCCGTCAACGCGGAGATGCCCCGGCCCTGCCGGCGGCTCTGCTCGACCTGACGGTCCTACGCACCGAATACCAGCAGGCGCTGGCCGACCACGACGCGCTGCATGCCCGCGCCAAGATTGGCGACGGACCCGCCATGCGCCAAGCCACCCCCCGCATCCGCGAACTGCGCCAACGCGCCGACGCCGACCGCCCCTACCTGATCGCACTGCATGACGTCACGGCCCAATGGGCCGACGCTGAAGCCGAATACGAGGCAGCAGAGGCCGACGTCGACTGGGCCCGCGACCAGCTCGCCAAGCTGCAGTCGCAACCCGATGTCGACCCGCTTGACCTCGCGTGGGCCAAATTCGACGTCCGGCTGCGCCTCATGGCCCTACCCGACACCACCCCCGCAGAACGCTACCAAGCTGCGCTGCGCGAAGCGCTCGCTGCGCGTGCCCAAGCCGCAGGCGGCGCCGAGCGCGTCATCAGCGGCGCCGACGTCGACAACCTCCTAGCCGCCGTACGTTCGGAGGACGATCGCGCCGTCCTGGCGGCCCGACGTCGCTGCACCCAGCTGCGCCGCGACCTCGATCGCGCCGAACTCGCGGCAGCCGCCGCCTTCGCGGCCGCCGAAACCCGTTCAGCCGAGCACATCACCGCCCAACTCGACCACCTGGCTACCGAGCTACGTGTCCTGCAAGCCGCCAGCCGCTTCCAACCCCACCGCTCGCTCAACATCGCCCCCAGCGCCGTCACCGACCTCTCCCCCACCGCCGCGGCCGCCATCACCAACACCGCCAGGCTGCCCTTCGCGGTCACCGTCGTGCATGCCCAGCCCGGCGCCGAACGCCGCGCCGCTTTGCACACGCTGCGCAGCGCAGCGGCATCGGCTGACCGCAGAGTGCTCTGGTGCAGCCCTACCAGAGACCAAGCCGAAGGCGCCGTCGCCGACGAGCTCGCCGACACCGCAGCCACCATCACCGACGCCCATGCCGGCATCACCGGCAAGCAGCACCCCGAGCTACCCCCCGGCAGTCTCCTCATCGTCGATGACGCCGCCAGCGCAGACCCCGCGGTCATCGCTGACCTCGCCGAACACGCCGCAGCTACCCAGTCCGGCCTCATCCTGCTCGACACCACCAGCCCAACCTGGCCCCCCAAGCCTGCCCAGCGGCTCCTGCAACTCCTCGACACCGAACTACCGTGGACCACCGCCATCGGCGCACCCCCGGACTCGGCCATCCTCGGCCGCCTACGCGCGCCCGACCTCGACCCCGCACTTATCCAGGCGCAGCGCCTGCACCCAGCCCTGCTCGACGAACAGCTTCGCGAACACCTCAACCACGCACACCAACTCCGCAACACAATCCGCGCGGCCTACCAACGTCACCTCGAGGCCACCTGGCTGCGCGACCGCGGCCACCACCCAGAGCACGACGCCCGAGACATCGGAATCCCGGACTAATCAAAAGGACGGCGCCGGTTCAATTCTCAAAACGCGGATGTCAGCGTTGTCCACGGTCCAGACCACCAGCCAGTTTGCGCCCGCGGTGGCCGCGACTGTCCTCGCCCACGTCACTGGCGTCGTCAGGAACTGGATCGCCCCGACCCGATGATCCTGCGGTGACTGCGCAAGAGACCGCAGGATGGTCGCGACCGCGGCGCGCACCTGCCCCTCGTAGGCCTGCGTACTGAGACACAGCGACCTCCACCGGTCGGCGGCCTCGGGGTCGAACGTGAGCGCCACAGGTGCTCCTCTTGGGTTGGGACCAACGCGCACCAACCCTATACCCTGGTGCCCTTTTACCCCCAAACCCTCCTGCCGTATTGGACTTGATGGGTTTAACCCGATAAGTTTAATTATCAGCGCGCTGTCATATACGGGAGGACTTCGTGGACTTGATTGAGGTGGACAACCGCCGACGGATCACTCTGCCCAAGAGCGCACAATACGACCTGTATATGGTGTCGACCAGCCCTGACGGCACAATCACCCTAACTCCGGCGGTTGTGCGATCCGCCCTCGAAGACGCGCTTCGACGACGTCCCGGGTATATGGAGAAGCTTGAGCGCGATGCTGCGGACCCGACTCGCGCCGTTCGGTTCGAGGACTGGGAGCATCCCGGGAAGGCTTGAACCTGAGGTCGACCCTCTGAGGACCGCCGCATTAGCGTCCTTTGCGTAGGACGTGCACTCTCGGTTTAGGGGCAATCAACGGGGCACCTTCGGGGCCCTTGATGTAGTCGCCAATGTAGCGAGGCTTCCGCCAACTGTGATTTGGCCCGTACGCCTGCTGACGCCAATGTCCGGTTACCGGAAAGCGATGCGTGTAACCACGTCCGGAAGCAGCCGCGCTGGGCTCAGACGTTGCGGCCCGGGCCCGCAGCTCGACGAGCGTCACCGTAGACGGTGCTCGCGCCGGCCCCACGGTTGGCGCGTCGCCATCGAGAGCATCGTCTGGGCCCGACAGTGGCTGTGCTGACCGTCCGATAACGCGGGTTTGGGTTACGTTCGCCTCGGCCATGAGCAGCCAAGCGGCGCCGACAGCGCTAATGAAGGGATGCGCCTGTTCAGAGCCGGTGGCTTCCTCGGTGCGCGGCACATCGCGGTTGATGAAGATGCTTTGCGCCGCCCACACGGGTGAGGTGGTGCCGGCGAGGCGCAGTATGTCGAGGTCTTGGTCCTGGCGTGAGAACGGCACCAGTTGAAGCAGGTTGTTCTCTGGCCGGTCCCACCACCACACTCCATCCCACGGGAGCTCGGTGATCGTCGAGGTGAGCCCGCTCAATCCGAGGTGGGTATGTCCGGGCGTGTTGAGGTCGGCTTCGACCGCCTCTGGCCGCAGGAGCCCGGAGGACACGGTGCCCGCTGATCTGGCCCAACACAACAGGCCGACGGGAGACGGTAGGGCAGCCGCCGGCGTCCACTCAGGTAGGGAACCAGCTGCCCGGCGCACGACGTCGACCATGTCGCGCGACACCCAGTACAGTTCGGCGCCGCGCAACGCGTTGGCTTCCGCACTGATCGTTGGCGCAATGGACTCGAACTTCGCCACGAGCCGTTGAACCTTCCGTACCGCCGCAGGGTCGGCGGCCGCCGGACTGTTCGGCGGAGGCGGGACCTTGTACTGGTCGAACGAGATCTCAGCAACCGCGTCAAGCGCGTTGCACCACTGGCGGCGAATGACGGGAACGCTGGTCGCCGCCCACGGCGCCGCGGTGCGCCGCCGACTCACCGTCGCCTCCAGGCGGACCGGGCGCACACCAAACTGCTCATGACGACCATTTTTTCATGCGGTTACTGTTGACCTTCTCCCGCGACTGAAGATCGCAGGATACAGCGCACTGGGTTATCAGCCCCCAGCGGTCTATGCCGTCGCCTGCACCCACCGACGTCGCACGAGGAGGACCGTCAACCCCAGGCTGCACAGTGAGCGTCGAAATCCGGTAGCGCGGTGGAGTGCTGGCTCGCGATACTGGCCGAGTGACACCGATCCGGGACCACACCCAATCGTTGGAGGTCGAGTTTTGCACCACCGTAGACCGTGTGGATCGTGATTGGCTTTGGCAAGAACTGATCGACCATGCCTACTGGGCCAAGTACCGCACTCGTGACATGTTCGAACAGCAACTCCACACTGCCTGGCGGGTGGTCGGCGCATACGACGCCGTTGACGGCCGGATGGTGGGTTTCGCGCGGGCGTTCTCCGACGGTGCCGCCGTCGCCTACCTAGCCGACGTGTACGTCCATCGCCGCGAGCGCGGTCGCGGCGTCGGCACCGGAATTCTGCGGGTCATGATCGATGAGGGCCCTGGTCGTGACTTCCGATGGATGCTGCACACCAACGATGCACACGCCGTCTACGCCAAGTTCGGTTTCACCGCAGCTGACTCCACATTCATGCAGCGCGACTTCCGCCTACCGGATGTACGGACCTGAGCAAAGAAATTCCCGCTGTGATCGCCCGCTTCCCCGCTACGCTGCAACCGGAACGACCAAACCGACTCTCGCAAGTCGCGTGGACCAATTCCTGGGGTCCGGTCACCACACCTACGACAACGGCCCGCTACGCGGACCAAGAGACGGGATCGGCTTCACCCCGCGGGGATCGGTCAACTCTCTCCGATCATTCATCTACGGCGGAAAGTTCTTGCAGCAGTTCGTTGTCTATCTCCACCTGATAGGAAGGCACCCACTGGCCGAGTACCACCGTGCGATTGAGATGTTTGGTTCCGGCAAGTAACCGGCGCCGGGCGCGGCCATCGTCGGCCGCGCCTGTGGCCTCGATGATCGCGTTGGCTCGTTGGCACAGATCCACCGCGATGCTCCACACAGCCTCAGCGGAGGGGCTCTGTCGCCGAGCGAGGGGAATCGACCTCGCAAGCGCAGTGATCCGGTCCCGTTCTGCACCAAGTGATTCGAGCAGTTGGTGCGCGTAAAGATCCCGAAACGCCTCGGACCGCGACACCAAATGCGGCTCAAGGGTGGAGCCAATATTTAGCTCCGCTGGACCCCCATCTTCCTCGTACAGGATGCAGTTGGCAGCGTAGGTCCAAACGAGTGTCACGTCTTCGCCGTTAATCGCGTCGCCCATAGCCGTCCTTCACCGAAATCGGATCTAATAGATGTCCGCCGCAGAGCGACACTGACCAGCACCCTAAGACCTCAGGTGTCGGTTTCTCTACCACCGCGCCCAACTTCGACAGCAGGCAAGTTAGTCGAGGTGCTGGAGGGGGCGACATCCATGTGCTTGTGACTTCTCCGGCCGCTGGAAGCGACCGGCCTCTTTTACGCCGCGGTTGCGGTGCGGCCAGTCCAGCCCGGAGTATGTTGCCGTGCGGCATGTTCGTCTGCCGGCGCAGTGGCCGCACCGTTGGCAGAGGAATTCCCCGCTTGGCTGACGCGATTCTCGGGTGCTGCGTGACCGCAGCACTCACACCTGTCGGAGGTGTGCCGGGGGTTGACACGTGTGGGCGGTTCAGGGCGTCACAAGCTCAAGGGACAGCAGGACGTCGTTGAGGGCGGCGTCCATGTCGGCTTGCGTGATCGTGCTGATGCTGCCCAGGTCGGCGGTGAGTAGGTCCACGGTGGGATCGGCGGCGATGCGGGCCTTGGCTTTTCGCAGGGCTTGTTCGATGACCGTTCGTGCGAATCGGCCATTGGCGGCGACGTCGATGAGCATCTGCGGCTCGCCGGGTCGTGTACTTGGGGTGTTGCATAGCCACTCCGCTGTGCTGCTGAAGCGTTTGAGGGCGGCGGGTTCCATGGCCACGTGGAACCGCGCGGCGAAGAGCTCAGCGATCCTTACTAGGTCGTCGGTGTCGCATGAGGTGAATTCGAGCTGAAACGGGAATCGTGACCGCAGACCGGGGTTGGCGCTTAAGAGTCGGTTCATCGGGCTGGCGTAGCCGGCCATGGCGATCATGGTGTCGTGTCGGTGATCCTCGGCCCACTTCATGATGACGTCGACGGCGATATGGCCGAAATCGCGTTCGTTGTCGGGTTTGTACAGTTCGGGTGCCTCGTCGATGAACAATGCGCAGCCCTTGGCCGCTTCCAGAATCGCTGAAGTTCTCTTCTCGGTGCCACCGATGTGCTCGTCGACAAGATCCTTGCGCGAGACTTCGATGAATTCGGGTGATTCGAGGATGCCCAGGCCGAAATACATCTCGCAAATCAGCCGTGCTATCGAGGTTTTCGCGGTTCCCGGCGGGCCGACCAGAGTCATGTGCAAGGTGTCACGCTCGCCGATCTGCACGCCGCGTTCGGCCATCTTCTGGTCGTAGACCTTGACGAACTTGAGTTCCTTGACGTGCTCTTTGACGCGGCGCAGCCCGATGAATTCGTCGAGCTCGCGTTCGGCGCGCTCGAGGACGCGTACGGCTTCTTTGCGTTGCTCGGCCCTGCGCAGGTCAGCGACGCTGGGCCCGGAATTGGGATCCCACCGGTTGGAGCGGGCTTCAATGACATCGGGGGTAGTCACGGTCACGCCATAGGTGGGGTCATCGAGGGCGGCGGCGGCGTCGGGGCGCAGCTGGCCGTCGACGCTGGCTGCGCTGAATTCTTTGCGGGCGGACGCCTCGTCCCCCATTGCGCGGTGGCACAGCCCGCGATACAGGGCCGCCTCAGCCAGGAGGTGGGAAGTATCGACGCTCTGGGCGAGTCTGGCCTGCTCGGCTTGCGTCACGACGGACGTCAATGTGGCCATCGCGGCCTCGAACTGACCGAGCGAGGTTTGGGCGATTCCCTTGAGTAGGCGGGTGGCGGTCTCCACGATGCCGCCGCTGGTTGCCGAGCTCTGCGAGGTCCAGTCCAGCACGTCGGTCCAGCGGCGCGTTAGGAAGAACATGGTGGCCCCGACGAAGCGGTGGATCTGGGCCTGGGCCGGTTCGATGGTCAGGTCGACCTCGTCGAGGAGCTTCTCGGCCTGATCGTAGTCGCCCTGGCTCACCAGTGTCGCCGCGTAGGCGAGAGTGACCCCGGTGGGGGTGTACGGGTAGAGATCAATGAGGAATGGCGTTGCCACCGTGGGCGCCAACGCTGAATCGGCTAGGCCGACCCGGCGCGTTTCGCGGTGCAACGTTGAGAGCGCGTCGTAGGCGCCGCGCAAGGTGTCAGGGGTGACATCGCCCGCGTATGCCAACCCCATCCAGGCGTCGCACATGCCGGGATCCATGTCAGTGGCTTGGGTGAAGGCTTCGCGTGCCCCCGGGAAGTCGGCCTGGCCCTCACCAAAGCCCAGGCGGCTGATTCCCATGTCGAAGTATTCACGGGCGCTCACTTGCGATCATCCCTTGGTCGTGGTCGAGGTGGTGACGGAAATTCTACGGGCGAATCAGACACCTCGGCCGGTCGCTGCTGCTCAAATGACATATCCAGGGGCAGGTCGGGGTCCTCATCGGGATTTGCCGACGGTGACGCTTGGTGGCGTCCTGCGCCCTGCTGCATGGGCCTGCGCGGATGGCTGGGCAGGGCAGGCAATCCCTCTGAGGGGACCATCGACACCGGGTCGCCGTGATCTGACCCGCCAGGGTGGCCGTTGCTCGACGTGGTCAACCCTGGCGGGTGCTGGCCGTAGTCGCTACTCGGATCACCTGGTTCACGCGCGGGGTCTGAGCCGTTGCGGGCATGGTGTCGGCGCGCGTGCTGGACGGTCTTTTCGGCGATGACGGCAGGAATCACCAGCTCTGGGGCGGCGGCCGCGCCGACACCTTCTGCTGCGGCTGCGCCGCCGGCGCCCTCGGCCGCGGTCGTTGCCGCGTCGCGTGCTCCAGCTTTTTCTGCAGCACCCCTTGTGGCGGTTTGCGCCGTGTGGGCTGCGGTGCTCTGGTCTGGGCCATGCACCCGGCTGGGTCGCGGTTTGATGGCGTCAAAGCCCGGAGTTGAGATGTCGGCATCGCTCTCGGCGCTGTCGTCGTCACCGGTTTGCTCGCCCTCACCGCGCCGCGCGGCCCGGCGGAACAAGCCCCGCGTCTTGCGGCCCGCCTCGGCGTATTCGTTGTACTCCTCGCGCGCGGCGGCGCTGGTCGAGCGCCACGCCCCGCTCAGGTGGTGGCCGATGGTGCCCAGGCTGTCTGTGTAGAAGTGCTTGTCGATGTAGTGGAACAAGAAGATGCCGACGACCGAGCCCAGGCTGACCAGTAACAGTCGCGGTACCACCGTGGCGCCGCCGTGCCCGAGTTGAGGGGTCGTTAGCGCCCACCCCATCCCCACCGCGCTCAACGCCAAAAAGACGGTGAAGATCATCATTTCGACCCCATGTAACAACACTTGCGAGACGCAGCGCATGGCGTATTGCTTTCCGCGCACCCAACCGGTCATGCCCACCATCGCCGCAGGGACCACGACGATGCAGTAATAGGTGGCTTTGGCGCCGACCAGCATGGTGCTCATGCCGACGTACCAGATGAAAAGGCCGATCCAGAAAGCGGCGAACAAGAAGAACAGTCCGAGCACAAAGTCGTTGGCACCCATCTGTTGGGCGTGTGCCAACGCTTGGGGCGCTCCGCAACTGGCCATCGCGTGCGCGGGGCCAGGTCCTTGGCTGTGTGCGGCCAAGATCGCCTGTGACCATGCGTGCCGGCAGGTGCCCACATCATCGACGACCATGCCGAAGTTCTGCAATTGCAGAGCGGGGCGCGCCGTGGAGGAGATCAGCTGTGCCAGCAGCGCGTCGAGTTGGGCATCCAATGACTGGCCCGGAGCGTAGGAGGCCTGGCGGGCGTCCTGGGCGATCTGAAAGCCCGTAGCGCGGCCCATCCCCAACAGGCCGTGCTCGCTGACCAAATCGTCGATGGGGTCACGGAACACCGTCCAGACCAAAGCAGAAAGCACCGCGGCGGTACCCAGCATGTTGCGCGCTTGCGCTGGCTGGCCGCGCTGCTGGTGATATCCCGCCAACACCACGCAGATGGCGATTGCCAGCGGTCCCAGCCACATCTGGTTGACGAGCATGGTGACTGCGGCGTAAGTGGGGCGCCCGATTTGCACGAGGGCCAGCAGCCAGGCACTGGACATCGCAAAGCGCAGGAACCACAACGCAATCCCGATGGCGAACACCACAAGAGCGGCTTCGTTAGTCAGCCACCACGCGGCGGTGCCGTGCGAGATCGCGGTCTGGGTGGCGTTGACGATCCACGACCCCCACGATTCGGGATCGAACGCGCTGACGTGTTGGCCGTTGTTGAGCGTGGCTTCTGTGGTGTCGACCATCGACAGGAAGTAGTCAGCGACCGGTACGTTATCCAAATCGTGCAGCCCGGTCCACCCCAATGCGGCGGCACCGACTGCAGCGGAGGCTCTCGGTGCGGCGATCACTGCCCACAAGCACAGCACGTAGACACCGGTCATGGCGCCGATCACACGGCGCAACCGCGGATGCAGCGCTAGCCAGACTGCCAGGGAATCGTTGGCGGTCATGCGATCACCGTCGCGGTGCTGTCGAAGGCGCGTGCCTGCTCTTGGGTCGGCGCACCGAAGAACTGGACCCGTGCCGGACGCCCTAGTTCGTCGACCAGGAATCCCTCGCCGAGGCGGGAGCGATCGACCGCGCCCGCCTCCAAGATATCGCCTCCCCACTCTCCGCGATCAGCGAAGACGTCTTCATCAGCGGTGGAGCCTGGACTGGTGTCCTCACTGAGTGCACTGACGAACTCGGGATACATGTCGGGGTCGATACGCGCCCACTTCAGTGTGGCGTAGGCCAGTTGCGGGTCTTGCACACGAAAGATCCACTTCTGGGTGACGAATTCATCGCCCATACGGGCAAGATCTCGGAAATCTTGTGTGATGAACCAGATTCCGCTGGCGTGCTTGCGGCCCCGGCGCGTGAACTTGTGCGCAACGCGCGCTGTGGTCGGAAAGGCAAGCAGTTCGGCGCACTCCTCGAAGATCATGATGTCGAAGACGTCGAGGCGATCGAACATGTAGCGCTGCTCGAGCTCAATGAGGAGCCCATAAATGGCCATGCCAGCACGCTGGGTCCCGGATAGTTTGGCGTAAAGATCAGCGTTGGCCAGATCCTCGCTGTTGGGCAACCCCAGGTTGCCCGTGAGGTAGACCGTCGCTGGTGAGTCTTCTGGCCGGTAGGGCGGCAAGTGATCATCGAACAGGCCAGGAAAATCCTCTTGTGCTGTCTCTAGGCGTAGCAGCAACTCATCGTTATCGGCGTCCGGCTGTGACCGCAGGTAGTCCAGCAGCGCCCGGTGACTGGTAATCCCGTGGGCGGCCCGATTGTCGGGCCGCAGCAGCCGTCGATATCGTTTGGCCAGGAGGCTGTCGTAGGACAGTCCGATCCAGGGCAAGATGTGTGCGGCCGCGATGCGCCCTGCCAGATGGGCCGGGAAGATCACCAGCGGGTCATACAGGAACTGCGGAGTTGTGGGATCGATGAAGCGCACTCCCTCGATCGGGGTGAGCGCGCGTTTCCATTCGGCGATCGTGTCGGGCTCGAACACCACCACCCGCCCGCCCCGCAGAATCAGTTCATAGGCCGACAATTTCGTGCGGTTGGACTTCCCGCCGCCGGGGTCTCCGACAACTGCTAGACCGGTGTTCTTATTGCGGCGCGCGGTTCCTTCGGGATCGTGCAGGATGATTGCCGGGCGCATCGAGGTCTGGTCGATGGCCAGCGCACTGCCCCTGACGTTGCCGACGCGTCCAGAAATCAACGGCAAGAACAACGACCACTTATGTGCGCTGGTGGGATTGCGGAATTCGTCGAGCGGGCAGGCATTTTCACTCCCCGTGTTGAACGCCTTCCACAGCAGCGCCTGGGCTCCGCGGTGACGTTTGACAGCAATACCGACTGTGTCGAGCTCCTGGCGGACCTGCTTGACCGCGTCCTCAAGGATCTGCGGGGAGTCGGCCCCGACAGCGATGACCACCGTGTGGTCGAGCTCGCGCTCTGCGGGATTGCCGTTCAGATGTGAGGTGTAAGCCCGGGTGCGCGCGAGTTTGCGTGGCAGTTCGTCGTTTTCGGCGCCGCGGTGCCCGCGCTGGCGCATCTGATCCTTGATGTTCTTGGTGTAGCGGAAGTTTCGGGCCTGCGCATCCTGGGGTGTGCGAATATAGATATGTTGGGTCCATTCAATACTGGCCGCAGTGTTCACGTTGAGCAGCGCATGCAAATACGACGCGCGCGGAAAGGCCAGCCCTGTCTCGGGGAAGTGCTCCACAGTCAAAAATGTCTGATAACTCGACCGGCGGTGGGGGTCGTCGGGATAGTAGACGCGGACCATTGGCTTGAAACTCGGCCGCCACCACGATCGTTGGGCGTTGTCTCCCTCGTCGAACGCGATCGGAGCGAAGTCGTCAGCACACAGCGAGGCAGGGCCGGCGTTGGTCGGTGGTATCGGCTCATGGATGACACCGAGCATCGCCCGATGCCGCCGGTACCAGTGAATTTGGGCCGGACTGGCCGGGCGGACGTGGAACTCGTCAGGCAAAGCGCTACAGATCTCGCGGGCCACGCTCGCATAGTGCTGAATCGACGTGTTCGAGTCTTTGTCGCGTCCGCTGACCCAATCCCACACACGTCTGCCTTGTCCGAGCGGAGTACGGCCCGCGGCGCCGGCGTCGACAGGCACTGTGAGCCAAAAACGAGGCCGCACCGGCCCGCGGTATCCGTTGCTGATCCATTTGTTGGCATCAGCGATGATTGGCACCCAGTGCTTGCACTGGCGGATCCAGGCCGAATTGGTGGTGTGCGGACCCACCATAGCCCGCAGGATGGCGTTTTGGTCTTCGGCGACCAAAAGGCCGCGGACTTGGGAGCCTGAGGGCAAGTAGCGTCCCAGGTTGCGGGTCAGGCGCGCGGCTCGACGGTGGACGTCGAGCGAGCGCATGTTGACCGACAAGCCGTCGATCAGGAACTCGGCGTAGACACCTCCGGCAGTGAAGACCAGATTGCCTTCGACACGTTCAGGAGGGTCAAAGCTGGAGTCGGCACGGAAGCGCCGGTCGGTGCGACGCGGCACGGAGGTGACCAGGTGAGGGGGCCGGACCGTGTTGCGGGCAAAGATGACCCGGGTGGACAACGAGGGTCGGCCTTTAGGCAGCAGCAGCCGCATCAGCCCCACGGTTACGACACACAGCACCGCGCCGGCGGCCAGGATCGGCAAGGTGGTGCCGGCGGGCTGGCTGTCGACCCACAGCAGGGTGGGTCCAGCGATCGCGGCGATGGCTACCCATTCGATCCCGCGATAAGGGCCGCCGGGCCACTCCTGGCCCGGAGCGGCTTCCCCGATCTGGATGTCGATGTCGCGGATGCCCGACCATGCTTCGGCCTTCTCTACCGGTCGTGGTGGGGCAACCGGTGCTGTGGTCACCATCCGCGGGTGTTGGAGTGGCCGACGCTGCCGGGCAGGTGCTCAAATTCCTGATTGCCGCGCTGATACAGCCCCACGATGTGTGCCACGACAACCGCCAAGGCGACACCGCCTGCGATTGCCGACAATCCGGCGCCGGTACCGCGCTTCCAGTGGTCTCTCATGCCGCGCACGATGCCACTGCCCAAGAAATATGTGCCGCCGACAGCCACGATGATGTAGAGCACCTCGTGGCTCATGTTGATGACCCCGGCCCCAGCAGCCATGTTGATGGTGTGGCTAGCCAGGACTGGGATGGAATACGAACCGATCACGGTGATTACCTCTTTCTCTGAATCCTCAGCGGCGCCTAGTTCCGCGGGGCCACCGTCGTGGGAACCGGGGTAGGTGTGGCATCGGCCAACACCGGGATGGCGTCGATCTGGGCGACAAACCAGGTGCCGCCCACCGATCGCAGCGTCAGCGAGTACGACAGCGACACCAGCGTGTAGTCCGGTCTGCGCGCCGACACATCGATGTGCGCCGCCAATTCGCTGTTATCCGTCGGCGCATCAGAGGGATTGGTGTCGACCTGGGCGGCAGTCACCGAGGCAGACGAGTAGGACCCGACGGGCGTGACGCCTGAGTCGGTGGTGATAAACCGTTCCAGGCCGCCCGAGGTGGTAAGAAACGCTGTCGCAAACCCGGACAGCATCGTGAACAGCGGGCTGTTGGCGGCGATCGTCACTGAATAGCCCAGGGGCACAATAGCGCCCGGCGGCGGCGGATCAACCCTGCTGATGCGATCAAGAGCCTGCATGCCCTTATCCCGGTACACCGCGACCGGTAGTTGGTAAAAGGCCGTGATCGGCGGCGCTGAAGGGTAGGGCTGCTCGTCGATCTGCACCTTCACGCTGTAAAGGACCATGTCGTTGGAGGCGTCCTTGCGCTTTGATGCCCACGCCGTGGGATTGGACACCGTCATCGACGAGGTGGTGGGCAATTCGTACTTTTGTCCGCCGGGAAAACACCGCGTGAGATTGCTCGCGCCCGAAGCGGTTCCAACGAGAAGGCCCCGTACGCAATTGACGGCGAACGCCTTCACCGGGTCGGTCTCGTTGATCACCTCGCGAGCCACGGCCGCCACGGGCGGCGGCTCAGGAGGAAACACGAACCGCCACAGCAACGCGATCCCGTTGATCGACGAGCTCGCCACCAGAATCACCAGGGACACCCGCCCGGCGCCATGGCCCAGCACCGTGAGGCGCTGCTTCCATACCTTGCTGATCTTCAGCATGTCGTCCTTAAATCGCCTTGTGTCCAATGACTTTGATGCTGGACACCGCGAACGTTCCGTCGCTGGGATCGGTGTCGTGGCCTGATCCGAAACCCGGCGAGTCAGGCCCGCTCGGCGGTTGCGGGCCGTTGACCGGCGCAGGTCCGCCCAGGATGCCGCCGAACGGTCCACCGTCTGGCGCCGTAGCGGTAGGCTGAGGAGCTGCCACCGGGCGGCTGGTTTGCCGAATGATCACCGTGATCTTCGAGGCGCTGATCCCCGGAATCGGTTTGACCGCTTCGCCGTGGATGTTGCCGGTGTCCTGGTCGACGACCGTGTGCGCAGTGTCATTGAACTGCCACTGCACCAACGTGACGACGCGGTGCTGCAGCCATGGATCACCACCAGCGCCCTGCGCCGGTGCGGTATCCCCCGGCACAATACTGACCGCAGTGATCACATAAGCGCGTTCGATTCCAGCCGGGCCGAGGGTGATGTAGAGCGGCTGACCGTCGGTGTGCCGCACGCAAATCCACGGCGATGGCCTGTCAGGATCGGCGATAGATTTGGCTGAGGTGGAGGCGCCGGCCGGGCAGTCAGCTGAGGCGGTAAACGGCAGCGGGTGATCACCACCCTCGCCAGGAGCTGGCGCGGGGGCTGCCACCACAGTCGGTGCGTCACTGGATTTCACCGCGTGTTGGCGCGGACGCGGCGACGGGCCATCCGGGCCAGATAGCGTGACGCCCAGGGTGGTGACCACCGTCGCCAGCGCGACCACCGCGGCGAAGGCGCCGAGCACCCACGGTGTGTATCGGCGCGGGCGGCGTTGCTTGACCGCCTCGCCAACAACGTCGCCAGCGCCGTGCTGCCCGAATCCGGTGCCCTCAACGTCGAAGGCGCCAGCGGGGTCGGCGGCACCAGCGGGATCGGCGGCATGGTGATCCTCAGCAAGTGCCGCAGCGGCGCCGACGTGGACGATGCCGTCGTCGGGGTCTACAGGCTCCTCAACGCTGTCCTCGGCTGAGACGCTGTCGTGGTCCGCGTCGAGCCGGTCGTCCTCGGTCTGGGCATCCGCGTCCAGATCCACCCCGATCTCGCGCAGCCATTGCTGGTCAGAAACCGAGCTCACGGCCGCCGCCGCCCCGAACGGTGCCCCGCCGTCCGGCGGGGGGCGAACCTGCGTCGGTGATGGTACGTGGCCGGCAACCGGTGCACCCGCGGCAAGACGTTCGCCGAGACATTCACATAGCCGTCATCACGGTCAGCAACCAACCCGGTGTCCTCACCGCGCACCACATACATCCGTTGACGGTGGGCGATCACCGGCGGCAGCAGCGCCAGGGGCACCGCCTGCGCGGCCGGTTGAGCAACGGGCTGGCTCCACACCTGCACCAGACGCTGGTCCTCAGCGGCACGGCGGGTGCGGTGGGCCCGTATCAGCTTGAGCGCCGCCCACAGGCACGCCGCCGCAACCAGCAGCGGCGCCAGTCTGACCAGCAATTCAACCATCGCCAACGTGATCGCGACGAGGACGGTCATCAGCGTTGCGACCGCCGCCACAAGCCCCTTCATCGCGGTGTCCCTTCGTCGTCTCGGCGCCGCTAGAGGAGTGGCGCCTATGCACACAACCGTAGGCGGTAATAAGCGATTCTGTCCACACTGTTAGACGACAATGGTTGCGTTTAGGTAGTTTCATGCGCGTGAATACACCAAAAGACGGGCCTGCGCGGCTCGATCATTTCGTCTCCGAGCGGCTGGCGGTCCTGCACATGTCCCGGGCTGAACTGGCTCGCCGGGGCGGACCCAACCGCTCGACGCTGCACAAGTCCAGCAACGGCTCTCGCACCATGTCGTTGGCCACACTGGCCCGCCTTGATGAAGCCCTGGGTTGGGCCCACGGCTCATCGCGGACGATCCTTGAAGGCGGGTTACCTGCCACCCCACCGCCGCAAGACACCCATGTACGCACGGTGTTGCACGCGGTGGAAGACCTCGTCGAGCAGTGCCACTCGATCTTGGCCGACGCCCGTCAGTTACTCACCGAACTGCTGACAGTACGCGAACCGGCCGAACATGCCCGCTGACATCTTCGATGATCAACGCCGAGCCTGGATCGCGGCCCACGCGGGGATCTTCGTCTTCCAGAAGCGCCGCGCGGAACTACTGGCCAAAAAGATCCGCGCTCGCACGCGAAGCCATGTCGGTGCCCGGCCTGACCCGCACGACGACGTGGTCGCCCCGCCGCTACCGATGCGCTCCGCTGGCTCTGCCAGCGGGTCCTTGGAAGCCGCGCTGGTCTTAAGCTGTGCGGCGATCGCTCCGCTTGGGTGGGTGGTGGGCAAGCTCGCCTATCTCTTGATCGTCAGGCTCATCCCGGAGCGGCTCCGTGCCTATCCGATACCGGCGTTGCTGTGGGGGGCCGCGCTGGCAGCCCTGCCGCTGCCGCTTTATGACCCATCCTCCGGTTTGTGCAGCGAGGTGTTGGTCCCGTGGCTTCTGGTCCAACTACCTGCAGCCCTGTTCACGGCCGCGGTTTACGGTCTCCTTGAAGGCTGGCTAGCCGTCGAAGGTTCCAGCGACTGGTGGCCACTGACGCCCGAAGCGGTTGAAGTTGACGACGACCTGATTTTGGGGTCAATGCTGCCGATGCCCACGGTCTTAGATCCATCCCCTGAGCCCGAACCCGCCCGCCGTGTCCCGCCCTCACTGCATGTGCGCCGGCGCACCCCGCCACCGATCCACTGGGGGCCGATCCTCGGCGGGGCCGCGGTCGTCTCGGCAATTGCGATCTGGTGCCTGATCTGCGCGGTCAACGCCCTGCTAGGTTCTGCCGACCAGCACTTGGACCAGCCGAGCTCCCAGACGTTGTCGTTCGCTGCGCTCCACCCGCCTTCATAGGCGGCAACGCGCCGAACCCTGTACTTGGGGCAGTCGTGGTAGATTCGCTACTGCGCCTTTTTAATTCGCTGTTGCACCGCTTGGTCGAATAGGGCCTGGAACTCGGTCCAGTCGGGGATGTGCAAGCGCTCGCCCGCGGTGCCCCGCTGCAGAAGCTGCGCCTCTTCTCGTGATTGGGGAAGCAGCTCTTGCCAACCGATGGCTTGGCCGAACTGTGAGGATTGTCCTCGGCTGCCGCCAGTCGGCTCGTAGGCTTCGGTGCGCCGGGTGGTCTCGCCCAGCCAGTGCGACGCCTGTTCGAGCAAGTGACGCTCATGAGCCCCGTACATGATCAGCGTGCCCGGGAACATATCCCGCAGCGCGTCAGCATATTTGGGCCCGAATACCACATCGAAATGCGACGACGCCTGAACTGTCGCCAAGATGTTGACGCCCAGTCCCGCTGACTCTCCGACGTAGGTCAACAGATCCGGCAGCGGGCACGAATTACACACTTCGTCAAGTTCGAGCAGCAGCCGATGGGTCAGTTGATGGTTCGCCATCTTGCGGCGGAAATGCCGGACAATGGAGTCGATCAGCGCCACCGCAGCGCCAGCGACCGAGCCAGTGTTTGGTGCGATGACAAACAGCGTCGCTTCGGGCTCGTCAAGCATGCGGACGTCAAAGGATTCCACACTGATGCGCTCCACTGCACTCAAGTGCGACACGCCCTCATCGGCGCTTAATCCCAAACGCAGCCAGGGTGTCACGGCCTTCGACACCGTGATCTTGATGCTGTCACGCAAGCGGGAATCCATTCCCGCGATCACGGCATATAGCGGGGCTGCGAGCTTGGGTTGTTCGCATAGCCCGTAAGCGGTCAACCATGACGGACGCCCCAGCTGCGGGATAGGACGCCCATCGTCCCCGCCGGCCTCATCGATGCCGAAGTCCTGCACCGCATCGAGCACCCACGGCATTCCCAGGCTGTTGCCTAACGGGCTGGCCGCGTACAGCAGACACGCCAATGGCGGTGCCGCCTGGGATTCCCAAAGCCCGCCTGCGGCAACTGCATTACCACTCGCACCACTAAAACCCACACCCGAGGTCGCCAGCATCGTCTCAGCGACCGTCAGCGCCTCGTGGGCGCTGGTGATGGTGCGCGTCGGGTCCGAAACCATTCGCCGCACCCCGGCCGGCCACACCTCGGTATGCTCCGGGCGCAGATCGATCACACCGGTGACACCCGTGCTGCGCCGCGTCAACACCAGCTCAGCAAGGTCAGGTTTGGACGACACCAACACCGCGGGCCCAGGATGGAGGAGCGCCGCGGGGGCCAGAATCCGGCGGGTTTTGCCGGTACGCGTTGGCGCGCTGACCAAAATGTGCGGTGCTGTCGCAGCGCGCGCGGCCACGTTTTGCCTATTGTAGGTCAGTCCGCAGTACGGCGTGTACGGTTCCTTGTCCACGATCCCATCATTGGCGCCGCTGCCCTCAAACGTCTATCAAAGCAGCAACATTCGCCACCACGCGATGTCAGCGGCCTGTGAAACGCCCGTACTCGTTGTCTATCGGTAACGGGTGAGCTGGTTGTATCAGACTCTGCACAATGTGCACCGAGCGGCGCCCGATCAGCTTGAGGAACAGTGCTATCCGTAACGGCGTGCACGTCGTGCGTCCTCGAATTCGTCCGCGGACACGGGGATCTTTGACAAGCTCGCGCACACGAGGCGTGATCGCCAAGTCTTCGACATCGCGGTCAAGGCCCACCAACTCGGCAATGTCCGCGAGGTGTTCGCCCAGACCGACCGTCACCGTCATCATGCGGTCAAGGGTCTCCGCTAGCTCTGTCACCCCCAACTCGGCCAGGCTTGCCAGCCGTTCCTCTCGCGGCCGTACCACTTCACCTTCTGCATTCATGTTCATCTGTCCTCTATCGTTAGGCATGTGAATGACCAACTGCGACAAATAGTTACGTCTTACTCACGTGTTCGATGTCTGGCACTGCACCGATGAGCGTCTGGACTCAATTTGTTACGGATAACGCCGCTAGACGGCCGCACGGGAGTGCAGCGCCGTGGCGAGGATTCGGTTCACCGTCGTGTGATGCAACTTCAGTTCCTCGGAGATCTCACCAGCGCGTTGCCCGGCAGCGTGGCGGCGCAGCACGGCCTCAATGACTTCTGGCTTCTGCTTGGTCCGTTTCGACGCCACCACCGTGCGGACCACGCCGTCGTGCTTGTCGCGGATGGATGCCACGGTCACCGGTTCGACTTTCGTGGCCACTGGCAGCGAATGCGTCGCCCCGTCGACCGGCGCCACGGCGCTCTCGAGCGCGGCTGCCTCGGCGCCCCTGAGCTGCCGCGGTGCCACGCCCACTCGCTGATCATCGTCGTCCTCATTGTCATCGTGGGCGTTGTCGTTGACGCCCGCTGTCGGCGCCTGTGCGCGGCCGTGGTGAAGGCGGGTCAGGGCTACCAACGCGACCGTGGCCTGAGCGGTGGTGACGTCGATAATCAGCGGCCACAACCATGCCAGGCTCGGGCGGATGCCGCATCGAATCGCCAGACTGCACAGGGCATCAAAAGACAGGCGGAACGCACCGACACCCAAGAGCAGCGTCATGATGAGTGCCGCCCAGAACGTCAGATTGGGGCGACGGTGAACCTTGATCAGCAGCGAAAGCCCTTCGGTGGATCCGAGCAACACCAACGGCGGCGCGGTGGCTACCGCGGCCGCCAGCGCCGGTGCGACATGCTCAGCCTGCACGACGGCGTGCAACGCGTTCCCCGTGATGGAGGCTACGCTCGCTCCAATCAGTACCACCCAGAAGAACCGCACCGCGCGTCGGTGAGTTCGCGCATCGGTGTCAAACAGATCATCACCCGCGCTGTCGCAAGCCATACCTGCCATCGTGCACGCCGGTCCCGCGATTCGTCTACCAAGACCAGCCACTTCGGCGGGATGAATTCAGCGGAGGTAGGCGTCTTCGTTGCGGAAAGTGATCGGCCGCAAGACGGTGCGAAACCGTTGTGTTTTCACGCTGATTCGTTCGCCGCGTTGTTCGATGCGGATGTCGGGTGCAGCGCTAGCGGGCACATCGCCGACCGTGACGGATGTCCGCGCCGCCGGGTAGCTGTTTGCTCGGCCGTTGTGTATCACCATCGTTGGGGGGCGAGGCGGCTGGGCGGTCAAATCACGCGTGGTCCAGATCCGCGGGGATGCCGACGCCATGGTCCAGCGGCCCGTGGGGTCATAGACAGCGACCTGTTCGCCCGCCGCGGCGGCCCGGCGAATAAGCCGGCGGACCTCCTGGTCGTCATCGGCGTGCAAAGCGATTCGGGTGGGGGCCGCGGGATCTGACATCGGCATCAGCAAGATGGCGTCACGCCATTGTCCAAGCAGAACACCGGATGCGCCGGCGACAACGGCAGTGTCCAGTTCAGCGGTGACCGGCGTGGAGGGCAAGCTGAGCCGCTGGCGGCCCGGCACGGTCAACGCCACCGCTTCCCATTGTCGGCCCGCCATCGGGTTGAGCACCAATCGCGGTGAGGTGGCCAGTGGTTGCACGGTGGTCAGCCGAACCAGGGCCGACGCCTGCACCCCAGTGGGCTCGCTGCGCAACGCGATCACCAGGGTGGTGTGATCGCTTTGGTAGGCCCACACATCGTCGAGTTCAGCAGAGCGCACATCTTGGGCGCTGAAGAAATACGCTGTCACATAGGCTTTCCCGCCGCGCTGCAGATTGGTCCAGCGGTCCTCATAGGAAGCTGTTGCGTTCTCGGGACCACCCAGGCTGGCCATTATTGCGTCGGTCATCTGCGAGGCAGTTAAAAGCCGTGCGCGACAGTTCGTTTGGTTGAGAGCTCTGGTGATGCGCTGCGACGCGGCCACCGCCGCGGCGATAGTGTCACGCCGCCACAACAATCCCGGCACTACCCGCTCACTGCGCGTATCGAAACGGACCACCAGCGTCACGCTGCGCTGTCCGGCAGCCGGCAGACCCCGCAAGGCGGCCTCGTACAGCTCGGCATAGTTGTCTCTGGCGGTGCGGCTGCCTTCGCACACGATGTCGACGTCGACGCTTAATCCGCAGCGCTGCATCTCCTGTGCGATCACGCTAATCGGCACGGTATTGGGCGTTTTGGTGTGGTCGGCGTGCAACAGGGTCGGGATGTAGGGCTTACCCAGCACCGAAATCATCGTGCACACGGTATGGCCGTCGATCACGACACCGATCGTGTGTTCGTTGAGCGTGACGTCGACCGGTTCAGGCAAGCGAAGCTTACGCTCCCGGTGGAGCGTCCAGTTGATCACGCGCCCCACCCACTGCCCGATCGTGCGCCCACGCAGGGTCAGCACACAGAACAACAGGCCCAGCACTGCGGCGCTAGCCATCGCGACCGGCCACGATATCAGCGTGGTGCTCAGCGCCAACGCCACCGCAGCCGCGACCAGTTCCCCGGTGATGACAGCGCGAGAAGTGAGACGAGCCGAGACAAACCGTTGGCGCATCAGACCTGCTCCCTACGACGTCCGACCGTGACGCCGACAGCTACCGCCAGGACACCGGTGACGGCCACGCCGGTGATGGCCATCGCGACCCACCCCGGGCGCGGGTCGCGTGGCGCAGGCGGGGGCGGCACCTTGAGCTGGGCGCGCTGAACTCCGGGAGCAAACGTGTCTCCTGGGGGCACATCCCACGTCAACGCCGCGACCGGATCCACCGTCCCGTAACCCACCACGTTGTCACGCCCACCGGCCGGCGGGTGCGCGGTGGCCTCTAATCGGTGGATCACCTGATGCGCGGTCAGGTTGGGGAACTTCGCGCGCACCAACGCCGCCACGCCCCCGACGAACGCCGAGCTGAACGAGCTCCCCGCGATCGGGTGCAGCTTGTCGTCATCGACTGATCCGTTGATCACTTGTCCGCTGGTCGAAAGGCCCACGATGTCGGCGCCCGGTGCGGCCAGGCCCACCCACGGGCCGTGCACGGAGGCGCTGTCGCCCCCGGCGGGAACACCGGTCGAATCGGTGGCCGACACGGCCAACACGTAATCGCTGAACCACGCCGGGGTGGCGATGGTTTTGACCGACGCCCAGCCCCGCGTGGGGTCACCCGGTAGCGGGTCGGGATTTTGTACGTTGCAGCCCTGGGCATGAACGTTGCCCGCGGCGGTCACGATCACGACGTCGCGGTCGACCGCGGCGTAGCGGACCGCGGCTGCCAAGGCGCTTTGATCCTGCGGCTTGGTTGTCGAGATGCACGAGACCACACTGATGTTGATCACTTTGACGCCCAGATTAGCGGCGTGCACGATCGCGCGGGCCAACGAGTTGATATCACCGGCGCGTCGAATGTCCTCAGGATTGTCGGACACTCCGGGGTCGAGGAGGCCGAACGTTTGCGCTGTTTGGCGGATTGAGATGAGCATCGCGTCCGGGGCCACGCCGATCAGCCCGTCGGGACCGCCACCAGGGGGCGGTTCTAGCGGCTCTGACCCGCGCTCCTGGCCCACGGTAACCGGAGGTGGAGCCGACCTACCAAGCCAGGCTGGGTGGTCGTCTGGCGGGGGCGGGGGCGGCGGGGCCACCGTTTGGGTCACCGTGACCGTCGGCGGCGGCGGTGGCGGGGGAATCGGGCGTGGCGGCGGCGCCCCCGCGGGCGGAGCCACGGGCACTGCCCAGGACGGCTTAGGAACCAGAGCTGCCCCCGAGGGCGCGGCCCCAATCAGTGAGGCCACCACGGTCCCGTGGCCATCGCAATCAGACAGCCCGTCACCAAACTGGCCCATCACGAAGTCCCCACCGGCCACCAAGTGCGGCAGCCGAGGTTGTGCCGCCACGCCGGTATCGATGATCCCCACCAGCACGCCCACACCGGTGGATTCTTTCCAGGCCTGAGGCATGTTCATCAATTGCAGCGGTGCGGGCAGCTCGCGCAAATCACTGCCCGGCAGCACCCCGGTGGTTGTGCAGGCCGCGATTTGGTGCATCGGTTGATCCGGGGCGGGCGCGGGATCAGGCGGCGGTGGGCCAGGAGGCACTACCGGGGGATCGATCGCGCCGGCCACCCCGCCGGACACGGCAATCAGGGCGGCGGCCAGTCCTACCGCGCCCAGGCTGCTCGCGGCTTTCCTCATGATCCGTGCACCGCATTCCGTACCACCCACAGCAGGTTGAGCAGCCAAATCGCCCATGGCACAACAAAAATCAGGAGGACGTATTCGCTGACCTCGACGGCGCGGTTCACCGGCGCGCTGATGCGCGCTTTGGGCACCACCAGCACCCCGAGCAGCCCCATCCCGGCCAATGTCAGTGTCGCGGCGACGCAAATCAATGTCACGACCGGCGACGCCGGATTCGGCGCGCTGGCGTATCGCCCGATCACCACCGCTACCGCAACGACGGCACCCACGGCCAGTGTGACGGACTGATTGCGATCGACAAACGAGCGTGACCTGAGCAGAAAGATGGCGCAAATTCCCAATGTGAACGCCAAATAGCGCCATCCGCCGCCTGTTTCGGGCATCACTGCATATCGTGCGGCCACGACCAGCACCACAGCGCCGCCCACCAGCAGCCCCGTCACGATAGTGGTGCCGCGCCGAGCCCACGTTGCGATCTGTTCCACAGATTCGTTGCCTGGCCGCTCCACCGGCGACACGGTGTTGAGGGCAGCGCCTTCTCGGGTCTCAAAGACCCCGCGGTTGGTGACCGACGGAAACCAAGGCCCGGGCACACCTGCTCCCATGACGCCGATGCTGGTCGCAAACGTCACCAGCACCAGATCCAGGACCAGAAAGACCACCGCCAGATGCGCTGGCAGCACCCGCCAGCCGCTGGCATGAATTACTGCCACCGCGCCCGCAGACAAGCCGATCACGGCCATCCCCGCGAACACACCCAGATAGCGGCCAGTGAGCATCGTCAGCGCCGCGACGCCGGACAACACGGTGGCCGTCGCGGCCACCACATGCCAGCCCCCGGGCGGGCCGGGCACCGACATCGCCGCCCCCGCGCCGGCAGACACTAGTGCCGACCACACCAAGAAATCTGCTGAGTGGCGTCTTTGCTCATCGCGGGCCCGCGCCGCCGCCCTGGCCGACACCAAGAAGACGGCGGCTAAGCCCCACGACACCGCGGCGGGCAGCCAGCCGTGCTGTTGCCACCACAGCTGGGCCAACATCATCTCCGTCCACGCCACCAACGCCGCGAACAGCCCCCCGGCGACACGGCGCGCTGCCGTGATGTTCACCGTGGAGAACTGTTCGCGGGCGGAACGAGCTAGCGCGGTCGACACCTCCTCGATCACGGGCGCGAAGCGCTCAGTGGCCTCGAGGGGCAACAAGCACAGCAAGTCGCCGTCGTAGACACGGCTGTCGTCCAGGGATCGTTGGGGATCGAGTGTGGTGGCGTCGGCCCGACACAGCTGATAGGTCAGCGTGTCATCCAGCGGTGCTCGGCCGCGGTCTTTGAGGATCGCGTTGACCCGCGGGATGAGGTCCTCGATCACCGCGATCAACGCCACCCCGGCCGGCAGCACGTAGTCGATCAGGGTGTCCTCACCGACGAGCAGATGCACCTTGCACAGGCGTGGGACCTCGGGCGCCTGTTGTGCGGGATTTGCCGTAGTCATCGGGCATCAGTCGTTGTGGAAAATCCTGCCGCGAGCGCGGCGGCGGTTTCCAGCACCGCGCGGGCGGTTTTCGGGCGGATCCGGCGGATGTCGAGCTCGCCGGCTGAGGCGATGTGAGGGTCAAACGGGACCTCGATGATGCGATCGGCTTTGACCCAGCTCCCGAAATGCTCGCGCAACGTGGCAACCAGCTTCGCTGTCTCCTTGCGATCCTTGCGGTTGCGTGCGGGACGAATGTGGTTGATCACCAATACCGTTCGCGATAGCAACTGGTGATAGCCCTCATCGCGCAGCCACTCGAAGTTGGTGCTCGCCCCTTCGGCGCCGTCGGGCACGGCTGAGGCGACCATCAACACCGCATCGGCGCGCTCGAACACGCCCTTCATCACCTCGTGTTCGAGGTCAACGCCGCAGTCAACGAACAACACGCTGTAGAAGCGTTGCAAAAGCTTATGGCCCTTGGTGAAGTCGTCAGCGGTCAGCACGTCACCGCGTGCACCTCCATGACGCGGGGACGCGACAACATGCAGACCCACCGCATTGTGGCCGGTCAAGGCCTCGACGTCGGCGTAGCGGTGCAAGTTGCCGTCCTCGTTGATTGCGCGCAGCGACGACGCGCTGGGATCGACACGGACCGCCAAATTCGCGGCTTGTGCGGGATCGGCATCCACGGCGACCACATGGTCGTTGCGGTTGCGCTTGAACTCGCTGGCGGTGGCCACCGTGATCGCGGTTTTGCCCGAGCCGCCTTTACCTCCGAGCACCACGATGGTGTACGTGCCGCGCAGATTGGCGCCGATCGAGGCCTTCAAGCCACGCACCGTGCGCTCGTCGCTGGACTCGCCGACGTTGATAAGGCCACCGGAAGCCTTGAGTAGCGCCCTGCGCCATCCCTTCGACGACGCTTCCTTATGCGGGGTAATCAGATCCGTGGCCCGCAGGTGCTCTCGGAGGGCATCCGAGGACCGTGGGGTACCCGCGGTGCGCTGCGCCGGTGGCGGTGTCGCCGCACGCCAACCGCGCTCGGCTGCCGACGGGTGGGGCGGCTGGTGCTGGCCGGCAAGTGGTTGCCCGACCGGCTGCGGCGCGCCGCCGTGACGTCCTCCGAGCGCCACTTCTGACCCGCCGTGCGGGGGGCGACCGAAATTGTTTGCGTCGCCGTAGTTTTCACCTGGGATGGCGGGCTGATCGAAGCCGGGCTGTTGTCGCTCCCATGATGCGGTTGACGCAGCGTCCTGGGAATGCGGTGCAAAGGTGCCCTCAGGGGGTGCAAAGCGCGGCGGCTGCCACGTCGGTGGGGCTGGCGGCGGCGGAGGTGGGTCGTGAGGGCGGGGTGCCACAGTGCCCTCCGGCGGGGAAAAGCGCGGGCGCGCATCTTCTCTGGTCGTGGTGTCGTCGATGTCACGAGGACGGCTGGCCTGCGCGGCGTCTGGCGCGGGCTGCGCGTCGGGCGCGGGCGTGGCCGTCAGGTCGTCGAAAAAGTCGCGTTCGTCGCGCCCATGTGGGTTTGTCATGCCGTGTCCCCTCATCACCGAACCGTATCCGAATTTCGCTTAGCCGCACTTCCTTTGGCCACAGCGCGACACTAACAACCTCGGTTTTCATCCGTCTACAACGGACACCATATTAGTGCGTATCGAATTTAGGTTCGCCGGTGAGTCGCCCAACCGCGACCCGAGGGCAACGTCTCAAGCAGCTCGAGCACAGCTGTGTGAATGGCGTGCTCAGCGCCGGGCAGCAGCGTTGTCCATTGCCTGCCATCAGGACCAACGCTGTTGCTGACAACGACGCGGCCGAGGAGGGTGTCGGCGACGGTTACCGCCATCGGTGCCCGCGCTGGCCCGCTGATGGAGAATTCGGCCGCGCCGATCACCGCGCGCGTGGTTCCCCGGTCGGCCACCGCTTCGATCAGCCGTGCCTGGGGCACAGATAGGCCCACCTCAGTGAGGCCGGCGACCAGGTCGATGGCGGGGTTCGCCTGCCAAGCCGCCAGAATGGTATGCAGTTCCGCCGCTTCGCTATTGATGCCGTGGAACTGGGCCGGTTCGGCTGGCCCGAGCGTGTCGACGACGGCGTGGGTGATCTCGGCCTCCCCCAGCGGGCTCACCACCACCTCATCGTTGGCGTCTTGGCCCGGACGCCACAGTCGCGCGGCAGCCACCCAAGCGTTGTCGCGACGGCACAGCGTGACAACACGCTGCGGGGGGCGTTGGGCATACCACTGGGCCAGCGCTGCAGCGGCCTCAATCGGGTCATCTGGGGCGGTGAAGATCGGTGGTGGGCCTTCGAGGCGGTTGGGGGCCGTCTCGGGGCGTGTGATCGTGACGTCGATCTCGACGTCGGGACGCCCCAGCACACCCACCCAGGAGGCCACGCTGGGGTCAACTGCACCATCCCGATAGATGCCCGCATCGTGCAGCACTTCCATACCGGGATGGTCGGCGATGGTGGCCTGCACTGCCCCGATGGGCCGAATCTTGAGCACGGGGGGTAATTGGGCCACACCGCAAAGCGCGGCTGTCAACCACAAGCCTTCCGACGTGGTCGACAGCCGCGCTGAAACTGCGGTACCGGTCTCGGTCACAAGCCCCGGAAACCGGCCTGCACCGCGTGGTCGGTGCCCAACGCATTCGTCGAGGCGTGCCCGACGGCGTGTCCGTGGCGTTCGATCGTCTGGAAGACCGCCTGGAAGGCCTGATCGATCTCGTGCATGCACGTTTGGGCAGCGTCGGAACCGTGCTGCGTCCAGACTGCGGCCATCTGGTTGATCACGCCCATCGCGCGGCTGCGCAGGTCGTTCATGTGGGCGACCAGTTGCCCCTGTGCCGAGACGTGATCGGCCATCATCGCGTGGTCGTAACGCATTGAATCCATAACCATTCTCCTTCTGAAAGTCGTCTAGATCGGGTGTGGGCGCGATTAGGCCTGGATCGAGCCCAACGCGGCGCGGTTCTGGGCGTCGGTCTCGCTGTACTGGTGCGCAGAGCGCTTCATCATGTCGATGACGGCTTGGAAACGCGCGTTGACCTGTTGGCCGGTCCGGTTGACATCCTCGGTCGTCGACATGGAGGCCAGCGCGGCGTTCCCGCTGAAGCCAGTACCGGTGAGGTTTTGGTTCATGGTGACATAGCGGCCCAACGCCGACATCACCTCTTGCTGAATGTTGTGCATTTGACCTGCGCCCGCGAGCATCTGCGCGGTATCAGCGTTCAACGCCATGGCGGTGTATCTCCTTCGCTTGCAAAGTGGTTACTGCTGCTTGTTCCGATCAGTTCAGCAACGACCCCGGGCCCCTGCCGGGATTTATCCTCCCTGCCCGACGTGGACCACGCCTTCAGACGTGAGCACCGGAGCCGCGTGCGCGGATGCCGGCAGCGTGATCGTCTTATCCTGCTCGCCGACGGCGGCGTATTCGTTGCCGCGTTGCGAGCGCGCCGTGGACGCCATCGGCCCATACATTCCCGGCGCCATGGCGCCCCTGGCCGCTGTTGCGCCGCTGCGCAGTCCCGCGGCTGGCTGCTCACCGGCATCAGCGGCGTCGGGCACGTTGGCCCACCAACCACCCGGCACGCCCACCGGGCCGCCGAGCCCGCCAGCAGACGGTTTGGTTAACGCCGCGGCTACCGTGGAGCCGCCGCCGGCGAAGCCGCCATTGGCGCCGCTGAGCCCCGACCACGGGGCGCTGGCTGCGCTGAGTCCCGGTGGTCCCCCGGCCGGCGGGCCACCGAGGCCCCCGGCCATACCACCGGTCAGCGCCGAAAGCGGGCCCATCAGGCCGCTCAATTGGCCCGCGGCACTTTGCGGGAGCTGGCCCATCGACTCCAGGGGTGAGCTCAGCGAACTCATCATCTCGGTCGGCGCTTGCGTGAGCTGGCTGAGCAACGATTGTCCTGGCTGCTCGGCAGGCGGCTGGCCGCTTTGCCCTCCCTGCAGCAGAGGTGGTTTGGCCTGTGGCGAGTTGCTCGTCAGGCCCTGGGTGGTGCCTGTTGTTGCGGGGACACCTTGGCCCGCGGTCGTGCCGGTGGGCGCGGGCTGGGAAACCGGAGCCTGCCCGCTGCCAGTGCTCGAACCTGCCGCCTGCACGCCGGCTCCGGTGCCGTTGAACACCCCGCTGGACACCCCGGTGGCGATTCCGGTACCGGCCGAGACGGCGCCGCTACCGGCACTCATGCCTGTGCTCAGGGCCTGCACGCCTACACCAACGCCAGCGCTCACCCCGTCGCTGATCAGCCCGGTCAGACCGAGCGCAGGGCCCGCCGGGTTGCTCATATCCGGCAACGTCGGCAGCGGAACGCTCAACGCGCTCACCACGGGGGCCATGGCGCCCATGTAGCCGACCATGGCGCCAGCATTCTGGCCCCAATACTCGCCGTACTCGGCGTTGGCCTCGGCGATCGCAGGGGTGTTGAACCCCATAAAGTTCGTTGCTTCCAGCGTGGCTTCGCGGACCCGATTGGCCACCACCACTTCATGAGGGATGGTCGCCGACACCGCGGCCGCGTAGGCGGCCAACCCTGTCTGAATCGTGGCCGCCGCGGATTCTGCGTGCATCCCGGCGGTCTGCTGCCAGGCCGCCATCGGCGTGGCACTGTCGAGCATCCCTGTTCCGCCCGAGCCTTGGAAAACCGGTGCGGTCGCCGCTGCGGTCACCTGCTGCTGCATACCTTGTTCGAAGTGGGTGACCGCCGCAGCGGTGTAGGCGGTGATTTGCGGAATGTGCGCGGTCGGACCTGCGCCCATCCTGGTCAACCGGAAGGCGTTAATCTCCGGTGGGATCCCCCAGTACATCAGTGCACCGCCGCACTAGAGCGACAGCAGCGCCTGGCCGACGGCATCCACGGCGGTGTAGGTGGCTGCCGAGGTCGCCACGGTGGCGGCGAACGCCTCACGTTGGGCCACACCTACAGCACCTGCCGCCAAGAACTGCGCGCCGTGCGCTGCGATAGCTTGCGCGAACATGGCCGACACTTCTTCGCCGCCCATCGGCACCACAGCGCCCATGGCCGGTGCCCCAGCGGCTAGCGTGGCGGCCGTGGTCGCCCCGCCCGAGCCTTCCGCTGCCGCCTGCGCCGCGAGCGCAGGTGCTTCAACAAACATCATTGCAATCCATCCCCTGTCCGCTTATCCTATCCGCCCCAAGCGATAGAGCCGTAGTGCTTGCGACGATAATCGCCGCCAGTGACACCGGCAACCAAACCGGCCACATTCCACCAAAGGCAACACCCCCTGTTGCCTTTGGTTACTCGATGGCTGAGCCTCCCAGGACGAAGTGAGCCGCCGTGCGCGCACGTTCTTCGATCGTTTTGAGCCGAACAATTGATTGCTCGGCCGCGCACACGGCCGTGCGCGCCTCCTCGGCGATCTCGGTGAGTCGCTGCGCCAGGAGCTGCGCCGAGCGGGTCGCCGGCGGGCGCGGGCCTGGCGTGGGCTGGCCTGCCAACAACGCCGCGCAGGTGCCAGCCTCCCAGCCCAGCGCCGCGCCGATCCTGTCCAGCGTGGCCGCACGAGACGGGACCTTGCCGTGGTTGATCAGCAGCGAGATCGTGGGGCGAGCCACCCGCGCCAGCCGCGCCAGGTCATGTTTGGACAGCCCCTGTTCCAGGCGGGCCTGATCGACGCAGTCAGCTAGCAGCCGCGCGGGGTCCACCTGGCTCAATGCGTGCTCGCCGGGAACGCGACCTGCACCGGCGCCACCACCCGGTCGGTGACGTAGAGTCCACGGCCGGGGTCGGCCGGCGCGGCTTTCGTGTGGCCGATGATCGGCCCTTCGTCAGGGTCGCCGTCCATTACCACCGCCGGGGCCTTGCTTTTGACCATCTCGGCAATCACCGGATTGGTTTGCGTGCGGCCCCACTGGGCGATCCGGCGCGACACAATCAAGTGCAAGCCGACCTCTTTACCGCGCGGGATAAATCGCGTGACCGGCCCCAAGGGGTATCCCGTACCAGGTACGAACCCGCCGCTGTCCCAGCTGGCCAAGGTTTCCTCGCGATCAATGAAGACAAAGATCTCCGGGCCGCTCCAGCGCCGTGTGCCCGCGGCCAACTCTTCTTGACTCTGATCGGTCATCGGCATGCGCTCGGTCAAGATCGCGCCCAGGCTTTCCCCCAACGCGCGGACCTGGTCCTCTCGGAAAACGTAGGCGCCCAGATGTTCGCCTTCGACTACCCGCAGCAGCTCGTTGTGCGGGTCGACCACATAAAGTTGGGCCTGCTCGGGGCTGTACACCCTCATCACGGCCTGGGCGACGGTGGCTAACCCGCTCGAGAGTCCGCATTCGGGCCGCCCGACGAACAGCAGATGCGGTGAGGCAGCGAAATTTACGACTGCTGGCTGCAAACCGACTTCGGAAATCCCGAACGGCACCACGCCCGCCCGGTCTAGGCCGCCCGGGCCAGGCTCACGCTGCTCCCATTGGGCGAAAACTTCGTCGATGTCAATGAGTTTGGGCAGCAAACGAACTTTCGCGGCCGCGCTGTCGGGTCCAGCCAGCCGCTGGATCGTCTCGACGGCTGCCCCCACGTCGACGCGTCGCCCTTCCGCCGTCACCTGCGGCAACCCGGCCTGGAAGTGGAACCCGTCCATGGTCGTGCCGCGGCCCCG
Organism: Mycobacterium sp. 050128; assembly: GCF_036409155.1. Classification (NCBI taxonomy): domain Bacteria; kingdom Bacillati; phylum Actinomycetota; class Actinomycetes; order Mycobacteriales; family Mycobacteriaceae; genus Mycobacterium; species Mycobacterium sp. 050128. The sequence goes on along the minus strand of NZ_JAZGLW010000008.1, from coordinate 71,926 downwards.
GATTTTGACCGTATTGACGCTTTCGACCTCTCCGCCGGAGTCGTCATCTTCGTCCAGGAATATCTTGCGTTCCCCGAACGGAACCTCTTTGGCGACTTTGCGTTCGTTGACAGCCAGATCATCCATCTGGTCGAGCTTGAGTTCCACATTGCTGGTGAAAAGCTTGCTCATTCCCGAGGTGAATTTGTTGGCCACCCAGCCGCTTGTCGACACAATGCAATGCACGCCGACGTCGGGCCCTTTCGCCAAGATGCGTTCCACCTCAGGGACCAGCAGTAACTCCCAATTCTTCACGAATGTCGGCCAGCCGTCGATCACGAGGAACACATCACCGAAAGGATCATCCCGGGGTAGCTCACCGGCGGCGCCGCCGAATTTGCGCTCCCGCAGCTTGGTCAGCGTCAATCCGAGCTTGCTGAAGGCTTGCTCGCGCTGATCGATCAGCGCCAGCATCTCGGCGATGATTCGTTTGACGTGCTCGATATCATCCTCACGCGCGAAGCCACCGACATGCGGCAAATCCCTTACCACGTTCAGGTCCGGGCCGCTCAGTGCGATGACGTAAAATTGAAGCCGCCGAGGGCTATACAGCAGGGCAGCACCGGAGAGCATTGTGGCGATGGCCACCGTCTTGCCTGAATTGCCCATACCGACGACCGCGCAGTTCCCTTCAGCCAAGTTCGGCGCATAGACAAGCTGGCGGTGATCGCGCGGTCGGTCTTCAATCCCGACCGGGAACATCAGCCGCGAAAGCTCGCTTTGCGCCGCGCCGTAGTCGACATCCCACGGTTGGCCCCGCAACCGTCGCACCAGCTCTTCAACGGGCAACGGCTCCAGCGGAGGTAGCCACATCGGCTGCAGCGGAGGAAGATTCAGCCGGTTCAGACACTCCACCGTGGCCTGCACTTGCTTGACGGTACGGCCATCAGCGCCAATGACGGCACGCGGTTCGACAACGTTGCCCTGATCGGCTTCGACGTCGCGCACCGTCTGTAGCGCAGGCATACCGACTGCCTGAAACTCTTGCGGCTCAACGTAACCGGCTTCTTGCCGGGCAGCAGCCGCGGCAGCACGCTGGGGCGGGACGTAACTCTTGAGCACGAATGCGGTCTGGAAGCGGGTCAAGTTCTTGCTCGCGCCGACCTTCAATAGCCCCGCGCCGGCCGGCTTTTTAGGCAAGTGGTTGGCCTCGTCGCTACCCAACACCTCGTGGGAATCGTTGTCGCCGACCGTGCGCAGCGCCACCCGCACCGGGATGTTGCTCATGATGCCGCCTTGCATCTGGTGACCTAGTCGTTGCGAGCCCATCACCAACCGAAGCCCCTGCGAGCGGCCCTGGCGACCTACCTCGTCCATGACCGCTTTGGCGCCGTCATGTTCGGCGAACATCTGTGTGAACTCATCGACGACCAGCAACAGGTGCGGCATCGGCCGCAGCTTCTCTTTCTTGTGGATGCGTAAATACTCATATTCGGCGATGTCACTGACCCCAGCCCGGTCCAGCCAGGATTTGCGCCGCTCCATCTCGCCGTAAAGCACATCTTCCATACGCACGATCCACAGACGGTCGTTTCGCAAGTTGCTCATCGCGGCCACGGTGTGCGGGAACCCTGCCACCAAATGCGCCAATGCACTACCTTTGAAGTCGAACACCGCGACCTTCAACGAGTCAGGCGAATGCGTTAGGCACGCCGAGGTGATCAGCGCCGTCAAAAAGACCGACTTACCGCTTCCCGTCGTGCCCACGACGACGACGTGATGGCCCATTCCTTCGAATTCGTGCGTCTCCTTCAAATCGAGCGCCACCGTCTGGCCGTTGCGTGGATCTATCCCGATGGGGAACCGCATCCACTCCCGGCCCCACTGCAACTCGCCCTCATCGTCTTGCAGCGGCGGACCCAGCCGGGTCGCTGCCCAGGCCTCCTCGACATCGATATTGCCTGGGTCGGGGTGGCCGAGAATCTCATACAAATCAACGACTTTCGACGCAGCGACAGCCGAGGTTTGAGCGATCCGCGAATCCGCGTGGTAACGCGCCATTTTCCGCGCAAACGCGACCGCGGACGCTGTGTCCAACGTGTCTGGGAGCGCGAAAAACCCCGCCTCGTCATATGCGCCGTCGCGCTTGACGTGCAATGTGAACTCAGCTGTCATCTGCCCCACCCTCCTTAACCACAACACGCACGAAGGTCACCCCCGCGACCCCCCCGACACCCCTGCGATTCAACGTATCCCACTCACTGTCCACACGTAGCTGGTCATTGATTACCAGCCAGTGCGGGCGCACCTTGTCTCCGGCGCCCGGGTCTCCGTAATTCTTTCGGGCCCCGTGCAGCTCGTGACCCACCGCAGCGTCCATCGCCGCCGGCGAGGTCCACACCATCCGCAAGGGCCCGCCACTGTCAACGAGCTGATCATGCTGGCAGTGTGGCAGCCACTTGAGCCAATCCCATCGCGCCGGCTCGTCGGTGACCACCATGACCTTCAAGTCCTGCGGTGAATGAAAACAGGCCGCCTGACAAATCATCGCCCGCACTACACCATGCACGGTATCCGGCCCGTCCTCGCCTACCAACGTCATCAACGGGATCGCTTTGAGCGAAAGCGGTTTGGCGATACCAATGTTGGATTGCTCTAACAAGAACTTCCGCAGCGCGTCATAACAGACGGGCTCGTAATCGGCCGACTCTCCCAACCGCGGCTTAGCCAGCTTCTTCGCCAAATCCGAAGTCCCAGTGCCGAACCGCACAAATCCGAAGTGCATCGCCAAGTCCTCAGCTGGACTAGACCGCTCCCACATCCGCGGCGACCCAACCAACCCACGCAGCAACGCTGGCTCAGGATGCAGAAACTGGTAGTTGGTGAACTGGCGCTCGGCGTCGCTTTGGATCACATCGCGTGTCTGGTCAAGCTCATCCATGTACACACGGCGCTCTTCTTCCTGCGCCTGCGGAGACAACGCTTTATCACCGCCGCCAAACCGGCCCTGCATAAACACCCCGGCGAACGAAACAATCATCATCACCGGCACAAACAGCGAGAACAAGCTCATCGGACCCGAGCGCAGCCCAGGTTGGGTCAAAATCATCGCCATCATGCCCAGAAACGCCGCGCCCATGACGGCAGGCAAAATAATCTGCGCCTTGGTCAGCGGCAGTCGGCGCGGTGCGATCGGAGAATCCGGCACTGACTGCACGCCGCCGTCAACCTTGGGCGCCGCCATCCGCCGAGACGGGCTGAAACGAATCGTCGACATAACCAGCTTCCCCTTTACCCGCCAGCCCGTACATTGGTCTTCGTCGGCAACACCGCCACAGCATCTGACGGGCTGTGCACCGTCAACGCCGCCGCCCGAGACAGCTCCGGCCCCGCAGGCCACACCTGCAGCATCGACCACGGCGCTGGACGAACCTGAGATAACACCAGCCCCAACGCCTGCACGCTGTTGTCGTCAAACGGGACACCATAGCGCGACCCGGTAGAACTGATCACCCACATCGTTTCGCGGGCAGGCGAATCCAACGCCTGACCAGTAGTGCTCACAAACGTCGAAGCGCTATCACTGAGCAAGACCTGATTGGCTTGCACCCCGCCATTGCCCGCACCCACAAGCGGCACCAGTTTCGACCGCTGATCCGCCCGTATGGGCAGCCCCCGGCCCGAGATCACCGCCAGCCTCGCCTGGCGTTCGCTCACACTCCACTGCCACGCGACACACGACACTGGCCGACTGCCCGCATCAACCAAGCGAACCGGCGACCTTGGGTAGTACTCCACGTCAAGCACATGACGCACCGCAATGTGAGCCAGACGATCCGGCGAGACCTGCGGCGGGGTCGCCAAACCGAACGAATCATGTTGCCGCAGAATCGAAGCCACCACCGGCGAGACTTCCTGAACCCCGTCCGCCAGCACCACATAGAAACGGTCCGACTGCGCGGCCACGTCCCGGCTCGCTACCACCGCACCGATCACCACACCTGGACCCAAATCCACCTGAGCGGGTCCGCCAGCGCCGGGCACCACCGGAACCACCAACGGTCCCCCCGCCGGCAACGCATCAAAGAGCGCCCGCGACATCCCCGTCACCTTCGCTGCGGGCGCAATCCCCAGCGGCCCGGCGACCGCTGACTGAGACAGATCGATCGGCATCCGTACACCATTTGTCACCAGGTATACCTGCGGGCCGTAAGACAGCAACAAGGCCTCACCGCCCGCCAGTTCCCCCGCCCCCTCACCCAGCGACAGCTGCCCATCAATCCCGGTCACCTGCGGCGAACCATCAATGGTAGTCGGCGCCGTGTCGCACACAGCCCAACGGGAAACCTGAGGCGACAGCACCGCAGGTGTCTCCACCGGAGCGCCCTGAATTCCCACAGTCGGCCCCTTCGGCCACTTCGCGATCTCCCCCGACGCCACGAACGTCGGCCGATCCGGCTCACCAGCAATTAGTTGCGCCGAGACCAGGTTCAACGCCGGATACAGGCGCTTGTCGACGACGACAAACAAAGCACCCGATGAACGATCAGCAACGATCTTCGACGAGTCGTCGATCACCCCAGCCGGCCGAAACCACCCGTAGACGAACGACCCCACCACCAGCACCACACCCAACACCGCCGACAGCATCAGCAACGTTCGATGCCAACGAACCGGATTGACCTCCATGCTCACCGAACGGCGCAGCAACGCAAACGACAAGCGTCGCCGCACGAAGAAATGACCCGAAACCTGCGTCTTGGACGCCAACTTCAACGGCACACCGGCACCGTACCGCCAATCACTACGCCCCCGCTACCAAGGCGTCCAAAATGGATGAAACCCCAGCCTAGAACCGGACACAACACCAAAACCAGCGGAAAGGGCCTTACGCGCCAGCCCATCGAAGTTTCGTCACGTGACAGGACTCCGTGCCACGAAGGTCCGCTGCTCACCCAACGCTGCAGCCGACTTCGGACTCGACCGCGCGCAATAGCAAGTCAAACTTCGAGCCGAAATCACCGGGGTAGGCGGCGGCCGCAGCGTAGACCATATCTGCGACATCGGCCGGGCGCCGCTCCCAGCCTTGCAGCAGTTCCATCGTGCGAGCAGTAACCCATTGCGCCTGATAACGCTCGCGATCTCCCGTGGTGGCCTCCGGCCGCGGCCTATTCGCGCTGAGGTTCACGTAGTAGACGGTTGAGGCGATCCGGTAATGGCTCCACGCATCCTCGGAAATCTCATCGCCGGTGCCCAGCGCGTCCCACATCTGCCGCAGCTCCGGCGTCATCTGCTGGGACCTCTTCACCGTCTCCATCATCTGATCGGCGAGGCTCACAACTGCGCGGTTTTCAACGACACGCGCCTCGGGACCCGCCGTGGCCATCTCCTGCAGCCGAGCGTGCAGCTCCGGGTGCAGGGCTTCCAGTCGATGCATGTGCATATCGTCGAGAGTCGGCCGGACGTAGGCCCTCTCGTCCAATTCCCGTTGGCACACCGCGTATTCAACACCAGGCGCCCGACCGAACGGACTGTCCGCAGTCACCGCCATGGAGACCAGATGCGTACCGCCGCGGCCTCGTAACCTTGCGTATTCGGCTAAGACCTCAGCGGGATCCGACGCCCCGAACCAACGATCCCGAAATTGATTGTCCACCAGCTTATCTGCGGCCAAAAGGCGCGCAGTACGCGGCAAAAACACTCCCTGCGGAATGTAGCCGAAGCCTTCATTGGACATCACCACACACTCAGTGGGCCCACCAGCCTCACGGCGAAACACCCCGACTGCCCACTCAATGCACGCGTAGTTAACCACATCACTGTCACGACGAAGCTTGCGCGCCAACGCTTTTGCAGTCGCCAACTCAGCGGACTCCGGGCGCCCGCGCTGCCGGGAACCAGCCCCGGCACTGGCAATACTTGCGGGCACAACCACCGCACCCGAGCCAGTACTCGAGCCCCCCGCTGGCCCCGCAGACGCGGACGCCCCCGCACCAGATGTACCGGTGTTGCCGGCCGGGACGACCGGTGCCGAAGCACTCGCGCCGCCCGCAGCCACAGGGGCGGCCGGAGCGCCCATCCCCGGAGGCGGAAGCATCATCGCCGCCGGTGCACCACCAGCTGGAGCGGCCGCGTTAGTCGGCCCCGCACCCGCGGGACTGACCGCGGCCGGAGCTGCGCCCGCCGACGCCACCCCCGCCGACGGAACACCGGCACCTGACGTGATGCCCGCCGCCGGAGCTGCGGAGGCCTGCCCCGCGGCCGGAGTCCCCGTGCCCGTCGCGGGCGCCAACGACCCCAACGCCGATCCTGCGGAGACGCCCTGAGAGAACGCCGGCCCCAACTGAGCCGGGGCCCCGGCAGCCGGAGTGGCGCTGGCAGGCAGGTTCCCCAACCCAGCGGCCTGCGTACCAGGCAGCTGACCTAAACCCCCCGGTAGCCCGCCCAGACCTCCACCCGAGCCCAGGCCGCCCATGCCTCCCGCACCCGGCATCGACCCGCCCAGCCCAGACATCGACGTCAACCCCGGCGGGAAACTAACCGACTGTATACCGCTTCCGCCACCCCCAGGCATCTGCCCGCCACCGCCGGCAAAAGGGTTTCCCAGTACAGGAGCGGGCTGCGGGTCTGTTCCGTTGACGTCACGATCGCCCCATTTTGGATGGTGCCCACCTGGAGAATGTGCGCCTGCCGGCACGTTACCGTCGTCACCATTTGCTGCGCCGGGAGTTCCGTTGTCATCGCCCAGCCCGGTGCCCTGCTTGCCGGGCGGGACGGCTATGCCGTCCCCGCCGTTGACGGGCAGGACGGGGTATTGAGGTGCCGACCCGCCCAGCCGTGAGGTCAGTGCCGTGATATCCGTGCCTGCAGTGTGCTCGAAAACGCCAGCTTTGGCCGTAGCGTCCCCCACGAAACTGGTAGTCAGAGCCCGCGCGCGGGTGTGCCAACGCGCAACGATCTCTTGCTGTTGTACCGGGTTTTTGGCCTGGGATAGTTCAGCGTTGGCTTTCACCACAATGTTCTGCTGAGCCGTGTGCGCGTCCCGGTAGACCCCCGCCACGCCGTTGAAATAGTCGGCCGCCGCGCCGTAGATGCCGGCCATGCGACCATAGTCAGCAGCCAATTGCCGATTCTTCTCGTGGCCAGCCTCGAAACCGGGCGATTGCGCGGCTTCTTCTCGTAGCGCGTTGGCGGCCCTGAGCTGCTGCTCTAGCTCACCAACCTTCTCGGCCAACGCCTTGTAGTGCGCGGCTTGTGTCTCTAACGGCTCCGCTGCTGGCGGCACCATATCGGGCGTGATGATGATGTTGCCAGCGATGCTGGTAGCGGGCACGTCCGCCACGGCTCCCCCTTTCGGCCCGTTACCGGCAAGCGGCGTTGACCTTCGCTTCTGCGGTGTTTGCACGCTCGATCGCGGCATCCCGCAGGCTGCCCTTGCGGTGGGTGGTGGCATTTTCCATATCGGAGCTCGCCGCCAAGTAATCGTCGATCCCTGACCGGATCGCTGCCGGTGTGTCGATCGGCAACTCGCGGCGCAAGAAGGCGCTTTCCACCAAGATCACCCGAGCCTCTTTAGCCAAGGCATCTTGAGTACCAGGATCGTTCCAGTCAGCAGGAGCATGCGCCACGGCATTGGTGGCGTCGTCCATGGTCGTCGCGGTCAACCCCCACAACTCGCACGCTTTCGCGCGCGCGGCGGCCACCTGGTCGGAGCTGGGAGTAGGCGGCGACCACGGCACAACCACCTTGCTGGTAACCGTCGACGGGGTCATCCAAGCCGCTGTCGCAAGCGCTGCGGCCGCGGCCGAAACGACGAGCACCGCTACCGACGCGCCCACCGCCCCGCGGCCCGGCCCCACCGGAGGCGGTGGTGGTATTGGGAATGGCGGCGGGGTCGGCGGGACCGGTGTCCCTGCGTGGAGCGGGCCCAGGACAGTAGTCATATGGTCACGCCCGGATGCGGCGACAAATCCTGAGTATTTTGATTGTCAGTTTCGACGACCTCGGTCAACGATTGATCATTGCGCTCAGCAACCTTGCCACCGTACGGCGCCAGCGCCGCCCCGGCCCCCGCCACTTGCTGGTCCACCCCTGTGCTCGCTGTTACGCTCGGCGCCCACATCGAAGCCGCGTGAGCCGTCCCCAGTGCGGTGGCCGCCGCACCGTGGGCTGCGTGCTCGGGCACCGACGCAGCAAACTCTACGGTTGCCGAGCCCGTCAACATGTTCGCCGACTGCGCGGCCGCAGGCACGACCTGAAGAATGTCCTCGGATTGCATCACTCACACACCTTGTCAAGTTCAGTGCTGGCCTTGTCGACCCGATCGACAAAGGCTTGCGCATCATGGTTTGGCACTGCGCGCGTGTCTGCATCGACCGCGGCCAAAACTGCGCTGATATAGCCGTTAATGGCGTCTTGCACAGGTCTTGGCGCAGCTGGGGTCAGGTGTTGTTGCAAGTACTGCGTCTCGACCATGACCACAAGCTGAAAGTTGGCAAGCGCTGGCTGGTATTGCGGCGTCTGCCGGTCGCGCGCAGCTGCGGCGAAGTTCTGTTGTGAGTTCGCTATCGGCCCGGCGGCAGCATTGCTGGCGTCGCAGGCTTCTTTTTTGGCCGCGGCGACTTGGTCGGTGCTGTAGCTGGGCGGCGGCGGCGGGGCGGTGACGGTGGTGGTTGTCGCGGGCGGGGTTGATGCGGTCAGCTTGAAAGCGCTCATCACTGTCGCACTGAGCGCCAAAAGCACTGCAAGGGAGAGCATCACCCATACCGCGAGCCAGCCCGGCCGGCGTCCCCGATACGGCGGCGGGGGCGCAGGGATGTGCGCAGGCGGCAGGTAGTTGGGGGGCGGCGGCAACACCGCGGCACCTGTCGGCGCGCCGCCTCCACTGGTCGGGATGGGCGGACTGCCCGGCACGACCGGGTAGCCTGGCTGCCCAACTGCCTGCGGATACATGCAATCAGAGTATCGCTGTCCTACGACATCGGGCTACCATTGCGCCCGAATCCAGGGACTACCGCTTCTTCTCAGGGGGCGGTCCAGATTTCACTGTTCGGGTCGATGAAGGCTTGCACTGCGGCGTCGAGCGCTTCTTGGTCCTGGCCGCCGACGCTGGCTGTTTCGGCGGCGGCGGCGTTCACTGCCTCGTCGATCGTCGTGTTAATCAACTCGGCCAACGCACCATGTGAGTAGCGGGTGGTGCAGCCCTGAGCCAGGGACAACGACGTGAGTTGCCCGTGCGAGTTCACCGACAGCACGACGTCGCCGTCTCCGCCGGTGGCTTCGAGGTCGATGCTATCCATCTCCTCGAGGACTTTGGAAAGCATCGTTGACACCCGTTCCATGCGCGCTATCACACTGGCGGCTAGATTCTTGTCCGCCTGATAGCCGTCGTATTCGTAGACCGTCACTTGACCTCACGATCATCGTTGGCCGCGATTTCTTCCCGCAGCTTGCTCAGGGCTGTCGACGCCAGCTCGAGCCTCGCCAGCACCCCGGCGGTCAGCTTCTTATCGGCCTGGTAGGCGTCGGATTTGGCAGTTTCGACGCCCCGGCCAGGCGCTCGTGATCGGATTGTCGTCACTGCGAGTCCCCGGGGTCGGGGTCCACGGGCCTGTTGCGTGACCTGATAGTCACCGTGCGCTTGGCGCCGCTTTTGGGGGTGACAGCGGCGTCGACGGTGGCGGTGTGTCGAAGCGAGTCGCCGCGTTCGCCTTTGACCGGCTCCGAATGAGGTCGCGCTGGCATGTCGATCGACTTATCGGGGTCTTTCACGGTGCGGTTGGCGGCCCCGCCGCCGGCGCCCATGCCCCCCATCGGCGGCATGAACATCGGTGGACTGCCCACACCGCTTTCTGCGGCGGCAGCGGTGGGACTCGGGGTCGGGCTGGCTCCGGCCAACGGGGGCGAGGCTGACGCCGGTGAGCTCATTCCAGAGATCCCCGCGGCGGGCTTGAGGTCAGCGCCGCCACTGGCCGCCGGGGCGGTCGCGCCGTCGTCACCGCCGCCTCCCCCAGCACCGCCGCCCAGGGAGTCGGCTGCCAGCTGATCATCTTGGGGGGTACCGTCCAGGCCGTCTTTGGCCCCGAGCCCTTGTGTTAAGCCGGTTACGCCCTGGGTCGCTTGCTGGGCCAATTGCTGGAGCTCTTGGCCCAGTTTCTGCGGTAGCTGGGCGGCCATGCCGACACCGGCCCCGAGCATGCCGGTCAACATTTGTGGCAGTGAGGAGGCCATTCCCGGCCCCACGCCTGCGTCTGCGGGCGCGAGCGGATTAGCGGCGGGATCACCGTCGCCTGCGTCCAGACCGTCAGCGCTTGCGGCGTCGGTATCGGGGTCGACGTCGTCCCCGCCGGTGTTGCCGGCATGCCCGCGCGCGGGTTTCGAACCCGGTCCCTGCTGGGTTGTCGATGATGGGGCGTCGCCCTGATCGCTACCCGGCTCCACGATGGCGGGCGCTGGCGGCGGCCCCGGCGGCGCCTCGGGTATTTGCTCCCCGGTGTGGTAGTTAGCGGCCACAACGTGGGTGCGGTTGGTGAGCTGGGTCAAGTTGGTGTGTGCTTGGGACACCGCGGCCGCCGACCCAGGACTGGGATAGGAGCTGTTGAGCGCTATCGCGTTGTGGAGCTCGCGGTGACGGTTAGCAAATTCCGTGGGCGTCGGAGTTGCCTGCTTGGCCTGTGTGAACCTACCCCTGTGGTCGTCGGCGAGCTGCCCGACCGCATTGGCATGGCGGGCCATCTGCTGTGCCCAATCGGCATAACGATTCAGCGCCGCGGTGATACGCGGTGCCGCCTCCCCTTTGAGATGTTCCCCGACCGTTACCGCCCCGCGCCGGGCCGACTGCTCGGCCGCGCTGAATCCCTGTGCGAGAGCGGCGCATTCGGTCACGAAGGACGCCCCAGCCGCGGGCTGGCCTGCTTCCATGATCGCCGACGTGGCTTCAGCCGGGCGTGGCGCGGGCGGGGCGACCGGCACATCAGCAGCAACCAGGTTGACCGTGACCGCCGGCGTGAAGCCCGGCCCGGGTGGTGTCGCGTTGCCTTGCAAACTCACCACGGATCGATTGGCCTCGTCCATCTGCCCGTATGCCACGGCTGACTGCGTTATCGCCTGAGCGCCCGCGGCAAGGACCGCGGCCCCATCAGCGGCCCGCGACGCCATCACTACCGCGTGTTCAGTGAGCCGGGCGGCCACGCTCGTCGACGTCTCGTCAGTGGCCAGCGGAGGATGCACCGGTGCCTGCGCGCCGAGCTCGGCGAGGGTATCGGCGGCAGCGACCAGGCCCGCGACCGCGCTTTGCAGCCCCGCAACGTCGACCTGCAGCACCGCGGCCCTCCCTTCGTTGGTCTTTCTGACGCTGCCACCTATTGTCTAGAAATCGATCAGCGCCTCATAGCTGGCAACCTGATCCTCGGTGGGCAACGCGCTCGAAACCGTCACGTGTTGGGCCTCCCACTCCTGGCGCAGCGCCAACTGCGAACGCAAGTGAGCCAGCGTGTTCAATCTGATGATGCGGTTAGCCAGCTCAGCGTCGCTGAGCTGCATCGCGGCCGCCTGTAACTCCACACCTAAAGAGTTCCCGCTTCGACCCACCGCCACCACGATCGACTCATCGCGACTTGCGGCCTCGTACACCACGGTCTCGTAGTCGGTCGATGGCGCTTCAGACATGGCTCTAGTCCGTGGAAATGGTCAAATTCGCACGGTTGGCAGCGTCCATCTCCGCCATCTGCGCCGCAGCCTTGCGAAGCTGTTGGGCCATGGCCTCATGCCGCTCTTGCTGGTCGCGCAAAGCCGTCTCCCGGTCGTTGACCGCGGCGACCGCAGCACGACGCGCCTCGTAAAACAGCGGTCCCCAGGATTGGGCCGCAGCCACGGCGTGGGCATGGTCAGCGCGGGCCTGCTCGCATGCCTCGGCAGCGTTCTCATGGGCGATCGCCCACGTAATCAGGTCGTCGGTGTTGACCTGCAAGGCCTGCTCGTTCACGGTCATTAGGCTACTCCCTCACGTTACGGTAAAAGTCGCGCTTAAGTTGTCGGCGGCGCTGGTGCAGGCCCTGCCGGTGCGGTGGCCGCAGCGGTCACCGTGGTCGTTGTCGGGGTCGACTGTCGTGTCCACCCCAAGAAATTCGGGCCAGTCTCGAGCTGATCAATCGGAGTGACCTCACCGTTGAGCCACACATGGTTTTTGTCGAGAGCCATGACCCGATGATCGGTATATTGGCCCACATCGCCGAATTGCAACCGCGAAGGCGCAATCGGCGCGTTCACCGGGGAACCCAGCGGCGGCAACTGAAGATTGGCCCCTGCATAGGCATCGTCGATGCTGTCCCCGGAGAGCACCGCGCGCCCGGCCTGTGCGAGGGCCCCATTGGCCGCCGTGCGCACTGATTGGTCGGGCAACTGAACCTGAGTCGACGGCGTCGGCGCCTGCCCGGCTGCTGCCGGTGCCGGCGGTGCCGGCGTGGTGCCACTGCCAGCGTTTTCAGTCCCCGCTTTGTCCTGTTGGTCGCCCTTGTCGCCCGCATCGTGCAGCCCGGCCGGCTGCGTGCGATCTTCAGACTTGTCGTCACTGATGTGCGAGCCGGACGGGTCCTTGAGCGGATCGGCGTGCTCATCAGAGGCCAGCTCCGGATCATGGCCGCCATCGCGGAGCGCCCCACCGATTGCCGACCCCAAATCTCCCAGCCCGCCACCACCGAGTCCACCGCCACCGCCGAGCGATGAACCGAGCGCGCCGGGCAGTGAGCCCAGAGCGCCCAGCGCAGGACCAGCCATCATGCCCAACCGTGACATCAGCGGGTCGGAGGCCAATCCGTCAAGCAATGGGTCACTGCCGCTGCCGGTACCGTCGCCCGCGCCTGCGGGCGTGTCCCCTCCCCCCGCTCCCGCTGGTGTGGGAGCGGGATCGCCGCCGCTTGTGGTGCGAGGGTCATCGCCGGTCTTGTCTTGCAAAGCCTGGTAGCGCGCCGAGAGACCGTCCAACACCCTCGCTTGTGAATCCGAGTCCAGCCCAGCGCTTTTCAGCACATTGAGGATGTCATCGGTCTTGCCTTGCAAAAACTCGGCGAATTGCTGCTGGCCGGTCGCAGTGTCAAGTGAGGGCCCCAGCTTGGTGACCTGGTCGATGACCTCTTGCTGCAAGCTTTGCAGCCGCTGGCGACCCTCGGCGCTAGAGCTTGACGCCTGCAGCAGCGCGTCGGCGAGTTTGTCATCAGCGTCGTTGAGTGCCGAATGGTTCTTGGCCAGCGCCGCATCGAGGCGTTTGGCCGCCTCAGCACCTGCCCCGCTGAGTCCTGGTGGGGGCGGCGGCGTCCCGGCCGGCGTCGTCGGGCTAGGCGACCCCGGAGGAGGCGGCGGAGGCGGTGAGGCCGGTTGATCGCGACCCAACGCCTTGTTGATTTCGGGCATCGGAGCCGTATCGGGATCAATGCCCATGTAGGTGAGCTTGGCCCGGTCAAGCTTGGTGAGCTCATCGCGCGACGTGACCGGAACCGTCGGCGCCGGGTCCCGTGGCAGCGGGCCGCTCGGTGCCGGGTTCTCAGGGAACGGTGACCCCAAAACCTCCGACACTCCGCCCAACACTTGGGACAGCGCTCTATCGGTCCAGACAGTCATGTTCGGGACGATAAATCCCGGGTGGCTTTAGCCGCTACCAACAACGACACATTCGTGAAAAACCGGCGCCCGGAGCATGTCCACGTGCCCTGTTGACTTTTGTTGTCTTTCAAGACACGCCGCACCAGATGCGCGGTAGTACCGCGTTGCCGGTGTAACACTTTGCGCGATAGCACCATCTGCCCCAACGGAAGGACCGCCTCGCCATCGCTGATAACGGCAACTACTCCACGTGCCGCACCACCCGTCGAGCGTCCTCAACCCTCCCATGGCACAAACGGTTTCGCTGCTTACGCCCCAAGCAGTATCTGTGCCGGGGCCTGCCCTGGCAGGCGCGCGACCGAGCACACCCGCTCCGCAGGACCCAGCGATCCGCGACCGCACCGAACCCTCACGGCCAGTCACCCACACCGGCCACATCCGCACCTACTTAAGGAGGGACGCCTAGCGCCACAAGCCCGAAAGCCCGCGTCCGCCCAGCCTCTTTCGGCAGACGCCAACACATCTCAATAGCTGGAGTGATCGACCCCTGACATGACAAGAGCCCCGCCAAGGGCGGGGCCGTGTCTGAGTTTCAAACCGAGGGCCAACTCGGTTCTGGGTCTTCACCCATATCCCCGAAGGGACGTGTCTTGAGCGACTCGTCTCACGGTAGCGCATACCCGTCTGCCTTTCCAGACAACGGCGCGCTTCGTGACCAAATTTTGTCCACCCGATCCGTGAACTTATGCGTGCCCCCGCGTCGAGGGCACGGATCCCGGCCGCCGGCGTCGCGGCCACGAACGTATCGCGGCTGTAGCGCTGCTCGGCGCCGCCGCGGTGTCATCCGCACCACCCCGGTAGTCGAGGTGATGGATATCCGGCGCGGCCGCCGCCTGCGCGGCGGTGAGCTCCCGCCCGCGAGCCTTTTCGTCAACCTCGAACTCGAGGAGGGCGCCTACGCGGGAGTGCCCTGCTGGTCAGGTGGTGGCACCTACTGGGCGCACGTGACCGTCGCGCATGCCTACGACCACCGCTACAAGGCCATCAGATCCCAGATGACCTCGGGCGGCATCGCCAAACAGACCCTGATCCTGATCGCCGCCGCGTTCGCCCGCACCGCCGACGTCGACACCGGCCGCAACGCCCGCCCCACCAACGAACAATTACAGCGAGCCACCGGGTTTACCGAACGCACTATTCAGCGGGCCCGGGAATGCCTGCGCCTTCTGGGCGTGGCCACCGAGGTCCTCCGCGGCCGCCAACGGACCTACATCGAGCGCATGGCCTCCTGGCGCATGGGTGATCGCTACCGCGGCTGGGCCTCAGTGTGGGCGTTGCACGATAACGCGCAGCTCAACCGGGTTATCCACAACATGTCACCCCACCTGGAACGGTCCCCAGTAACCACTCACACCTCACCTCAGAAACGACTGGTTACTACCCACGGGCGCCACACGGGCGCCCGGCACGGCGCCGCTACGCGCCGCCCAGCTCCAGACTCCGGGGGGCGGCGCCTAGCCGCTGCCTGGCGAGCAGATCCGCATGCGCCACCCTGGGCCCGACGATTCACCCCAACCAGCTGGGCCGCCATGCTGGCCGCTCCCGCGGCCGCCGGCTGGACCCCGCGCGACCTCAACCAGCTCATCACCGACTGGCTCGGCGTCGGCCGGCGCATTCCCGACTCCCCCGCTCGCCCCATCGGGTTGCTCGGCGCCATCTTGGCCTGGCACGGTGCTGACAACCTCGCCGATCGACCCGCAGCCCTCGACCAAGCACGTGAAGCTCAAGCCCGCCTCACCGCCGAACAACGGCGCAACGCCGAGACTGCGGCAACCCACCGCGCATACGTCGCTGGCCGTGCCGTCGGCAAGACCGCACAATCTGGTCCCGGTCGCGCTGAAGCGTTCGCAGCACTTTCAGCAGCACGGCACCGCAGCGCTGCGCGCAGAACCACTGATGCGGCCGCCGAACACGCACGCATCGAAGCGCTCATCGAACGGGCACGCCGCACCGACAAACCCACCCCCGATGCACGCCGCCACGACCTCTGGCGATAGGCGGCAGTCAACCTATGTTGGGTTGCCAGGGGTCGTCGGCGAACGCGACGAACCCGTCGGGGACCGGCACGGACAGGTGGGCCAGGAGCCGTAAGTGCCAGCCCGCTTCGGGACCGTTGACTGCCAGCGCTGTCACGTGTGCGAGCTGGCGATCCGGTATCCGGTGCAGCTCTTCAAGCAGAAGGTCCGGAACCCAACCGAGAGGCGAGTTGTCTGCGGTGGTGGTGAGGATGGCCAACGGATTGGCGGCATTGGTCGGTTCGTCGTGCAGCCGCAATTCGTCTCCGGGAGCAAGCGCTGCGAGGTGGTGTTCAACGTCGTCGCGGGTCAAGGTGATGACCTCGCCGGCTACGCGTGTCGGGCGCTCGGCGATATGACGAATACCGTGGACGAGGAAGTCGCATTCGAAATGCCCGCTGGTCACGGTGGGGACAGGGAATAGTTGGATGGTGTCGCCTGGGCGGTGACCGCCTGATCGAGTGATCTGTTCGAAGGGTGACGCGTCCTCTTCGAGACCAAGGCGTTTGACCCAGCGCGCGAAGTCTGGGCGGCGCGGGGTCATAGCACGCTGGGCGAACAGCGGAAACAACCTGTCCGAGGTGTACTGCCCGTGAAGGTCCGGGAAGCCCAAGAACGGCCGAAATCCTTTGACCTGCATGGCACGACGCAGATAGTGGAATCGATAGCTGTGACCATCAAAGCTCAGCATGCCGACCGGCGAGATTGTCCGCTCGATCGGGTGTTGCCAGGTCACCACGAGGCGGCGCACCGCGGCAACACCGGACACCCGGTCTTGCACGGCGTTAGAGCTGCCCGCACGCATCGAGAAGCCTTCCCTTGTTGATAGTGAGTAGTTCTGTAGCGAAGGTACGCCACTGCTCCGACAAGTTCGGAACCGAATTCAACAGGTCAGTGACCGTGTCCTGTGTCACGGCGCGGATTTTGTCGATCCAGAACGTTCTTACTGCCGGTCGGCAGATCGCGAGTGCGGCAGAAGCGTGCTCGACCAGGCTCACCGGCCCGTTCGGGCCATACTCGAAGCGATGCGCCGTGCCCTTGCGCGCCCACCGGACTATGCCGCCCGGCTCGGTGAGCAGCTGAACGCATCGCGCGCTGTTGACGTTGTAGCCCAGGCTGCTCGACTGGTCGTAGGATCCGCACAGCCGGTAGTTGAACGCACCAGGCGGCGGAACAAGGATTGACCAGTTGTCGTCGTGGCGGTCCCGGTTCGCGATCCACGCATCGAGCAGCATATAGCCGGCGAACACATCGAATGCGCTGAAACCGTCCGGGGCGCCGAACGGTGCATCGACCCGGCCATCCCGTAGCGCACGGGCGATTCGCTGCAGTGAATGCCCTGGTCGGCCCTTGGCTTGCGACACGTAGGTGGGGTCGAACTCGGCCAGCAAAAGCTTTCCAGGCTGAAGATCCCAACCAGGTGGGGCGAGGTAGCGAGACAGGCTTCCGCGCCTGCCGTCGCGGTATGCAAGCTCGACGTCGGCGCATGGCACGCTGATTAGCCGAGCAAGTTCGGTGCTGACCCGTTCAGCCCAGTCCTCGCCTTGTTGGAAACCGAACTTGACCACGGGTGGTTTGAACAGCCACCGCTGCCCGGTCGTCGGTTCGATCAGCCAGTACTTCTCTTCGACGCCCTCGGTCTCGTCGCTGAAGACCTCCCACGTCGAGACGTCCCACACATTGAGCTGCACCGCAGCGCTCGGGCGTTGCCTCGCAGAGTTAGGCCGACAGCCGATCAGTTGAGTCAAGCAGCGACGTCGCGGTCTGGCGGATTAGCTCCACCGGATCTAATCCGCGCTGCTCAGCCACCGGCAGCAGTTCGGTCAGCAAATCGCCATACTGGCGGATCAGGGTCGGCAAGTGGCGCCCCGCCACCGCCTCGAGCTCCTGGAGCTTGTCGGTGTCATAGCGCACCTGCAGACGGCCCACCATGCTCCGAGTCTCAGACCCCTGGCGCTTCTTGCGGCGCATGGCCTCGGCGTCGTCGGCCGCGCTGCGGTGCCTCAGGGCCGTTTGGCTGTTCATCGCAACTCCTTCGCAACGTGATCGCCGGTGCACACCGTGTGCACACGTAAGTAAGCGACGGTCCCCATAGCCCCGGTGCTGCGCGGATCGCGGGCACTCATGTAAAGATTCGCTTCCATAGAGACAATCGGCGCCTAGGTTGGTATATCGCCCATACTACTGCATCTGACCTGCTATGACAGGAGACACCGAGCGTGCGCCCGCGGTCCAACCAGCTGGCGTTCATGTAAGTAAGTTTCACACGGCGTTGTCGACGGGCAGCGAACGTCCGCGGGCGTGTCACAAGATTTGGCCGATGACTTACTTACATAACCGGTTTTGGGCACAATGGAGGCGTGTCATCGCCTCGCGAACCGGACGGCTACTCGTTGGCCGACTCCGCAGCGCTGCTCGGCGTGACCGCCCAGCGGGTCAGTCAGATGCTGAGCTCGGGAAAACTCAGCGGCCCGCAGTATCGGCAAAAACGCGTCCCCAAGCACGCAGTTCGTGTGTGGAAGTGGTCGTTGGATGAAGAGCTGGCACGTCGGCAAACCTCTCCCCCACCACGCCGGGCACCGCACCACCCCGGCGCCGTCGCCGATAGCGCAGCATTTGGGCAATGGTGGCAACGTCAAGAAGCACGGGTGAATGCGGCCGCGCACGAACTTAAAGTCGCTGCCGATCTGGCCCGCCACCAGGCCCGCGAGGACCGCCGGACGGCGCGCCAGCTGATGTCCAAGCTGGCCCGAGTGACGATTCAGCAAGCAGAACTGATCGAAATGCTCAAAGAGGACCTAGCCGCCGATTCCGAGCGCAACGAGCGCATTCTGGACGCTTACTCCGACGCCTTGACCCAGCTGCTGGCCCCCGACAGCCTCGGACCGCTCTAAGAACCTAGCGCGGGTGGTCGACGGCAGCCACCGCGGCATCGAGAGCCGTCGACGTCCCGGCGTCAATCACCTGGCCGACAGTGTCGTTATCCAGCGCATACACCCCATCGGCATGGCCGTTCTCCAGGTATTGGCGGACAGCTTGAATCTTCCAGTCCGCATGGGTGGAGTCGCCCATCCGGGCCAATTGCTCGGCGCGGAGCCGCTGGCGTGCCTCGGTCTCATTATCGCCGCTGACTGACCAATCCGCCCCCGGATACCGAGCTAGCCAGCTGCCGTCTGGCTGCTCGATGATGCAGGGCTTGAAGACAAAGGAGACGTTGCGCTCCACCATGAGCCGTTCGATGTCGGCTTGCGTTTCGACGTCCACTACGGCATGCCTCCAGTGATGTCGATGGGTGAATGCCTCCAAATGATCGAACCGTCATCCTGGAGGAATTCGCATATGTACCCATCCACGGTAGTCGAGGGTGTGCACCAAATGATGTATCCCTGGTGAGGCTTGAGTGCAATTTGCGGTGTGCCCGGGCGGTCGGCATGGTAACCGAGAGCGGCGGCATCAATGCGTGCCGCGAGGTCGGTGCTGCGTTCCTGAAAGGTCTGTACCAGATCTTTGGCCCGGTTGACCTGGCCCTCTAGGTACGTGGCCAGCTCCCGCTGGCCGGCAGTGGTACGCGCCCGAGGGGCCAGCGCATTGACTCCGGAGCGGGTCTCGGCGATCAAGCCGTCCATGTTCTGAGCCCCCTCCATGACGCCTTGTCCGGCGTTGGCGAAGGGCGAAGCAATTCGGGTGTCCGCCGTGATTGTGTTGTCCAACCATTGCAGCTGCTTGCTGCTGCCCGAGCGGTACGCCGTTTCGGCCTGGCCGCGCCAGCTTGACGCCGCCGCCCGCCCGGCCTCGGCGACGGCTTGTCGGCCGTCGACCAGGAATTGAGGTGAGGGCCATCGCCCGTTGACTGGGGAGGGCCCGAATAGCTTGCGGGCATCGCTTAGTGCGCGGGCTGCCTCCGTTATCAGCACCTCGAGTGACATGCGCCCAGTATCGCGCTCACTCACTCCGAGAATGTCGGCATCATCCGCCAAAGCGCGTCCTGCCATGGTGTCCTGGTGCCCACGCAGCGGCGCGGCGGTGTCAGCGTAGTACAGCCGTGTTATCCGGATTAGCTGAAACCACGCCCTGCCCCGCAAGTCGCCACCTGCAGAAACGCCCTAATTTGGTCCTGGGGCGCCAAACGGTGCCTTATCCGGGGGGCTGCGGCCGGCGAGGGCTTTGTTTCGTGAGCACGCTAGCTAGGGCCCTTTGTGCTTCTCTGGGCTAATCCCAAATTTCCGCGCCGCGGTAAAACCGCTGGTCACACACGCCCCCGCTCGCTGCTCCGGGTGTCGCATGCATTCGACCCACAATCTCGACGCGAACACTGACGCCACCCAAAAGTCCCCGTCCTCGTGTTCCCGCCGGCGGCCTCGATGGCGGGCGCCGGCGGGCGGGACCACAGCCCAAAGTCGCTCCCATTCCTGGTTGCCGCAAATAGCCGGCGGTCCTCCGCAACGGGACTTGCGGCGCATGACACCTCCAGCGCGACACGGAGCGGGTCGCTAGCATCAATGCGGCAGAGATTTCGACCCGAAACATCCCCGGCCCGACGCCAGACGGACGTATTTTGCCGGGACGTTTCCCGAACCTCGCAGCGATCAGGGTTCCTCTCAGCCAGGCCTAAACGTACTGCCCCGATACCGCCAGTACTGATCCCCCCGACGACGCCACAAGCGAAGCATGGCCTATGCGGTCGGCTATCGGACATCGCGAGGTAGGGGAAGGCAGTCGGCACGAATATGCACCTCTGGATCGTGCTCGCCGACCCGCGACTTTCCACCGTGCGGTCCAGAAACGCCGGTTCACAGGTTACTTTCCAGGGCTCATGGTTAAGGGCGGCGGTCGATCGCGAGTCAGCCCAAATGGTCCGGGCCTATAGGACTGGGACCGTGCTCCGCGGTCACCTGCCTGGTGTCACTGGACTGACATGCTCGCGCGCTGTTTCGGATGAGTGAGTTCGTCAGCTCGTCTCCCAGCCGAATCTATCCGGGCGTGGGAATCGCGCCTTGCTTACACTTCCCAATGCGTGGGGTCCGAGCCGCGAACTACTTTCTCGGGGCTGTGACCTACGCATTCGAGCGCGACATACAGCCGCCGGGCCGTAAGCCGACCGGCTAGAAATTACATCGTTGCAGCGACACGCGCGCACCAAACGGATGCCTATGTGACTGCATAACGCCTGCTGGCCGTCTATGGTGAGGGGCGTGCAAGCCGCGCCGAGCAGCGCCTTCATGGGGACGAGCTGCACGAGGACCCGCGGTGGCACGCTCATGGTGATCGCCCTCGCCATGGGTAGTCCACTCCCCTGGTCCTCGCGTCTGACGTGGAGCATCCAGAAATGGCTAGCAATGCGTAGCACCATACCCGCGGTCGTGCGCGTACCAATTGGTCGGACCATGTACTTGCCTCGACGGCTCGTCCCGTGGCGGCGGACGGATGTGTACACCTGGGTTCACATACGCACGACAACATGGTTCACCCCGTGCTGGGCCACGTGGATGCCACACTCCTTCAGCAGAGACTGTACACGCGGCGTTGCGGACTCCCTGGTCAAGCGCTGCGCTAAGCGCATGACAACGCGCATGCACAGTCGCAGTGGCATGCGCATGCACACACACATTTGCGACCGTGCGGTGCTCATCATGCGCACACCATTGCACAGGTGTATCGCACACCGCTGCGCCACGCGGCCATCGGGCCATGTCGCACGGTGTGTGGGCTCGCGCGCGCCGACGCACCGTTCCAGATCACGTGTACGAACTACGGACAATGGCAGGGCAAAGGGGTGTGTACCGGGCGGTATCATGGTCGCTGTACCCCGTGGTGTAACAGCCCTTGTTTAGTGACGTTCCCAGACGCACATCGATGCGCGCTGACCCCCACCAGACCATGATGCTGACCAACCACGTTGGCAGTTGCCCTGCAAAGCGCTTGTGCATGTGTACCAAAACGCGGATGGTCAGGTATAGTGGCCGCCATGGCAGCAGCAGCGGGCACGCCCGCCGTTCTGGTTGGGAACCAAAAGGGCGGGGTGGGGAAGTCTTCGATCGTCGCCAACGTCGCCGTCGCTGTCGCGCGCCGCGGCCGTCGCGTAGTGGTATTTGACGTTGACCAGCAGGGAAATCTCACTACCGAAGACCTGGGCGTACCGCCCACCCAATGGGATAAGGGCCGTCATCTGGCATCGGTCATGCAGTACGGCGCTGACCTGAAGCCGTTCAAAGATATTCGCCCGAATCTAGACATCGTCATGGGGGGACCGAGCCTTGGCTTGGTGTCTACCTCGGCAGACCGGGCCGCCGATGCCGGGATCGACATCGCTGACAATTTCCGACGCGCGCTAAACGACCTTTGTGAGCGCGAGAAGTACGATCTTGTTCTTGTCGACTCGGGTCACGGTGACGTCACGCTATTGTTGGCCCTGCTCGAAGTGTGTTCGCATCTTGTCGTGCCGGCGCGCGAAGACAGTGGGTCCATGCGCGGAGTTGAGCAGTTGGCGACCAGCTACTTACGGGCCAGGCGCCGCGGCTCGGCCATCACGTTGCTCGGCGTCGTATTGTTCCAGGTCAACCCTCGGGCCACAGCCCGCAATGAATTCATCTCGAATCGGGTGCGCGATCTGCTTGAGGGTTCCAGTGCGGAGCCATTTACCGCGACGATTCGTCACGCGTCGGGGCCGGCCCTTGAGACACGTGAACGCCACCTCACTGCTCAGGAGCTGGTGCAAGCCAGTAAGGAAAGTCAGACGGCGTTGTTGGCAGCGCTGCGTGAAGGGCGAAGTGAAGATATTCCCCGTTTGCGTTCGAGCGATCCTGTGTCGCTGGCAAATGACTACCAAAACCTGACCCGCGAGATCCTGCAGCGGGTATTTGCCCAGCTCCCGCAAACCTGACGTGTGACCGAAAGAAGGGGCCGAGCACGTGACAAAGAAGGGCGTTTTCGCCGAACAACTCGATGACATCGATGACCTCATGCCTCAGCGGCCTGCGGTGCCCGCGCGTAATGAGGCCGCGGCGGTGGACTCCAACGAGGATACCGACGGCGATTACTTGGCTCGGGAAGCCGAGGATGACCTTTCGGCGCCATTAGCTGGCTCGGCCTCGGAGCAGCGCACAGTCCGATCGCGGAGGTCCCGCGCCGCTGTGAGCGTCCCCACCGCTGAAGTGGCGCCCCAAATTCACCGGCTACTGCGCCAGCTAACGACCAAGGAGCGCAGTCGTGATCCCATTAGCGCCCGCACGTATGCGCAAGTCGTCCTCGATGCGATCGAAGCCCATCAAGAGCAGCTCGCGACATATTGGCGTACCGAAGCGATCAGCGAGGCGGCTGGGGGAGGGGGATTGTTCTCCCGACGGCCTGCGACATCATCGCGAAGGCGACGCCATGCTCAACCGCCTGCACGTATTCCCTTGACGGGATTGAATCAGGCCGATGGCAAGGTCCTTGATGGACTGGTGGCCGAGTGGAACGCGCCGTCGCGTAGTGCTCTGGTGGAGCAGGCGTTGCGGTTCTATTTCAAGGCTGATTGATCCCGCACTTGGGTGGGCTTCATACCCCGCCGGGGGGCCCCGGCGGTCCGGGGGTCTGGTGCGGGAAGTTGGTGGTGGTGATAGCCGCCTGGGGCCGGTTTGGGTGATACTGCCTGCTATGACCTCGCTCGATGAGCTGGTGGCCGCGGCTGGCCGTGCGCTCGGCGATGGTCGCAGGTTGTTTGGATCCGCACCGGTGACCAATTCTGGGTGGTCCTCGACGCCGGCGTTGGTGACTGCTCGTGACGGTGTGGCCCAGACTGGCCAGGCCGCCGCCGCGGGCTGGAGTGGGGGAGCGGCCACAACCTACGGGGTGGCCAATCAGGGTCAGCAGTTCGCGCTCGACGGCGCGATCGGCGCAGATAACGGCACAGGACCGCCGTTGAATGGCACCGGTCAGGCCGCTGTCAATGGTGGTGGGCGCATGGACGGGGTGATCACCGACGCCCGTTCAGGGGTGGCCGCGATCGCCCCGGCGACTGGCACGCCGGCGGGCAAGCGCGAATTGGTCACCCATCTGCAAAGCCAGCTTGACCGGGCCAAGGCGCTCTTGCGGGTCTCTGAGCGCCGCAACGTCGAGCTCGCCCGGCTGATTCAGCAGGGCTCCGCTGGGTACGGCGGGATGGGCGGTGGCAGCCCGATGGCAGGCGCGAGCCCCATGATGGGCGGCGCACCCATGGGCATGGGCATGGGCAGCGGGGGACTGGGTAGCCCGCTGATGCTTCCGCGTCTAAGCGCTGCCCTATCCGCTCTTAACCGAAGCCACCGCGGACAGCGCAGTGACAAGCTCTCGCTGGCAGCCGAACCCACGGGTCCAGGAGCAGATCGTGTACGCGCTGCCATCCGCAAGGCCCTCGACATCGAAGGCATATACGACCCGACCGCTCGAGCCCGCTGGGAAGCCGGAATGATGGTCGTGGCCAAGCGTGAGTCCGGTTTCAATAACGGTGCCGTCAACCACAGTGACTCCAACGCCGCAAAGGGCGACCCCAGCGACGGATCGTTCCAGTTCACCGGGGCAACCTTCCGCCAGTACCATCAGCCAGGCACCTCCGGCAGCCGATCTGACGACGTCGCCGAAGCATGCGCGTTCATCAACTACGCCCGTCGCCGCTACCACGTCGCCGGTGACGCCTCGAACCTGGCGGCCAACATCCAACAGGCCGACCCAACCCGCCCCCCCAAGGGGTATTAACACCGAAGTTGGTGGTGGTGATAGCCGCCTGGGGCCGGTTTGGGTGATACTGCCTGCTATGACCTCGCTCGATGAGCTGGTGGCCGCGGCTGGCCGTGCGCTCGGCGATGGTCGCAGGTTGTTTGGATCCGCACCGGTGACCAATTCTGGGTGGTCCTCGACGCCGGCGTTGGTGACTGCTCGTGACGGTGTGGCCCAGACTGGCCAGGCCGCCGCCGCGGGCTGGAGTGGGGGAGCGGCCACAACCTACGGGGTGGCCAATCAGGGTCAGCAGTTCGCGCTCGACGGCGCGATCGGCGCAGATAACGGCACAGGACCGCCGTTGAATGGCACCGGTCAGGCCGCTGTCAATGGTGGTGGGCGCATGGACGGGGTGATCACCGACGCCCGTTCAGGGGTGGCCGCGATCGCCCCGGCGACTGGCACGCCGGCGGGCAAGCGCGAATTGGTCACCCATCTGCAAAGCCAGCTTGACCGGGCCAAGGCGCTCTTGCGGGTCTCTGAGCGCCGCAACGTCGAGCTCGCCCGGCTGATTCAGCAGGGCTCCGCTGGGTACGGCGGGATGGGCGGTGGCAGCCCGATGGCAGGCGCGAGCCCCATGATGGGCGGCGCACCCATGGGCATGGGCATGGGCAGCGGGGGACTGGGGTCAATCCCCGGCCTCAGTACCGCCCTTTCCACGCTGAACCGAGGCCACCGCGGCGATCACCCCGAACTTGCCGGCAGTCACGACGCCGCCATCAGCGGCGGCAGCCCATTAGCGCGCATCGCGGTCAAAGAAGCACTGACCCGCTTAGGGTGCCCCTATGTCTGGGGAGCCAAGGGCCCCAGTCAATTTGACTGTTCGGGCCTGACCCACTGGGCATACGCGCAAGCCGGCATCACCTTGGGGCCAGATACCTACACCCAAATCCACCAAGGTGCGGCGGTGCCTCACGGTCAGGTCGAAGGCGGAGACCTCATCTTCCCCGAGGCCGGCCACGTCATGCTCGCGATCAGCCCCACCCAGGTCGTGGAAGCCCAACAATCCGGCGTCCCGGTCAAAATCTCGCCGATGCCATCCTCGTACGTGGCGCGCCGGCCGACGGCGTAGCGCTCTGGGGCGGTGCCTCGGCGGCGTCACGGATGACGTCGCGGTACTCATGCAATTGCGCCAGCGCCGACATGGTCTCACTAAACGACGATCCCGCCACGTGGGGCAAGCTCGCAGCGATCAGCGACTCTAGCTGCAACAGTTGATTATCCAGCTCACGCAGCGCCGCCTTGGCATCCGGATTGTTGTTGTCCCGCACCAGAATTCGCGTACATGTCGCCGCGATAGCCGCCACAGCGGTCGCGATGCCCAACGCCTGTAAATTTGCACGGGGATCAGTCGGCGCCACAGGCGCAGAGGGCGCAACAGCGGATCGCGGCGCCGATTCCGGGATGGGCTGTCCGCGGCGCAGCGCATTGAGAGTCCCACGCGGCCATTGCAGTGCATCTTCAAACTTGGTGCGGTTGGCGGCCTGGGGCCACGATTTCCCACGCTCCAGGAGCGCGGCGGTGTTCAGCGCCACACCCGCGGCCTCAGCCAATTCTCGCTGAGTTTCGAACCCGACTTCGATGCGGCGCTCGGCAACAGCCTTACCCACCCGGTCGAACGGGGTCTCCTCCTCGCTCACCGCATCCCTTCACGATCGCGGATCGTCCCATCGACGACCTTCAGCTACCTCCCAGTCAACTATAGAAGTTGACCACG
Source organism: Mycobacterium sp. 050128 (assembly GCF_036409155.1). NCBI lineage: Bacteria > Bacillati > Actinomycetota > Actinomycetes > Mycobacteriales > Mycobacteriaceae > Mycobacterium > Mycobacterium sp. 050128. Next base: position 45,826 of record NZ_JAZGLW010000008.1, on the reverse strand, counting down.
GTCACGCACGTCTGGACACGTCAAGAACCAGAACCAGCTGTCGACTCGCCCACCAAGATTACGCAGGAATAAGCAGAAACAAGGGCCGCGCCGCTGCCTCGCGGTCGAACCTGTCGCCCACAAGTCACGCATTTGACCTGCGAATTCGATGTGGTTGGCAACCTTTGTCCTCCGAGGTGTTGCCTAACATTGCGTAAGCAGCTATAAACGTCTACAACAGGAAACATGCGCAGGTGCGTACGCAGGTTTAGGCAAGAATGGAGAGCGTCATGACGAACATCCGGCCCTTGAAAGCAGACACCGGCTTGTGCGCATACGACGACGGTGACGACTGGTTCCGCGCCTATAGCGGCGCACAAAGGGCCGCCGCCATCTGCAGGAACTGTCCCGTCATCGTCAGCTGCGCCGAACGGGCTCTAAGACTCAAGGTCACCGACGGAGTGTGGGCATCGGTCGCGCTCCCAGGCGCTCGCCACGACGCTGCTCTAGGGGCGGCACGTTCTCGGCTCCGCGAGGTAATCGACCGCTACCAACACCAATCCCCGGAATGGCGGCGCCGTTCCCTAGAAATCCGCCAGGCGGTGCACTTCGCGGCCAGCCAACGAGAACAACGCCGGCGCCGCGCCGCCGCGATCGCGCGTCGTACGCCGCCCGTGGCCGCACCCGCCTTCACGGAGCGGGCCAGTGCCTAACATCACCGCGGCAACCCGCATCCTGCGCGACGATCTGCTCGCGCAGCTACGCAGTGCCCAACGCCCCCTGACCACAGCACAGCTGCGCGAACGCGCCCCGGCGGTTCCCATCACCGGGGTAGCGGCGGCCCGGCCTCCCATCCAGGAGCAGGTATACCGCGTGCTTTGCACTCTGCAACGTCAAGGCCTCGTTCAGCGAGGAGCCACTCAAGGCCGCGAAATCACCTGGCTGCCGGCGCCGAATCCGGCAGACCGCGAAATCGCGTCTCTAGAAGCCGCTTTCACCGACGCCACCACAGCACCGCACAACGGCCGGCACGACATCGCGCGCGCCAGCGAACATCTCATCGCCGGCGCCCGATGCGCGCACCGGATCGCCCTCGATGGCGACGCGGACACCGCAGCGGCTGCCCTGTCTCGTGTACTGATCCGTTGCGCCGGGCTGCTCGGGCACACCACACCGGGCCAGCGGTAGGGGAGCGCCACCAATGAGTGCGAGCATCAGTGTCCCGGTCCCGCAACGCTGGCTACCGCGACTGTTGAGCGGCAAACCGCACCAGATCATCGGCGAGCCTGACGCCCCCTACTTGCTGCGCTGGTTCCTCATACCACCGAATCGGGGACTGAACCTCTACTTGCACCACTTCACCCGTTCCGATGATCCGCGGGGCTTTCACGATCACCCATGGGATTTCGTATCGCTCATGCTCGCCGGTTCCTACCGTGAGATCACAGAATCGGCTGCAGTTCTGCGGCGCCCCGGCGCCGTGGCGATCCGCCGCGCAGAGCACCGGCACCGCATCGAGCTTATAACCAATTCCGACGGCATACCCCAGCACTGCTGGAGCATCGTGTTGACGGGCCCACGGCGGCGCCCCTGGGGGTTCTGGTGTCCAACACCTCATGGTGGTCCCGCCCGATTCATCCCCTGGCAGCTGTTCGGCCTCGGCGGCTGTGATGCAGCGATCCGCTTGAACACAACCCCGAAACGGGGCCCGCACCAATGATCACCGATCCCCTCTACGCGGCGCTCAATGAGCGGATACCCGAAATCGCGAACCGCCTCGTCGAAGTCGTTGCCATCGCCCGCCACCCCGGCGTGCGAGCCAAAGTCGCTGTCCGAGGCCGTATTCCGGGTATTAACCCTGTCGGCGTGTGCATCGGCTGGTGCGGGCTTCGCATCGCCGACGTCGAAAAACGACTCCACGGCGAACGTGTCAGCATCGTCGCCCACGACAGCGATCCCACCACCTACGCGACAAACGCCCTCGGTCTACCGTGCGCGCACGCAGAGGTCATCAGCACCGAGCAGCGCCGGATCCGCGTCATCGTCCACCCCGACGACTACCGGCGCGCACTGGGCAAGGCGGGAAGCAACATCAGCCTTGCCCGCGAACTGACCGGCTGGAGCATCGAAATCCAGCCCAGCCGCGATACCAACGGCGAATCCCCTCTACATCACAGCCCGCGCTTAGCGCTCATCCACTAGACAAGGCACACCTGATGAGCACAGCGCAATGCGCCACCCGCAACACGAACGCCACGGGCTCCCAGCCCATCCGTCGAGCCGACGAGCAGCTGATGTCTAGCCCCACACTGGCCAAACCGGACAGCAGCCAACGTCATCGAGCAACCCTCGTTGTGTGGCCCTCGGTGCGGCCGCACCCTGCTACCACACCGGCACCCGCATCCGCACCGACCCTGCGGATGGTCCTCACCAGCGATGGTGTCCAGCTGGCAGTCAACGACTTTGGCTCTCAACACCCTCGACACACCATCGTGTTCCTGCACGGGCTCTGTCTCAACAGCAGCACCTGGGATGTCCACATCCAAACCCTTCGCCACCAATACGGACCCTCGCTGCGGCTAATCAGCTATGACCACCGCGGCCACGGCCGATCGGCAAGTGCTCCACTGAGCAGCTACACCATCGACCAGCTCAGCGATGACCTCGCCCAGGTGCTGCGCGCACTCAGCGTCACCGGTTCCCTGACCGTTGTCGCCCACTCGATGGGCGGAATGACTGCCTTGGCCTACCTGCGGCGCCCTAAGAGTCAACGGCCCGTGGAACCCACCGGTCTCGTCCTGGTTGCCACCGCAGCGGGCAAGCTCACCGAACGCGGTCTTGGCCGGCTGCTTGCCACTCCGGGAATCGGCAAGCTGCTCGCCCTGGGCACCCACGCCCCCGAACACCTGTTATGCGGAATCCTCAAGCCGGTATGCCTGACGGCAGCGCATCTCGGCAGCCGTCTACCGGCTGCGACCTTGGCCGCCATGACACTGACGGCGCTGAGCATGTCAGCGCCGAGCACCGCGTTGGGATTTCTTCCCACACTGCGCACCTACGACGTCTACCCGACCCTGCGCGCCATTGAGGCACAAACCACCATCATCTGCGGCGCGGCTGATCCCCTCACACCGCCGGCCCACAGCCGCGACATCGCGGCCGCCATCCCCGGCGCCCGCTGCGTCAACGTGCCCGGTGCGGGCCACATGTTGCCGCAACAAGCTTCGGCCATCATCGGCCGCGCCATCACCGACGCGCTGCCCCCATGGCCCCCTCAGGAAGTGGCACCAAATGCCCGCAGCAGCCCACCAGCAGCCATACCCCTGAAAACAGCAGGGTCACCGTCATGAAGCTCGACCCCGTCCCGCAGCGACGACATCACGACGACTTCGCCGACGCCGACCGCAGCGGACCCCCGCTCGGGCAATGCCCTGCGTGGTGTGACAAACCCCCCGGGCACGAATGGGATGACGCCTGGCAAGCCGGGCCGGTGCGTTTTCACACCTGGCGACGCCAAATCACCACGCATCAAGTCGTGACCGTCGAGGAAATCGAGCAATTCACCAGCCAAGGGCCCACCCGTCAACGCGACATCCTCTTCGACGTCCCCAGGTTTACCCCTTGGGACATCCCCACCGCCCGCCGCGCTCATCGGCTGCTCGCGCAAGCCCTAGCCATCGCCGCCGGCGAACCCGACTCCGATGCCTCCTTGTCGAGCTCCGGAGACCTGCCAGGCCCAACCTGTTCTTGCACCAAACGCTGCGAGCCCGCAGGCAACCATGGCTGACCCGACCGAGGCTTGCCGCACAACAGCGAGCATCCCTTTCGAAACCGCGGCGCCACAACGATTTCCGCTTCCGCGCTGCTCATACCGGCCGGTCATGCCCAGCGCCACGTCGACTCACACAACCGCAAAACCCGGCTCTGGAAAGGAAGTCTGTGCCATGTTCACCGCCAGTGATACCACCGATACGACTGCACGCGCGAGCGCCCAGCCCCAGGACAACTCAGGATGGGTTGTGCGCGATCCGGCCGATCGGCCCTATGCCTGGTGTGGCTCTACTTTGGCCCATGACGCCGACACCGCCATGGCTATCGTCGAGCCTGACGCCGCCCGGCGCGAACACATGCTGCGCTGCGGCTGGTCAATTCGTGCCGCCCGGGACATCAACGTCCCAACCCGGCTCGATTTCGTGAAAGTCGCCAGGTAATGACCGCCAGTGCGGCAGCACGGCGACAAAAGCTCGCTGAGCGCCGGCTACGCCGATTCATGGCCGAGCACGGTTACCCCGACCCCGACACACTACGAGCGGAGCGCACAATATGGCACGGAGCACACGGCCAGACCCACACCAGCCGGGTCTGTTCGACATCTTCGGCCGGGACGGTGACAGTGACGAGCCCAGAGATTCGTCAGATCGTGGCGCAAGCCTACGCACAGACCGTGCAGCTGCAGCAGTGGAGCCCCGAGCAACGCCAAGCCTTTCTGGACGACGAGGCGAGCAGGATCAGCCATCAAGTAGCCGAACTGGCAGCCGAGATGGGCGCCCAGGCGGTAGGGGAGTGGACGAAAGTCCACGGCCAGCACCCGGACTACCAGACCAAGGTGGGACTGCTCAACACCGCCCGCAGCCAGGCGATGGAAATCGTGCTGGCCAACGAGCTCTACGAGCAGAGCCCGACCGAAGACGACCAGCCCAGCACCCTGTGGGGCGAGGACCAGCCGATGCCCGACCGCAGCCAAGTGCCCTGGGATCAACGCTGGACTCGACCGCAGTACCGCAGCGAACCGAGCCAGGACCACGAGGAACTGATCACCCACCTGTGGCCAGACCCGCACTTCTCGGCGGTGTTTCGGATCAAAGCCGGATACCTCCTCGCGGCCCGCGCCGAGGAGGGTCTCCCGCTACCGGACGGCCCGCAGGACCCGCTGACCGCCCAGCTAGCGCAGATGGTCCACACCGACCTGCGCCGCGACGGCCTGCCCGAGCGGTAAACGCCCAACCGTCCCTCTTCGACCAGCTCGATCAACCCACCGATCCGCGCGCGATCGACCCCGGGGGCACGCCCCTACCACCGCCAGCACCCACCGTCCCGCGCCAGCAAGCACCAGCACGCGAGTCAGCTGAGCCGCCAACAGATCCAGACGATGCGGAACCGGCTGCTGCTGCGCCCGCACCGCCAGCCGCAGACCCGGCCGCACAAGCCTTCACCACCCCCACCGATTTTCCCGCCAGCCTCGACACCCTCGTGCCGTCGGGCGCCAAGGCCCGCATCCGTGCCAACATCGCCGCCCTCCACTTGCTGCGCACCCTGCACGACGCCCAACGCCCCGCCACCCCGGCCGAACAACGCACCCTGGCCGCCTGGTCGGGATGGGGTGCCGTACCCCAGGTCTTCGACACCCGCCACCACGACCTCGACGACGAACGCAACACTCTGGCCGAGCTGCTCGACCGCGAGCAATACCGCCAAGCCGAAGCCTCCATCCTCAACGCCCACTACACCGATCCCGCCATCGCTGCCGCGGTGTGGGACGCACTAGGGCGGGCCGGATTTTCCGGCGGCCGCGTCCTGGAACCAGGTTGCGGATCAGGGACATTCATCGCCCACGCCCCCGCCAATGCTGTCATGGTTGGCGTCGAAAGCGACGCCACCACCGCCGCCATCGCCGCCTTGCTCTACCCCTCAGCGCAAATCCGCCACGAAGGTTTTGAGACCACCCGCGTTCCGGAGAACAGTTTCACCGCCGCCATCGGCAACGTTCCCTTTGGCCGCTACGCGGTCACCGACCCCGCCTACAACCCGGCCCGACACAGCATCCACAACCACTTCATCCTCAAATCCCTGGCCCTCACCGCACCGGGCGGCTACGTGGCCGTCTTGACCAGCCGCTACACCCTGGACGCCGCGAAATCCTCGGCCCGGCGTGAAATCGCCGCCAAAGCCGATCTCATCGGCGCCATCCGGCTTCCCTCCAAAGCCTTCGCCCGCGTCGCCGGCACCGAGGTCGTCACCGACCTTCTGATCCTTCGCCGCCGTGACGCGCGCACACCTACCGCCGACGAGCTGCCCGACTGGGTCAACACCGAGGCTGTCGAACTCACCGACCCCGACACCGGCGGCGCCGAAACACTGACTCTCAACTCGTATTTCGCCGCAAACCCGCATAACGTGCTCGGCCAACTAGAGCTCGGACACGGGCTCAACGGCTCCCCTCAACTCACCGTGCGCGGCGCCAGCGGCACCGAGCTCGCCGATCAGCTCAGCCAGCGGCTGCACTCCCTGATCGACTCCGCACGCCAACGCGGCCTGGGACTGACCGCCACCACCGCAGACCTCACCGACGTCTCGGCAAACCTATTCGATCCAGGACTCATCACCGCCACCGACCGCGGCGCCGACACCCCCCTCTACACCCTGCGCTACAACCAGAACACTCGCGGCATCGAATACTGGGCCGGACACCAATGGGAGCCTCACAAAACCCCCAAAACCCTTCTGGCAGAGACCCGCGAACTCATCAGCTTGCGCGACGTCGCAGCCAGCCTGATCGCCTCGCAACGCGACGGCCGCCCACCGTCCGAACGCGATCAGCTCCGCGGTCACCTCAACACTCTCTACGACAACTACGTGAGCCGCCACGGCCCGGTGAACCGGTTCACCTGGGTCTACCCCAGTGTCACCCCAGAACGCCGCGCCCAGCGCCTCGCCGCCGCCGAAACCGCCTGGCGCACCGCGGAAGGCACCCCCGAACACCCCTACAACGGGCCGATACCCGACGAGCTCGCCGCCCACTGGGACATCGAAGCCTCCGAAGCGCCCGCCCCCTACAAGAAGCGCCGGCACCTCGACGGCGGAATGCGCCACGACCCCGGCTGGGCGCTGGTCGCCGCCCTCGAAATCTTCGACGAAGACACCGGCACCGCCCAAAAGGCACCCATCTTCTCCACCGACCTGCTCACCGCCCCCCTCGAACGGGCCACCGCTGACACTCCCGAAGAAGCGCTGGCGATGTGCCTTGATCGCGCCCAACGCGTCGACGTCGACCTCATCGCCCGGCTCCTCGAGGTCGACAGCGCCGACGCCCGCGACCTCATCGCCGGCCTGGTCTATCCCAGCCTCGATGACCCCGACGAACTCATCCCCGCGGTCACCGCGCTCTCAGGCAACGTCCGCGCCAAACTTGCCCGCGCTCTCGAAGCCACCCAGACCAATCCGATCTACAACGACTACGCGGCCGCCCTCCAACAGGTGCTGCCGGCCCAGCGCGAGGCCCAAGACATCAAAGTGCGCCCGGGCGCACCCTGGATCCCCGCCCCCGTCATCGCAGCGTTCGCCGAAAAAACGTTCGGTATCACCGGCGTCACCGTCGAACACCTCGGCGGACGCTGGATCGTCGACATCCCCTCTTACAAACGCCACGGCCGGCTGATGACCGACGAATGGGGCACCGACCGGCGCGGCTGCGACGCCGTCAGCCTGCTCGAGGCGGCCTGCAACTCCAAAGCCGTCCTGGTCAACACCGACGAAGGTGTCCTCGACGCCCAGGCCACATTCGCCGCGCAAGCCAAAATGGCCAAGATCAGCGAGGAATTCACCCGCTGGCTGTGGTCTGACGACAATCGCCGCGACAACCTGGTGGCCGAATACAACCGCCGCTTCAACTCCCTGCGCGCACCCGCCTACGACGGCTCACATATGCGCTTCCCAGGGATGTCTGATCACTTCACTCCGCACTTCTACCAGCGGAATGCGGTCGCGCGCATCATCGCCGAGCCGACCGTTTTGCTGGATCACGTTGTCGGAGCAGGCAAGACGGGCACCTGCGTGGCAGGAGCGCTTGAACTGCGACGCTTGGGGCTGGTGCGCCAACCCTGGCTCGTCGTGCCCAACTCGATCACCGAGCAAGTCGGACGCGAAGCCAAACAGTGGTACCCGGCAGCCAAAGTGCTACTCGGGTCAGCCGCGACCACCGCCGAAGGTCGCCGGCGCTTCATCGCTCAAACCGCCTCTAGCGACTGGGATCTGGTCGTCATCCCGCAGTCGGCGTTCACCGCGATCAACGTGTCCAATGACATGCGAGTCAACTACATCGAAGAACAACTCGACACGTTACGTGAACAGCTCGCAGCCGCCGAAGCTGACCGCAGCAAGAAACGCATCGAACTGGCGATCAAATCTGCTCAAAACCGGCTCGAAAAGCTGTTGGCCGCCAACACCAAAGACGCCGGTCTGCGCTTTGAAGAATCAGGCTGTGATTACCTCATGATCGACGAGGCTCACACCTACAAAAACCTCGGCCGCACCTGCAACATCGAGGAACTGTCCTGCGCGAATGCCTCACAACGCGCAGAAGACCTCGCCCTCAAGCCCCGTGTCCTGCGCCAGCGGCGTCGCGACGAAGCCCAAGCCAAAGGCATTCCCGCCCACCGCGCCGTCGAACGCGTCGCCACCTTTGCCACCGGAACACCCATCGCGAACTCACTCGGCGAACTGTGGGTCATGCAAACCTACTTGCGCCCAGACCTTCTCGAACAAGCAGGAGTCGCCGATCTGGGAGACTGGGGCGCAGCCTTTACCGCCACCACTACCACCATCGAAGTCAACTCCACCGGAACCAAACTGCGCCCCGTCACCCGCGTCGGCAAATTCACCAACCTGCCCGAGCTGCTCGCCCTGTCATCGATTTACACCGACGTCGTCACCCGCGATCAGGTCCCCGTCGCACTGCCGGCCCTGCACACCGGGCAACGCCAAATCATCAGTCTGCAACCCGACATCGAAGTCGTTGACTTCATCACCGACCTCGGTTACAGGCTCGATCATCTCGATGCCCGCCAACCGCAGCGCGACAACCAACTCAAGATCAGCACCGACGGACGCAACGTCTCCCTCGATCCACGCCTTGCTCACCTGCCCGCACCACCACACAGCCGAGCGGCCGCCGTCGCCGAACGCATCATGAGCGTGCACCACCAATACCGCGACCGCCCCTACACCCACCCCGACACCGGCGCCCCGGCCGGCACCGGCGCGCTGCAGATCGTCTTCTGTGACCGCGGCACCCCGTCGAAAAATCCTCGCCAGTTCAGCATCTATCAAGCCCTCAAAGACGAACTGACACAACGCGGCATGCCCGAACCCGCGATCCGCTTCGTCCACGAGGCCAAGAACCTCCAAGAACTCAAACACCTCTTCGCCCAATGCAATAGAGGCGAGGTGTCGGTGCTGATAGGTAGCACCGAAAAGATGGGCACCGGAGTCAACGTGCAAGCCAGAGCCGCGGCCCTGCATCACGTCGACGTGCCCTGGCGACCATGCGACCTTGAACAGCGCGAAGGCCGAATCCTGCGCCAGGGCAACCAAAACCTCGACGGCATCCACATCTTCAACTACGTCACCGAAGGCTCCTACGACACCGTCATGTGGCAAAAAGTACAAGCCAAAGCCCTGTTCATCGAACAAATGCACCGCAACGAAATCAAGGACACCGAGATCGAAGACCTATCCGGCGGCGACATCGGCGCCGCGGCCGCCGAAACCAAAGCCATCGCCACCGGCGACCCCCGCTACCTACGCCAAGTCGAACTCGACGACACCGTCAAACGCCTCACCGCGCTGCAACGCGCGCACCAACAATCGGTCCGCAACCGCGACTGGCAGGTCAACATCCTCGAACGCGCCATCCCCAACAAGCAACGCGACATCGATCAGCTCGCGCCCGTCGCCCGGGCCGCCGCCGCTCACGTCGCCGCCGGCGGCCCGCCACGGCTGACCATCGCCGAGACCACCTACACCGAACGCGTCCCCGCCGCCCAAGCGCTCGCCAACGTGCTACGGTGCGCCTACACCGCCGGAAAAGACCGCGGTGCCAGCCGATTTGAGCCCATCGGCGCCAACATTCATGGCATCGACATCCTCGCCGCCCGCGACCTCACCCACGACCAACTCCTGCTGCGCCTGGCTGTACCGTCACGCACCATCGACATCGACGCCCTTGAGCTGCTCTCAACAGGCGCACGACTCGGGGCTGACCTCAACGGCCCCAAACAACTCGGCCTGCTACGCCGCGTGGAAAACCTCTACCACGGACTGCCCGAACACCACGCCCGACTGCAACACGACCGCGACCGCGATCAAGGCGCCCTCGACGACTTCCTGGCCAACCCCCCAGAGCCGTTCGAGCACACCGACGAACTGGCCGCCAAAGACGCAGAACTCAAGGCGCTCACCCTCGAACTGCGCATGGCCGCCGAAAGCCCAGAAGCCAAAGCCAAAGCAGCAGCGGCCGAACAACGCCTAAAGGCTCGCGGCCGCAAACCCGGTTGGAGCCTGCTGCTCAACCCCACCCCGGCCCTGCTCGAAGAACTCGGCTTCCCCAACGCCGACGCCCTACGCAAAACCCTGCGGGCCCGCGAACGCCTGACCCTCGAACACCGCCAACACAGCATCGACCACCCCGGCCACGACCTCTAGCCCCCAACATGAAGACCAACTCGACATCGAGAGCGTGCCGACCCCGAAACGTCGGCATGGGTTGTTGCCTTCGGGCGAATCTGCCCCTTAGCGATCGCATTTCACGGCGCCAGAGCGTTATCGTGCGGCGGGTGATCCGGCCTGCTTAGGGACCTCGTCTATGAGACGACCGCGACCGCCAAGACCGTGGGGTCAGCTCTTAGAGGGAAATGCTGCGGTGATCAGATCGGTCGGTAGCGCCGTGTCATGTTCGATCACCTTGGTCCAGCCCGTTGGGCTGTAGTGCTGCGCTCCGGGTAGCGGCCCGCCATCGGCGTCAACCGGTTGGACGGTGAGCACGCCTGAGTCGATGGAGTAGCTGTATCGCTGATCTTGCGGTGCTATCCAGGTGGTGCCGTCGGCCAGCCAGACCGTGAATGTGCGCGGTCTGATGGGGCCTGGCGTGTCCAGAAGTCCCATGATTCTCCTTCGTTCTCGGCAAATTAGAGTCAGTGGGTTCGGGGCGGTTGGGGGAGTCCGCAGTGCCCGGCCGGCGCTGCATGATCGTAGAGCTTGGTAGGGGGAGCGGCCTGCAAGGCTTCCGGCATTGGGGCGCCGTCGAAGTCGGCGAGCAGCCGGTCTACTTGTTCGTGGGCGGGCCCGCCAGCGTCATCCACGCCGGTGGCGATGATCGCCACCGATTGTCCGTCGACAGCGAGAATGTAATGCGGGTAACCCGAGATGGGGGTGGCTCGACGTGCCCACCGGCGGGCCGTGGCGATAGCGGCTGCTCGCGCGGCGGGGGCGTTCGGCGCCTGCCCGTCGTAGCTGCTAAGGCCGGCGGCGTGATTGACAGTCACAGTCCAGGTGATCATGAGAAAACGACCTCTTTCGTTTCGGCATGCGCTGCTGTTGATGGTCGGCGCTGGGCCAGCTGATCGCCAAGGGCCGCACTGTCCATTGTGGATAAGTGCGGCCCCGGGGCGACGGGCTGTGGATTATTGCGCTGGGCGGTAACTGTCGAGCGTGGGATCAGCACTGTGTTCCGCTCCATCGGGGAACACATGTGTTGCTGTCGCGTGAGCTCGCCGCAGAAGTTCAAGCGCGCTGTGATAGCCCTCCTGGTCAAGGATCTGCCAGGTGCACGGGCCGCAGTGAATGTCGATCCAGCGCAGCGTGCGCCGCCGGTCACGGGCGAGTTCGTCGCGGGCGACGACGGCGTAGGTAGCTCGGCGAGTCCAGTCCAGGGCGATGGTCTGCTGAGCGAATGGCTCCAGCGGCGGTTGCGGTAGAGCCGGTATGCGGCGCAGCAAGGGTGCGACTAGGGGGCGGGCCGCGGCAAGGGCCTCCAAGACGCTCTGGGTGGCCTGGGCTGACCAGAACGTCATCAAGATGCCGCCCCAGGCCATCGTCAGACGGGCGGTGGGCGTGCAGGCATGGAAGACGGTGATGTCGCCGTCCTGGGCGCCCTGAATACGGACCAGGGTATGGGTGACGATGGCTGCGGGTGTACTGCGGGCGGGGTCGGTGCTGGGCAGGGAAACCATAATCGCTCCTTCGAGTTGATGACTACTATAGTAGTCATTCTATCGCGCCAATGTCAGCACAGCAACCCATTCTCCGGCATGCGTCGCTGCGCCGCGGCGTTGTGTAGCACTTTGTGTGCCAACGTATTAGCGCCAAGTAGCATGGCGCTCTGGGGCCCGTGTCAGCAATCTCCCGGGTGAGATGTCCGCCCTCGCGGAGAAGTTGATGGGTGCTGGGGCAGTGGCTCGTGACGCCGCGTGCCCCAGCACCCTTCCGCCTCAGCCGGCCGCCTGCGCCTTCTTTGCGGCATCTAGTCGGTCATACAGAGTGTCGGCCTTGAGTCTGCCTACGATCACCCTCTCGATATCGGAGAGCTCATAGCCGTGGTCCGATAAAAATGACAAGTAGCTCTTGCTGTTGCTGCTATAAGTACGTCGCCACGCGTCCTTGGGGGTCTGCGCTTCCAGCGCCCCTAGCACCAGCCCGAGGGTGATGACACTTGCGCGCGCATCGGCGGTCGTCGGCAGCGCGCTCACCGCAGCGCTCACCGAGGCATCGCTTGACAGTCCGAGAAGTACGGCGGCGGTCGATATTCCGTTAGGGGTCGCCAGCAGGTGAGGCTCTGCAGACAGCTGCTCGGCGATAAACAGTGCTGCCCCCTTTTCGGGGGTTTTGTGTGCCAGCAAACGTTCTTTGACCCAAGCTCGACGGACCTCAATGGCCGCATGCCCAAGCCTGTTGAGCGCGACCACCTTCCGCTTCTCGCGCCGTTCGGCCTCCTTGCGTGCCGCTAAGTCTTCGGTGTTCGCGTCACCGATCCCGCGGTCCCTGTTCCGGTAGTAATCAGCTCGCGCAAACAGCGACACCTGATCCAAGTCTAGGCAGTAGAACTCGGCCTGATATGTCGTCGATTCTTCGACATAGCACGGGTGGACATAGCCCTGTTCGGCTTCCGCGTCGACATCGGTGGGCTCGAGGTCCCAGTCGATGTCGTCTTCGCTGAGCTGATTGCCGGTGCGAGTGTCGACGTAGTGGGGAGCTTCTTCGAGCCACACCGCCCACAGCTGCGGGCGCTGGGCGACAATGTCCTCGGCCGGGGAGTTGCCCTGTGCGTCGCAGAGCCGGTCCAACCTTGCCCGGCTTAAGTCTGACGACCAGGACGGCTGCTGCCCGAGGACGGTATACCCCTGATCACGAAGCGGCTGTGCCGCCGCCTCCCACGCTGCTTCGCTTTGCGCTTTGGAGCGCAATTCGCTCACACGATGGTCAAATTCACCCAATGTCGCCGCATCGCAGAGGTATTGAATGGCATCGGGTTCGGCGTCGAATTCGGCGAGGACCGCTGCCTGTTCGATGGTCAGCTGCGTAGTCGACAGAGCATCCATAGCCTGCGGTGATTGCGCGGCAGCAGCTGCAGCGTGCACCAACGCCTTCGGGACGGTAAGCGACTTGGCTACCTTCGCCGGGGACACTCCCTCCAGCAGTAGCTGCTGGATAGCCTTGGCGCGCTGGGTTTCGGTTAGGGCCGCACGGTGGTCGTTGGCGACCATTTGCCCAGTGATCCGCGCCACGGTGCGGCTCTTGTCGTCTTCGGCGACCTCGCTCACCACGTATACCGGCACGGTGTCAAGCCCAACCGCGCGGGCGGCCAGGGTTCGACGCTGCCCATCGCGAACCACGGTCTTGCCGTCAGCGTCTCGGGTCGCGCACACCGGTACCACGACACCTACTTCACCCACGCTCGCGACAAGGTCCGCGTAGTGCTTGCCTTCCGTCGCGTTGTCGCGCACATTGTCGGCGATTTCTAGTGCCTTTGGGTCGATGTGTTCGAGCACGCCGCGCTCGGCGGTGGTGACGTCGGGTGTTGATGTGTCCATGCTGGGAAACCCCTTTCGAAGGAACGACTACTATAGTAGTCACTCTAGTATGAGGTTGACCTAGAGCAAGTCATCCGGGCACTCGTGTGTACAATCCACACGCTTTGTGCACAAGGCACTTTGAGCATCCTGGGCCCCTATGTCCTATTGAGTAGTGGCGCCTATAGTAGGCATCATGAGGACGGGGCGATCGGACGTCAACCAACGGCGCATGGCGATTCTGGGCGCGAACATCACCAAGCTCCGCGAGGCGGCCGGTGAAAGCAAAAGCGCAGCCGCCGAGGCGACCGGCATGAACCGGTGGTTTTTCACTGGTGTCGAGGCAGGGGAACGCAATATCTCGGTGGAGCGTCTCTTCGACATCGCTGACCACTTCGGAGTACCGCCAGGCGCCTTACTCAAAGGCATTACCTAGGCCGCGCCGTTGAGTCGGCTGGCAGTCGGGGCGTAGCGCGGGCTTTCGCACAACATTCGAGGATTGTCAAAATTCTGTGGATCGGACGGTTGATATGCAGCGGCGCCCTGTAGCGCTTGCATCGCACTATTTCGCGTGATCGGCGGACTTCGGTTGTGCCACACTGGTCGTTCATGACGGTGATTCGTGTTAAGAGCGTCGCGGAGTTCAGAGGCGAGGATGTAGTGCTGGTGGCCGCTGACAGCGCCGGGCTTGCCGCCTTCGCCGAAGCTCTTGCGCTGGCACAGCGGATTGGGTTGTCCCACTTAACACATGGCCGACGGGTTCACGAATTCATCATCCAGGCAGGCGCGGCAGCTATCGAACTGTCGGACGAGCGAGTGGTGTGGCGACTAGATGACGCCAAAGCCAATGAAATCCTCGACAAGGCCCAGGTATTGACAAGCAGTGGAGGCCGCGCTGGTCACCACTATGTCGATGACATGTCCAGTCCGGCGTCCACACTCGTGCTGTCGGTCGATGAGTACTTGGAGCCAAGCTGGCTGACCGCAGGCAAAGAGCCGATCTTTGGAGACGACGATCCTTAATAACCCGATCCGGCACGTTCTAAACTGCCGCCGCCGGGCAAGATGATCAGCGTGGCGGCGGCACTGTTGTGGGCGGACCCGCGCCGGCTGGTGGACCGTCGTCGATGGCGGGCGGCGGCAGGCGCATGGGATCGATGAACTCCGAGGACATCCACGGCGCGCGCCGCAGCTGCAGGTAGTCGGTCGCAGAGCCCTCGGTGTAGCGACTGAACGCCTCGTCGACGGCCGCCCATTCCACCGGCTTCCCACTCGGTCCGCGCGTCCCCGGCGGATCATCACGCCAGTCGAAGACATCCTCGTTGTAAGCGGGACCTCGGATCTGCAGGTCGAAGAGATGCTCGGCTGTCAACGCGAAGTGCGGCCGCCCATTGGGGGCGGCGCGCGCCCGCCAGAGGGGCCCGCACGCCTGCGCCCGGTCCAGCGTCGCGGTGAACGTTGCGCGGGCACCGGCCTCATCAGCGGCCTTCCACAGCTTGTCCAGTTCTCCGCTGGTCAGCCCCCGCGCGTTGGTCTTGCACTCTCCGATGATCATCCCGCCGGTGCGCAGGACGACCAGAACGTCGACTTCCGCCTCGACCGGCGAGGCCGCGTCGCGGCGAAACTCGATGCCTGGATAGGCACCGAACACCACGCCGCCCCGACCGCCCATCACGGAGCTGATGTAGCGGATGGCCAGAACCGACGGCAGGACATCGTGACTCATGGCGCGCAGCAGCGACTCGCTGGCACGGTAGCGGTACTCTATGTGGTTGAACCCGTAGGCATTGGGGATGTGCTCCCCGCAGCCGTGGCAGATCAGAGCCGGAACGATCTCGACGAACGGGCGCCACTGTCTGTGACCGCACCGGTCGCATTTGGCTTCCACGCCGCGCAGGACCAATCCGCTGGCCGTGGCCCACCGCACCCACCGCTGCGCTCCGGCCACAGACATGCGAAGCTGCACCCGCAGCTGGTTGAAGGTCAGCGATCCGGCCTCTGCGGCGTCTGGGTCGCCGACAGCCCGATCGAGACGCTCAAAGAGCACTTCGTAGCGGTCGGAGGACTCGTCGAGGTCGTCCTGGCCTAAGAACTGGTTGAGACGTCGCTTGACCAGGCTGACGTGGCGCCCACGGGTCAGTTCATCGATGGCGGCGACCACCCCGGGGGCGGCCAGCATCGACAGCTCCGGCGCGGCGGCCCGGATGAGGTATTCGGCGGCTCTGCCGGGGGCGCTTTCGGTCGCCACCAGGCGAGCGTCGGTGGCCAGGGCGGCCAGCACCTCCAACCCGGATGGTTGGGTGATGCGGGTCGTCTGATTGAGGTGCCCACCGGTGGTGATCGGGCCGTCGAGGTATCTCAGTTCGCCGTAGTAGTGCGGGCGGCGCATGGTGGCGCTCAACGGCAGCGCGTCGTCGGCGACCGTCGTCTTGAGTCGCATCCAGGTCCCTTGGTGGCTGCCGAGCAGCGGAAGTCCCAGTGCCTCGATGTCGGTGGCCGTGAAGTCTGGGATCGTCGCCGCGCCGTCCGTGAAATGCGTTGTCTCCGTGGACGGCACGCAGTACCCGCCGATGGGGCCGAGAAGGGTCCACGCATCGACGACATCGAACCGGTTGTGCGTGGCGAGGGCTTCGAGGTCGGTAGCGGCCACGGAGAACGACGTCAGGGCCACGTTGTGGCCACCACCGAAGTGGTGCTCGACGCCGGCCCGCTGCAAGGTCGCGATGTCTTCGTCGATGGTGTCGGTCATCGGGACGGCGAGCGGCAGGCCGCGAGGGTGTGCGAATCGTGCGCGTATGTTCCAGATCAGTGCGAGGTCCTCGACACTGCCTGGGCGGTAGACGACGATCACGTTCGGGCCGTAGCGCCGCGAGATCCGGTCGTCGTCCCACTCGAACCGCGAACGCTCCGGAAGCAGGCCGCGATCGGTCGCGGCGGGAACTCCGACGCTGAGCTTGCTCCGGGTGAGGTCGACCGCAGACAGCACCGAGGGGTCGCGGATCAGCGCTGCCAGTCCGCGCGCACCGACTTCGGACTCGACGCCCCGGATCGTGACGACGTCTTCGTAGGTCAAGTCGGGCCGCAAATCGTTCCACGTGTTCATCGGGTCTGGATGGGCGGGCAGGTCGCCGAGCATGCTCAGGTAGGCGAGGTACCAGTCATCGTCGGTGCGCACGCCGCGGCATGTCTGCACGGTCGGCCTCGGGTCGTCGAGGTCGATCAGGATGCGCAGCAGCAGTTGCCGGTAGTCCCCACCCTGGATGTCGCAGAATCTGCTCCGTTCGTGTTCGTCGATCAGGTCCGTCTTGGCGATGCCGTCGATGTTGCTTTGCAGCAAGATTCGGTGCCACCGGCTGTCGATGGGTGACTGCGGTGTCACCGGTATCAGCGGCATCGCGCTGCCGGCCCAGGAATTGCACAGCTCGGCCACGGCTCGCGCGGCGGCTGACAGGTCCGTGCGATCGACCGCTACTGCGCATCCGGCCGGCCGCAGTTGCCGGTGAACCACGGTCTCACCGTCGATCGGCTCATTGGTCAACAGCGGCCACATGGCCCAATCTCCTCTTCGGCCGGGCCCGTCGAGTCGGTGGCGGCCCGGCGAGCAACATGGGCGCAACGTCGATCAACAGTAGCGCTGGCCGCCGACAGGCCCGACCAAGAAGCCAACCGGCTCAGCTCGGCTGCTGCGGCTCCTGGCGGACAATTGGCAACTCACCCCTGTCAGGCTGAAACCATTGCGGGTGAGCCGAAACGACTGCCGGTGATCCTTGCGCCGTGTTGTACCGTGGGCGACCCACTTTGCGGTCCTTGCGTTTCCCGCTGCCCGAGTCGAAGAAGTTGCGCCAGGCCCGCTGGGAGTCGTTGACCGACTGCACCAGCGCCACGCTGGACACCTCGCCCAGCCAGGCCCGCTCCGTGGTGGTCTTGGCCGCCGTAATCAGCCGGCGCTGAGTCTCGCTGCGAATCTTCTCGACATGCCCTCCGCGAGGGCTCGCTGAGCGGGGTTAGTGCCCATTCTCCCTGTCGGCTATGGCAATTCGCACCGTCGCCGGTCGACGACGTGACGTGTGGACAAGGCTATGAGCCCTCGGATTTGGCGATCTGTTCGGTGATGGTGTCGACGATCGTGGGGAAGGCCGGCCTATCGAGTGTCTCGGGGTGGAAGCGCAGGAGGTGAGGTTTCGCGCCGCGGTCGGCGAATCCATCCACCTTGCCGTCGTTATTGCGCTCGTAGTCGGAGATGACGTCGAGGAGGCCGAGGTAGTCGAGCACGCGGTGACCGGCCTCGAAGGAATCTCGGCTCAACCCGTAATTCAACTTGCGTGGACCAGAGGGGAGGGGCTGGGGTACGTCGCCGTGTCCGGCACGCATCCGCGCGGCGATGAGCAGCAGCACCAATTCGCTGTCCTCGAGGACGTGGATCCAACCATTGGTGAAAAGGGACACGGGGACGGTGAAGAACTCGCTGCCATGCTCGGGCACTCGGTAGACACTGTTGTCGCCACGGGGTCGGGCGTCTTCACGCTTGAGTACGAAGTCCTGGTAGCGGCGGTGTCGGCCTTTGGCCGCCGGGACGCTGATCAAGTTCTCGGTGTGCAGCCTGACCAGGCTGGACTGGATCTGGCGGGCCTTCTTGGTGGGCACGTCGACGAAGATCCGACCTTCGGTCGCGTCCTGGGCGTCGGTGGCAATGTAGTCCGTCCAGCCCATCCGGTCATTCTCGGCTTTCAGCGGCAGCTCGTTGCGCGCTGCGGCCTGTCCGGGCGCCAATCGCATCTGAGCTTCGAATAGCGCGATCAGGAAAAAAGACAAGGCCCGGCCCCGCGGCGACATCAACCGGGTGCTCGGTGGCCGCAGGTCTCGCCTGGTCGCGTTGCGGTCCGTGGTGTTTGCCGCCGAGTCGGGGACGAATAGCCGCACGAAGCCATGCCGAATCCGAACGTCCCCAGGCGAAGTCGCGCGACCTAGCAGCAGTTCCTCTAGGCGGGCTCCTGCGTGCGCCGCGGACTGTTCCATCTGGACAAGTCTGTTCAGCCGTGTCTTGAGAACAGCACGCTCCCGCGCATTCGGTGGCCGAGCGATGCTCAGCTCGAAAAGAAACTGCATCGGCCGCCACCCTCCATTCTTACGTGATTTATCTCACACCGCGTTCTATCCGCAACGGCCTTCCCGCAACGGCTTAACCCTCCTAAAAATACGGGCGACCGTCATTGGCGGAAGTTCTTTTAGGCGGGTTAAGCCGTTTCACCCAGGGTAGCACGGGCCCGGCGAAAGTCGCGTACAACGGTCATAGATGCACGTCAGCGGCTTGCGGAACCTCCGCCGCACAGGGGAGGACAGCAACCAACGAAGCGGCCCTCGGGGGCTGAATCCCCGAAGGCCGCGGTGCGTCATCCCACGAGAATGGAGGAACAACACAGTGTCAACGGTACCGTCCTCGCGCCCTTCGCAGGGCCAGAACCAGCAGCCGGCTCAACCCCTGCCCCTGCGATGGGTCGTGATCGCGCTACTCGCCATCGCCGCCGGAGGGGTGGGGTATCTCTCGGCGGGAATCGTCACCGCCATCATCACCGCATGCGCCGTAGCCAGCGCCCTGCACCGGATCATCGCGTAACGCCGGCTCGATCCTGGCGCGGCCGGCGCACCTACGAGGAATTGACATAGGGGCGCGGGCACGCGGCCGAACCGCATTTTCCGGACACGCTCAACCGTTGCGGCCACCTGGGCGCGGCGTGGGTGTACGCCGACGACGATCAAGACGAGGCTACACGCCGTGCATCCCAGCTCGGGGGAGTTGTTGTCTTGCTGCCTCTTTCGCCATCCACGCCGGCTGCACCCCGGGCCCAAGGGGTTCCCTGGTCCCTTCTGTCTCGGCGACCGCTCCCCGGCAAGCCAGCTCGATCAAAGCGGCTCAGCGATCACCCAAGGACTGCTAATACCGGACCGGATGGGGCTGGTGACAGGTTCACCGGCGGAGCCGACGCGCTTCTTAGGGGCCCTGTCCACCTAGAAGGCTGCATCGAAGCGGCGACGCAGGTCGGTGAGGCGCTCGAGTGGTTCGTTGGCGAAGACCAATCGTAGGTAGTTGGCGCCAGTGGGTCCCCAGCCGCGCATGGGGGTGGCTGCGAGGAGGCCCTTGTCGAAGAGTCGCAGCGAGGCCTCTTCGGGGGTAAGGCTCATCGCGGCGGTGTCGATCAGCAGCGACCAGCCGCCTTGCGGCCGCAGGACGGGGTAGGTGGCCAGTTGGTCGATGATCAGTTCGCAGCGTTGCCGCCAGGTGTTGGTCGCGGCGGCAACGTCATCGTCGGCATCCGGCGCCGACAGGGCCGCGGCGACCGCTCGTTGCGAGATGCCCACTGGACAAACAACGTTGGTGATACCCACCAGGGCGATGTCGCTCATGATCGGACGGGGTCCGACGACCCAGCCGACCCGCCATCCGATCATTCGCAGTTCCTTAGATGCCGATCCGATCGTGATGGTGCGATCGGTCAGGGCGGGGTGGCTCGCCGGGTGCAGCGGCGGCTGGTGATCAAAGCGGATACGTTCCATAGCGGCGTCGTAGATCACCCACGCCCCATGTCGGGTGACGGGTTCGGCGATCGCGTCGAGGTGTTCATTTGATAGCAGTGCGCCGGTGGGCATAGCGGGGTCCATCAGCAGCACGGCCGCCGTGTTGGGGCCGATCGCAGCGGCGAGCTCGGCGGGATCGGTGCGCCAGCCGTCCACGCTCGGGTGTGCGGCAACGTGGCGTGGGACACCGCCGACGAGCCGGATGCGGTTGATCAATCCTGCGTAGGCCGGGTCGGTGATGACGACTTCCTGACCGGGTTCGACCACAGCCAATAGCGTGTTCAATACGCCGTTTAGACCGCCTGCGACGCTGACGCATTCGTGGATCGGATCGTAGGGGATGCCGCTGAGGCGAGATACGTGCGTCGCGGCCGCCTGGCGCAGGTCGTGGTGGCCCTCCAACGGCAGGTAACTGTTGGCAGCGTCGTCATTGACTGCGCGGCGGGTTAGTTCAACCGCGATGTCTGGGGGAGGTACATCGGTGTCCAGGTTTTCCAACCGAAGCATTTCGGGATCGTTGAGTGCGTCGGCTCGATCACCGACCTCGTTTACGCCGATCCCGCAGATATGCTGCAGTCGCGCAACGGTCATATCTCCACCCTCGAAGATTCGCGCAGTAGCTTCCCAGTATTCGACGGTATCAATGCACTTTGCCTGGCGCGACGACCACTATTGCGAGGGACTCGGCGGCCTCCCTGAGCCGATTGTCGTAAGTAACCAGAGCGGTCAACGGTGCGGCGGCTGCAGCCGTTTGAGCAGTGGCTAGGTGGATCGCGTCGAGCGAGCGCAGCCCTGCGTTAGGGTAGGCCGCCGCAGTGGAGCGTATGACCGAGTCGATTTCAAAACGGTCCAGCCTGGCTAGGACGGAAGGGACAGCCGGAAGCCCTTCGGGGGCGACTGCGCGGATCGCCCTGGATAATTCGACTTCGGTCAAAACCGATGTAATCCAAGGTAGTTCGGTCTGTTCGTCGAGCCAATTACCCAAAGCGGCAGACTCGACTTCGATCCGAATCAACTTGACCAGCGCCGAGGTTTCCAGATAGATCACGCGCTAGTACCGTTCCTCGGCACGCATGCGCTCCAAGAGGTTTCCGGCGTCGAGGCCGCCCCGCATCGGAATCGTAGGTCGAGGTGCCCGGCCATGCGTAGTCGCCGGTTGCACCCTTCCGGCACTGATGAGTGAGTCGAGAGGGCCAGAAGAAGCCGGAACTATGCGAGCGATGACCTCGCCGCGTTCAGTAAGGGTGATCTCCTCGCCGCGCTTGACGCGGGCCAAGACCTTGGATGTCTCCTGGTTAAGCGTTCGAACGGATACTTCACTCACTCCCACAATGTACTACGGCATTGTTCTACATGCCACGTCGCGAAGGGTGTTCAGGGTCCGGCCGCGCACTCGTGGAGCCAGTGGGGTACAGGGCGTGCCGATTCGCCCAGTGGAGGGCGTCTATTCACCATCGCGGCGCTCGGGGCCTTCTGCGAACGGCTGGATCCCGGCTCGCCGTGCTCATATCGCGGGGCTGTCCCGTTTTGCCCAGCGCTCATGGGCTGCTTGGGCCGACATCTGCGCGGCACCACCGATTTTGGCCCAAGACAGCCCTTTCCGACGAGCTCCGACTACTGCCTGGTCGAGTTGTTCTTCGCCGGCACGTATCGCAGCGAGCGCTGCTTTGATAGCGGCTTCGGCGTCGACGTCCTTGATGTGTTCGTTCCACCAGGCGTCATGCGCGGCTGTGTAGGCATCACCGATGATGACGTCGAGTACGTCCTCGTCGGCCGCGTAGATGCGAAAGGCTTCGGGGGCATGCCGGACAGGTGAGGGAACTCGTTTCCAAAGTTGTTGACTGAACCAGCGTTTGGAGGGCATTGTGTCACCCGGGCCGTAGCAGTTGCAGGTAACCCGCCAGCCGATGACTTCCCCGGCCGGCCTGGTTGCAAACTCAGGCCGGCCGCCGTGGCGTCTGACTGCCTCTTGCCCGAACGTGCCGTCGCCGTACTGGTCGACGGCGAGGTATCCAGGAGGAACGCCAGTGCCGCTGATTCCGAGGGCCCGTAGGCCGTCTTCAAACTCAGCCGCAAGGTAACCCTCGTGCCACTCGCTGCCGCCATCGCCGGTGGTGTATTCCCATCCCACGGCGGATAGGGTAACACATATATCAAGTGCTCCTGATGCCGAAGGCTCGCCCGCATCAAGATTACCTGACGTAATCTCTATTATCTGGCATTGCGGGTGGCCGTGGCCTGGTGCCAACCGTAAGAGCTACGGCTTCCCGCGACTGTTCGATCAGCCCATACAGAGGCTTCTTGGTCTGGGCCGCGTAGCGTCCGAGCGCCTCAGGCAGGCATCTCCGCAAGCCGGTCGATGAAGTCTTGACCGCGGTTCGACGCGGAACCGAAGGTGGGCGGGGCGTCACAGACTTAAGTCGTCACCGCCGTCGTGGCCGGACTCCTCCAGCCCGTGCCCATCCTCACCACGCTCGATCTCGATATGTCGACCCGCGTCGACAGTGATCGCCTTGAAAACGACGATGAACTCTTCAGGATGAACCTGGGTGCTGCCCCGGTCCGGCATCGTCAGCGCCGAGCGCTGGTTCCACACCGCCGGATCCAAATCGGTGAAATCAAGCCGGTACGGGCTACGTTCGCAGACATGGTTGAGCAGGATTCGCATCACCCTGCCGTTTCCGTCGCGGAAAGGGTGCGCGAAGTTCCCGATTGCCGCAGTAGTCGACACATTGGCCGCGAACACATCACGATCATCGATGTGCCAGTCGGTTTCGCCGATTTGGCGGTGCATCTCGTCGACGACCCTTGGAATGTCAATGACGCTGGCGAACTCATTGACGCCGCGGCGCATGTTCACCGTCCTGTATTCGCCTGCCCAGGTGTAGATCCGCGAAAACAGCGCGGCGTGAATGGCTTTGAGGTGCGCGGCGTCAAAGGTCCGATCGATCGGGACGAGACCTGACGTGATCCGCTCGGCTTGCAGCGTGGTGTGCAGGCGTTCCATCGCGGTCAGGGTGGCCTGGTCTTTGAGCCCCAATTTGTTTTTCAGGACCTGCGTATTTGGCCAGAAGTACGATTCCCATTGCGGCACCGGCACTCTCGGGCGTGAGGTCGTCAGTCAGGACGGTCGGGCATCGGCGCGATTGCCCTGCAGCCGGTCCAGTCCGCGCCTGAGCACTTCATCGTCACTGAGATGTCCAGCGGTCGCTTCACACAGATCGCGAATGTCGTCCTCGTTGGGCTCCCAGCCCTCCAGAACGTTGTTGGCGATGGCGAACTCGAGGGCCTGCGCTCGCACTTCACCAAGCATTCCGAAATGCTGCGGGTACTTCTCCCTCAACTCACCCATAAACTCGATTCTACCTGTGGGACGACATCCGCGGCAGCGATCCTGGGGGCGACGGTGGTTTTCCTGCATGGTTGGACTTGCATCAAGGCACCCGATGCGCCTGCAGTCGAGTCGTCTCTTTCAAGCCGTCGCGAAGGCACGATGAAGAGCATGCCAGCGACCATGGATGGCCCGAGTAAGCGGATGACCAGATCCGACTCCCCCACGACGACACTGTGTGCGCCGACGGTCCGATTTGCGAGCACCAACGAGAGCCCGTTCGACCCCTGCATGGACTGGCGCGCCGAGCTGCGGCTTGGACACGTCGACGTCGTCGACGAGCCGGACGTCCTTGGCGGGTACGCCGATTTTCTGACGATACGGTTGGGCGAGCACCCCATCGCGGAGATGTTGGACTCGCTGTCGCAAGACGCTGAGAACTTCGCTGGCCTGTTCGACGGAAAGTACGTCGCCGATTCCGTTCAGGAGCAGTTCCCAGAGCCTTTCAACACCATCCTCATCCTGCTCACCGTCTTCGTCGCGGAACCCCTACGGGGCCACGACCTCGGGGCGTGGCTCGCCGCAGAGGTGATCGCGCGAATGGCGAGCGTATCGGACACGCTGGTTCTGCTCTATCCGCACCCGGCCGGCGAAACTCCCGAAGATGTTTCAGAGATCCAGGCGATCGATGCGCTCAACCGGTACTGGCGCAAGGCCGGTCTCGTTCCACTTGACGAGCACCCTGGATTCCTGGGCCAGTCAACGGCATACACTGCGCTCCCTAACGCACGCGACGAGCTCCACAACGTCGAGGATGTGCGGATCGCCGTCGATATGAGCGATCCACGTTTGGATTTAGACATCGTCTGACGCGAATCGCTTCGCGTAGGCACAGGGCTGCCAATCCGCGCCACGGCCGCGAGTATCTGCGGCCCAGCTGTCCGCAGCGGGATCGCTGATTGGCCCCTTTGCGTTGTGCCTGTTCGTTAGCTTCCTACGATCGTGAGCGTGATGCTGCGGTGCACCGGCAAGGTGTTGGCGCTGTTGGGGGTGTCTACGCCGGTCGTCGGCGAGGCCTGCGAGCAGGACTGGTATGCCCACCTGGTCTGGGTCGATCGGCGCAAGTGCTTACTGGTGACCCACGCCGGGACGTTGCTTTCGGTGTTCGTGCCGAATGTCACGGCCGCCGCGCTACGTCCGATCGGTCCGCCCGTCGTCTCGGCGATCGAGGCCGCGCTGCGAGCCGAAGGGCTGGCTGTCGATGCGCTCGGCGCCCTTGATGCCCACCAGGTCACCGTGGCCAAGACTGCCGACCGCCGCATTTTGGGCACCATGAATGATTTGGCGGTCACCGCCGAGCATGTCATCGCCGCCGGTGGCGGTCTGGCCCGCTGCGACATCGATGCGCTCAACCATGCTCCGCATCGCACGATCAATAGCATCACCGGCTATGTCCGGCCGATCGAGCTGGTCACCGCCAGTCGTGGGGGCCGGCGGTGAGCGACGTGGTGCTGGTGCACGGTAGCACCCAGTCCGCAGCCGGGTTCTGGTGGCTGATCGAGGCCCTGGCCCGGCGCGGGCACCGGGCGCTGACCGTCCAGGTGCCCGGCGCGGCCGCGGCCACCAGCACCGACTACGCCGAGCTGCTGGCCGCACAGCTGCCCGCAGATCTGCACCGACCGGTGATCGCGGCGCATTCGGCGGCGGGGCTGCTTGTGCCCGCCCTGGCGGAGCGGCTCGACGCCGCTC
This sequence comes from Mycobacterium sp. 050128, assembly GCF_036409155.1. Taxonomy (NCBI): domain Bacteria; kingdom Bacillati; phylum Actinomycetota; class Actinomycetes; order Mycobacteriales; family Mycobacteriaceae; genus Mycobacterium; species Mycobacterium sp. 050128. The sequence goes on along the minus strand of NZ_JAZGLW010000008.1, from coordinate 20,353 downwards.
ACCTGGTGTGGCTGGCCGCCGCCGTGGCCGACTACGCCGGCGGGCGCAGCCTGCTCGCCGAGATCCACGCCGACCCGACCGCGATCTTTCACGAGGAATGGATCGGTGTGGACCCCTCCAGTGATCCGGTGCTGGCCACCTACTTCCTGTTCCACGACGCCGACCTGGCCACCCTGCGGCAGGCCCTCCCCACCGTGGCCCGCTGCGACCTAACCGCGATCTACGCCGAAACCCCGCCGGTCGATCCCGCCGCGCGGCCCTCGACCTACCTCCTGCCGGTCAGCGACCGCATCCTGACCCGCGCGGCAATGCTCCACATGGCCCGCGAGCGCCTCGGCGTCGAACCGGTCGAGGTCCCCGGCGGACACAACACCCACGTCGCTCACCCCCAGGAAATCGCCAAGGTCATCGACCAGGCAACACGACAACCGGCGCACGCAACGCATCCGAGCTGATCACGCCGTCTCACGTTGGATCCTTTACTGAGAAGGGCGCGCGGCGTGACCCGCGTGTGCTCGCTACGGTTCCCGCGACTGTTCGATCAGGCGGTACAGCGGGTTTTGGGCAGCTGCCGCGCGGTTCTGGGTCCCGGCGCCATCGACGTAGCGCTGCGAGGTCACCATCGACTCGTGCCCGAGAAGCTTCATCAGCGCATACACGCTGACATCCGCATTGGCCAATTCGGTGGCGAAGCTGTGCCTGAAGCCGTGCAGTAGGACTCCTCGCGCGCGCTGGCTGTCCAGCCCGGCCTTCTTGAAGGCACGTAGCACCCGGTACTGCAGCGCGCCGCGGGTGATGCGGTGACCGTCACTGCCGACGAACAGTGGGGAACTGGCCGGCCACGCGGCCAGGCCACCGGTAATGGGTCGGCGTTTGGTGCTCCCGGGGAAGCGGGCCGCGCGGGAGTCCAGGTAGGCCTCGAGTTCGTGAATCAGGGGCTGTTCCACCGGTATCCGGCGGTCCTTGTTGCCCTTGCCGTGCACGTGAACGACACCGCCTTCATTCGTCGGTCGGATGTCCCCGACATCGGCGCGCACAAGTTCGTCCGCGCGAAGGCCGGCGAGCACCCCCGTCAGCACGATGACCCGGTCGCGTTCGGCCCAGTCGGAGCGGCGCACCGAACCGCGGTCTTCCTCGATCACCGTCAGCAGTTCCGAGATCGTGTCGGCGCCAAGCCCTTTCGGGAGTGTCTTCGCGACTTTGGGCCGGCCGACTAGCGGCATCGGGTTGCCTGTGATGAGTTCTCCGGTGTAGAGGAAGTCGCACAGCGTGTTCCAGTTTGACCAGCACCGCCGGATCGATGCGGCCTCGTGGGTGTCGGCATAGGCGGCGAAGGCGGCCTGCATCGCCTCCCTGGTAATTGCGTCCGGCGCCAAATGCACAACCCGGTCGCCGGCACCAGCGAGCTGTGTGGCGATCGCGACGAAGTCCTGTCGGTAGGCCTTCACGGTGTGCGGTGAAGGCTTGCGCACAGCCCGGTCCGCCAGAAACGCCAAAAACCAACCAGGGTACCGCGATTCATCGTCACTGAGGGCACGTGGCACCGGCGTCATGGTGCAATGGTCGCACAATCATGGATAACAGCAGTTATGCATGAACTGCCCCCCAGCGTGTCGCGCCATTGCTAACGACGGCGCGGGGGGAGCGGAGGCATAGACGCATCCCGATGGATCACAACGGTTATCCACAACCGTGCCCCGGCCCATGGATAGTTTGTTCGAGTCACCGAATATCCCTACGCGAACTGGCCGCGTCTCGGAAACAACGAGAAAACAACGCCGGACAAACGGGCTAGCGACGCGACGGTGAGCTTCGGAGCTGATACTCACAAATGATGTCCGCCAGGCGGTTTGGGGCGAGCCAGCGTCATCCTGTGCAGACCAGACACGCATCCGAAAGCGCTGTGCGAGGCGGATGTTGCGCAGATGCAAACGGAGTATGGTCGCGGCGTCGTTACCAGTAGTCGGTGCGGTCGGTGAGGCCCAGCTCGTCGAGGAAGCGGCTGGGTCCCGAGTAGTTGGTCTTGCCGGACTTCCACTCGACAAACCCGGAGTACACCAGCAGAAGTTCGTCTCGAGCGCGGGTCAACGTAACGTAGAACTTTCGCCGCTCCTCACGCATTTGGCTGGAGCTTTTGTCGGCTGCGAAATGGGGCACTCGGTCCTCGTCGAGCCCGAGCACAACGATCGCATCGTATTCCAGTCCTTTGCCAGTGACCATCGTGCGGACTTCCACCCGATCGGTCAGGCGCGCCCGCTCGGCAAGGTCCGTCAGCGGAGAAGCTCCGTTGGCATCACCGCCGAAGACCATTAGCAGCTTGGGTATCTCGAGCTCGTCAATCGCCATCGCCGGACGGGTCAGTGCCGATTGCATTCCGGCGCTGTTGAGGGCCTCGACGAAGTCGAGCGCCGATGTCGACGCCGCTACGCGCGCCTGTTCAAGCAAGACCGCGACCAGCGTCGCATCGGCTTGCGCGGTCCACTGATCGCCCAACATGTACCGCCACGTGCGCAGCAGGTCAGCTAATCGATAATGGCTGGTCTCCTTGCCGAAACAGCACCAAGCCGCGCAGGCTTCGATGAACAATGTCACCCGGGTGGGTCGGTAGTCGTCGTTGCTGCGGTATAACGCTGGTATGCCGGCTTGCCGCAGGGTGTCGGCGGCCTGTTCGCACTGTTCGTTGGTCGGGCAGAGCACCGCGATCTCGTGCAACGGGTAGCGGTCGCGGGCGTCAACGATCCACTGGGCAGCATCGGTGCATTGTTGAGAGAATCCGTTGGGGCAGAACAATGTGTTGACCGTGCCGCCGGCACGGTGGCCGCTGACGACCGCTGCGCTTTCCTTGAACGCTTGGGCCATGGCGATGATCTGGCGTCCGCACCGATAATTCGTTTCCAGGACGACCGGCGTGACCAGGGGATGGGTGGCCAAGCGCTCGAGCAGTTCGGGCATGGTGCCAGTGAATCCGTAGATCGCCTGGTCGGGGTCGCCGACGGCGAACAGTTGACTTGCGGCACCAGGGTCTAGACACAGCGCTCGCACAACGTGGTCAAGGCCGGGCTCGAGGTCCTGGTATTCATCGACGTAGAGGCGGGGGTATTTGGCGGTCAAGGCTTTTCGGACAACGTCGGTGCGCTCGGTCAGGTCGATGGCCAGCGCGACCAGCTCGGTAAAGTCGATCAGGTCCTCGGCGTGCAGTTGGGCCACATACCTGTCGGCGATCATCTTCATCCGCGGGTCGTGACGGGCCCACTGCTCGTCGGTGGCCATGCGTCGGCGGTTGATCTCGACCGTCGAGGGGACGTTCCAGATGTCGGCCGTAGGGCCGTAGACGTCGTAAACAATGCTTTCGAGCATTGCCTTGGCCTGGCCCTGTCCGACGATCGTGATGGTGTCCAGGTCGTCTCTGCCGGCCAGCGGGGCGAATGGTATGACGATCTCATTGAGCAGGAAACTGTGCACGGTGCCGATAAAGATGTTCGGCCGACGGAAACTGTGTAAATCGTGCACTCGGGTGCGCAGTTGTTCTGCCGCAGCGACAGTCAGCGTGATGCAGGCCGCACCGCATGGCTGGGGAGTGTGGTGCAGTAAATCGAAGGCCAATCGTGTTGTCAGGACTTCGGTTTTGCCGCTGCCCGGTGGTGCGATCACCACACAATGGCCCTGGGTGCCGAATGCCTGCCACTGCTTGTCGTTGGTGCGCAGCCGCGCGATCGACTCCGACAACGAGGCCATCTAGTTCTCCGCCATATACCGCAGCGCCTCTGCCACATATTGCGGCGGGTGAATCGTGGATTCCGCCAGCCGCTGAGCGTAGCGGCCTTTTCCGCCGGCGTTCTTGACCGCCCGCAGAAACGTGTCCTGGTCCGGCACGTGACCGCCCCATCCCGCGATCACTGTTTTCGACGGTGCGGCCGATAGTTCGGATAAGGCATCGAACGCGGCCGCGACATTAAGGGGTTCGGATGTCACCAGGTCGTATTCGAAGGTGGTTTGTCCCACAAAGCATCCGTGCGATGCCGGCGTGCCAGCCAGCCCGAGCGCGGCGATCAGCTGGCCGGCGCGCTTGTCGCCCTGCGATGTCCCGTCAGCGTCAGTGAGCACCGCCCACGGGATCGACAACGCTGCACAGAACTGCACATACGATCCGAAATGCGTGCCGTGGATGGCGCAGACTGAGATGCCCAGCTTGTCGAGATTCATTCCCAGCTGGGCGGCCATGATCGGGACGAGCACCTGTTCGGCAAATCCCTCGACCAGCAACACCTTTCGCGCGAATACGATTTCGGCGCGGGTGGCATCAAGATAACGGGCGATGTCGTTCCACTCACTGCTATTCAACTCGGCGCCAGCAGCGGCGCTGGCTTTGGTCTGCCCGTCGACCGATCGCAGCATGATGAGCTTTCTCGGCTCGGTAACACTGACGATGTGCGGCGACTGCGTGGTCACGGTGACGGTGCGTTCGTCATTGGCCTCGGCCAGGACTTGACGAAAGATGACGCGTTGCAAGTGAGGGTGCAGGTGAGCTTCGGGCTCCTCGATGGCCACTAGGGTGTGGGCGATGGTTTGCTCGAACAACCGGTCTTGCAGACCAAGATCAAGCAACGCCAGATAGATGATGTTCAACGTGCCGAGACTCGCGCTGGACAACCGGCGCCGGACCGGCCCGTCAACGAAGATCCGCATGCTGCGGATCAGCCGCATCGGATCATCGGGGGCAACGGCGAGGTCGGTGTCGACGGATTGGTACGGCCCAACCATCTCGGTCACACGAGTCGTGATGCGCCCGCTGAGATCTCTGATCTGGTCGAGGTCGTTGACCCGATCGTTGGTTGAGCGCATCGCCTCGCGCACCCGAGTGAGATCTACCTCGGGAACCTCCCGCGCGACGCGTTCCAGGAGCTCGCGCAGCGGGGAGCCGCGCCAGCGTGCGATCTCGCTTTCTACATCACGGAGGGCTGGCAGCAGATGAAAGTGCAGTTGTCGGCGCACCGAGGTCGAGATGTCGCGGGTGTAGTTGTCTCCGCCATACACTCGGCCCTGATATCGGGAGGCGACCGGGATCGCATCATCGCCCATGTCGACCGGCCCGAACCGATACGTCATCCGCGCCCGCGGCGGATCCTCGGCCAGCAGGGCATCGGCTAGCGCGGCCAGCACGCGTGGGTTGTCGGCGAAACCGACGATGTCGATCGCTACCTCGATGACGTGCCCGTCAGCAAGCGGATCCCAGTCCTCCGATCCGTCGTTGAGTCCATCCCAGAAGTCATCGCGATCAAGCTGGCGGTCAGCGATCGACAGCGACGTGTCCAGCACGAGGCGAAGCGCATGAATGAGATTAGACTTGCCCGAACGGTTCTCACCGACGATCACCGAACCGGGATCGAGCTGAAGATCGATGTCGGCGAGGTTTCGGAAATTTCGGACACGTAACCGCTGGATGCGCATAGACATTCTTTACCGCAACACAGCAACCATCGTCCACGACTTGCTGCGACCGAACGCGTGTCGCAGTCCGGCAGGTTAGGCCCCTTGTTGATCCAGTGACGGCCCGCCTGCCCGCTCGGACGGAACCCACCGCGGGCTCAGCGCCCCAACAACCTTGGCAACCCAGTCCGGGTCGTAAGGCGGTCGTCGCACGGAAATCCGCAACCCTGCGTAATGGTCCGGGCCGATGATATCCGCGCAGGCGGAGTCGATGACCTCGCGAAACTCGCCGCGCGCGTGATCGTAGAGCTCCGGCGGAACGGCCAGGATGGCTTCGTACTGGCCGCCGTCAAGGCCGTCGACGTACTCATCGCGATACGCCGACACCGCGACCAGGGCGGCGGCGTTCTGTTCATCGCGCGCGCTGAGCAGCTGGCTGAGGGCTTGTCGGGCGCGCTCGTATTCGAGGTCGCGGTCGGCGTCATCCCACACATTGCCTCCTCCGTTGAAGCATCAGCATCGCACGCCGTACCGACAAGCAATCGGTGCGCAACCCGCGCGCCTTGCTCCGGTGTCGCGGTGGGCAAGTAGTTGCGGCATCCGGCCGTTGGTGACCCGAACAGAAAGTCGACGGGTTGTGTGCCGCGAAGGCTCAGCGCGCCAAAAAGCCCGGCCTAGGCGCTGACTCGAAGTGTCGCCTCGGAACACTCCCTGTTATCCCCATACTCTGGCCGACGATTCGCCATTAGCCAGGGAGCGCCCACTATGGCGGGCGTCTCGAGGATGAGCGACATTGTTCATGGATAACGGAGGATGTCCATGATTTCGAGGTAGTGCGAGCACAGGGATAGCTAAGTCGCGGCGATAGCGATTAGGTCGGCCGCCCATCCCAGAGACATGTTCGTGTACGGCGCTGTGCTGGATGGTCAACGCGTGTCGGCGGCACGTGAATTCTGACCCCGGCGCCGCCAGGGGTCAATTTTCAGCCGCCGCCGACAAACGCGCCGTGATTGTTGCGGTTTGCACTGGTTGGAGAGAACCGAGCGAGGACGCATGGATCAGTCGCGCAATCGTTAAGCGGCTGATTGAGTATGTTCCCGTTGGGCGGCAAATAGCTGTGTTCGCGGCTGAGGTTTCGTAACCCGGCTGGTTCCCCACCCGCCGATCAAACATGCCTTGATGCAGCTCAAGCGCACTGTTGAGATGTCGCGAAACCGATACGGGCTATCCGTCGGCGATTAATCAGATCCGGCCGGGACGAGTGTGTGGATGCGGCCGTCCTCGCGGGCCATCTCTAAGACTGAGCGAAGAAACCGGCGTGTGGAGAAAGGACCAACGGTGGGAACGTCAACGAGCTGTGGCATGTTGGTACGGCTGATCTCAGCGACAGGGACGTGGTCGAACTGCGGAGTCGCCTGGCGATGCGATGCGAAGCTCCCAGTATTTGGTGTAGCCGCTCCATGTTTTGGTTGAGACTGCCGGCTGTTTTGAGGCCCTGCACTGTTCCCAGATTCGGGGATGCAGTCGATCGGGGGGTCGAATCGACCAACTACCATGCCCAACGGTCGCACGGTTACGTGTGGAGAAATCTGGCGTGAAGCCTTCTTCGATTGGTCTGCTGTGGGCACGCCTATCGTGGCGCGAGGCCTCGGGTCTGCTGCATGGAGGCGAGCGAAGCAGGGCCGAAAGGTAAATTCGAGCCCAGTCTGTATTGATTGACGTACAATCGCCTATTGCGGCGGATAGGCGGGCGGCGGATACACCCCCCTTAGGATCCAGGGCAACCAGTTGATGCCGAACTCGATCTCGTCGCTGGCGTCATAATCGGGGCTCGGGTCGATCGGAATGTTTTCCCCTGCACCTGTGCGAGTGTCGGCTGGTAGTTGTGGTTGCCCGTAAACGGCCACTACCACGGTGCGATTCAGACTGTTTTCCGACCACACCCCGATTTGGCTGTTGGCGCAGTCGGACATGATGGCGCGGTCGGCCGGGTTGTAATACCACTGGTCCAGGATCTCAATGCCATTGATCGCCAGGGCGGGATTGATCGCCACGGTTTCGGCTACCTTGCCGTGAAATCCGGCCGCCGTGGCGCGATCCTGAGGTGTTGACCCGTCCGTCCCGATGTCGCTATCAAGGTTGCGGTTGTTCAGCACATCGAGTGCGTGCCGTTGAGCCGCTAGCTGCAGCTGAGGGCTGATCTTTACGTCGTTGGCGCAGCCTGCTTGATGCTGAATGGTATAGATGTTGGCCACGACACCGTCGTTGAGTCGCTTGTTGTCGCCATGTGCGGCGGGCGTGCCGAGCACCCCGCCGATAGCCATGGAGGCCAGTGCAGTCAGGGTCACCGGAGGATACAGCATGTTAGTCTTCAATTCTTTACCCTTGTTCTCCCGCTGCGATTCTGCAGCCGCCAGAGACGCCCGGAACACAGTTGGTCCAACGGTTGAGGGATCGAGCATGACGCCCGGCGTTCGTCAGAGATGCCGGAGTCTGCCTCGATACTGCTGACGGATTGTGCGTAGGCACGTCCGAAGCGGATCTTCTCGTAGATTCCCTGCACGTGCTGGACCGCATCGTCAGCATTAGGGACGTTGTAATCCGGCCAGGCAGTGACGATGGCCATACAGTTACCGTGTCGGCGCGCCCGTCGGATGGGCCTACCAGCGCCGAGAGTGCCAAAGGCGCTGACGCGCCCGCCACCAAGGAAGTTGGGCTAAGACTCATTTTGGCTCGAAACCAGAGATTAGCCAACGGTTCCCGATTTTGTCGAGGGTGACTTGAACAACCGAGGCAGTGTCTGTAGGCGCGTCGTTTCCTACAGTGATGACCTGGTCGACGAATACCATGACAACGGAATGGTTCGAGCTCGCGGACACGGAGGCGGCGGCTGGCACCCTCGCAGCGGCCGAAATGTGTCTCTGCTGTGCCCCGGGAACCACGACTTCCTTGGTCAGTTCTGTGTATGAATCGCGGAAAGTTCCCGTCAGTCGTTCGCGCGCAGCCGTGAGCTGAGCGTCTGCTTTGTCAGGAGTGTATGAAAGCATCGTGATGGTGCTTTCTGTGGCGACCTGAACGGTTTCGATGCGAGCGCGGTCCGCGGCGCTGGCGGTCGCTCCTTGATACTTCAGGTATGCCGCGCCGAGCCCCAGCAGGAGCGCGATAGGCGGTAAAATCCACAATCCGAGGACCCGAACCCACGTGCGCGTATGTCTGCCTGTGGAGACGTTATCGTCGGCGCTTGTGCTTTCCTGCGCAACATTGGCCTCGCATCCTGTTGAGTTGGCCGAAGTTTCCGCCGGTGATGCGGATTGGTTGTCGGTCTCGGCGGACGGCGGGTGGTCAATGTCGTCGAACGCGACTTCCGTCGTTGAATTGGTCATATCACAAACTCCACGTCAGAGATCTTCACGTCGCTGCCGACTTTCCGCACAGTGATTCGCATTCGCCACGCTCGCGGATTTTGTTCTGGCGCATCTGCGAGCGCTGTCTTCACGCTGATAGCGACCAACACCTGGCCCGCGTCACGGGATTCGGACTCCAGACCGGCCTGCGTGATGGTGCCCACCGATTTTGATTTCACTTTCTTAACTACATCGACGAACGGCTGTGACCGCTTGGAGAAGTCGTCGTAGAAGGTTCCGGTGGCCGAGTCGAGGATGCGCTGCACATCGCCGTCGGCATGCTGCCAATTGATCGTGGTCAGATTCAGCGCGCCTTGGCGGGCAATCTGCACAAACAGGTGGCGTTGTTCGGAGGCTTGGTGCGACTGGTACGTTCGGTAGCCAAGCCAACCTGCCAGCGCGCTTATAGCGATGACCGTCACCAGCCCCATCACCAGCGCTAGTCGGTGTACCGGCTTGGCTGAGGTGTCTGCATTGACCTCATCCAGTTCGTCGTCGACGCCCTCGCTAGAGTCACCTCCGTCGGTGTCAACGTCAGATTGATTGGCGCTCGTGTCCAGCGAAACCTCTACGGCGTCGTCGAGAGCAGTCGACGGCGGCGCGGGCTCGTCGTGCCTAGAAAATTCTGTACTACTGGCGGTTTCGTCTGACAAGGTTCAGTGTCCTTTCGGTGGAAGCAGCATGTCCTGCCAGGCTTGCCCCGTAGTCGCGTCTTGGCCCAAGTTCGCCTGCGTGTACTGCTGACCGTCGGGTCCGATATAGGTTCCGTTGCTGGGGTCGTACTGGGCGATCGCGATCGGCGGAGCCGCAGGAGCAAGGAGCGCAGGTGATGTTCCTGGCGGTAGCTGTGGAACCGGTTGGCCGGACAGCGTCGCGTTCGGGTCACCTTTCCAGTTGTAGCCGTCGTTGAGCGGCACATAGTTTTCGTCGCTCTCGCACATCTTCACCGTCGGCGCGCGCTTTCCCGGTCGCGTTTCGCAGGGCAGGTTGCGGGCACCGCGAACGTTTGTGAGCGAAGAATCCTGTGGTATCCGGCAGTACAAGTCGCCGGGCGGCTTATCCGGGTAATCCAGCTCGCCGGGAGCGCGTTGCTGTTGGGCCGGCAAGTATCCCGTTCGGCACGGCGGGGGCAGATTCAAGTTCAGGTTGAAGGACAAAAACAGCCCCTTGTAGCCTTGCTTGGTGTTCCGGTTGGCCAGTGTGGCACCCTGGAGTCCTTCAATCTCGTTCGGATACAGAGCAAGGATTTGCTCAAGATTGGGTTGGTAGGTGATCGCCACTTGACCCAGGCTGACCAAATTGGTCAGCACGATGGGTAACGTCGGTCGCACTCGTTCCAACAACTGACGCGCTTCATCCGCAGCTCCCGGGCCCGTGTCCAGGATGCCGCGGACCGCTCGGTCCTGGTCGCGGAGCTGAGCGGTAATTTGCGCGACGTGTGCCGCCCAGCTCTGGATTGAGCTGGATGTGTCGGTTTGTGTGTCCAAGATCGGTTTGGACTGATCGATCAGGGTGGTAAGGGCCGGCAGATTGTCGCGGGCGTCTATGGCCAGGGTCGTGGTTCCCTGTGTGAGACGTGAGAGCTCGGGGCCAAGACCGCCGAAAGCGGTGTATGACTCGTCGATCACCGTCTTCAGGCTGTCGCGCGGTATCGCTTTTAGGCCGGTGTTGAGGGCGCTGAGCAATGTGTTGATGTCGGGGGGGACTGAGGTGCGGTCGGCGGATATCACGTCGCCGTTCTTCAGCGGTGGACTGTCGCCGGTTCGCGGCACGAGCTCAACGAACAACTCGCCGACCGCGGTTTGGCTGTGAATCTGCGCATCAAGGTCTGCCGGGATCTTGACGCTTGATTGCAGAGACAGTACTGCGTCGACGCCGCTGTTACTCAGGCGGACGTCTTCGACCCGACCCGCTTGAGCACCCCGATAGGTGACGTTGGCGTTTCTGTAAAGTCCTGCCGCTTCGTGCAAACTGATAGTGACCTGGTAATGCCCGACTCCGAATAGGAGACCTGGCAACCGAAGGTAGCCAAAGGCCATGAGTCCCCCAGCCAACAGCGTGACCACCCCAAAGATCGCTAGCTGCAACCGGATTCGCCTGCTCAAGTGCATCTCACGGTCCTTGGTCTAGCCGGTAGGGCGCAATCAGCGGATTTCTGGCAGTGTATGGGCTGGGCAGCTGGCCAATAGTGCGGCCCCACTGCATTTCCAGTTCAGTGAGATTGCCTTCGAACCGAGTGCCGGTAAACAGCGACGCGTCAATCCGGCTCAGTGTTAGGTCGACGATAGTGGTGATGTTCGCGTAGTCACCGCGCCACCATTTAGTCAAGTTATCCTTAACGAATGGAATTGTCGTGAATAGATTCAGTGACCGGGTCAGCGCGGGACCTGCATTTGCAAGAGATTCCAGCACCGGTCCCAGGTCGTTCAGGATCTGAATCAAAGGCTCTTGGGATTGCCGGACAGCGTCGGCAGCGAGTGCGCTGAATTTACCAAGCTGGTCGACAGCGTCCACAAGGTGCTGCCGCTCGTCGCTGATCACAGCTAACGCCTCAGGAATTGTTTCGAGTGCTTTGTCGATGACCGGTTTTTGGGCCGCGAACTGCGCGACCAGTTTGTTGAGGCTGTCGCTGGCCGCGATGATGTCATCGATTTGGTCGTTGACGTTGGCGATGAAGGTGTCTACCTGTGTGATCAGGCTGCGTAGTTCGTCCTCCCGCCCGCCGAATGCGGTGGTGAGCACTTTGGTGATGTCGTGGACTTGTCCGATTCCACCGCCGTTCACCAGCAGGGAGACCGAGGCCAGGGTCTGTTCGGTAGACGGGTACATCTGAGCTGACGAGAGCGGCATCAATGAACCGGCATGGAGTTTTCCAGCAGGCCGAACCTTGGTCGGAGGTGCCAATTCAATATGCAGCGACCCCAGCAGGCTGGTTTGACCCAGCGAGACGGTGGAGTTGGCGGGCAGGTCGACGTCGCCGTCGAGCGCGATCGTGAGAAGCGCATGCCAGCCTCGACGCTCGACCTTGGTTACGGTGCCAACGTTGACGTCGCCCACTCGGACCCGTGAATTCGGCTGGAGGTTCTCGACGTCTGGCATCTCGGCCTGGATCATGAACGAGCCGGGGCCGTGGCCTTGTGTCCCGGGTAGCGGAAGGGAGTTCAGGCCGCGAAATTCGCATCCCGGCAGCGCGGCGACTGTGAGAGCTAGCATGACGGCCGCGGCGGCGCGGCTGCATCGAGTCCCCGTCATGCCCCGCCCCCGGGCGGAATCATCATTCCAGACAGGCCGGCGGCCGGGTCGGTCTGCTGGTAGGTCGGGCCGGCGATCGGAGCGGGAGCTTCGGCGGCAGGCGGCGCGTTCTGGGTGGGCGCCGGTGCGCCGGCCGCCGAAGGTGGTTGCGGCGGGATGTAGTCCGGTCGCATCCAGTCCTCACTGTAAGTGACCTCATTGGGCCGAGCGCTCGCCTGGACGAAAGGATTGACGCCGAGCGGAGGAAAGTTGTACTGCCGGTTCTTGATGATGGGCGCCAAATACTGCACGCACAACTTTGCCGATTGTTCTGCGTTCAATCGCGATGCGGCTTGTATTCCGCCGCAAAGGAATGTAATCGGATCCGAGAAGTTGCCGATGTTGAGCACTCCGGTCAGTGTGCCCTGGGCGGGCTTGTAGAGGTACTGGGCATTGGAAAGCGTCGTCGGCGCGATATGCAACAGCTGTTTGATGTCATCGGTGCTGTCCGTCAGTGCTTGCGACACCGATGCCAGCTTGTCCGACGTTGTACCAAGAGCCTCCCGATTTTCGGCGACGAAGCTCTTCAGGTCACCGACGACGTCGTTCAGATTCTTGGCGGCGTCAGCCACTTCCGTGGGATTGTTTGTCAGCAGCCCGGTGACCGACGCGAGGTTCTGGTTTAGCCGACGGATCAGCTCTGTGCTGTCCCGCAACGCCGACACCAGAGTCGAGATGTTTTTGACGCTGCTGAATATGTCCGAACTGTGGTCGGCAAGCGCGGAAACTGCCTGTGACAATTTGACGACGGCCTCGCGAATTGCCGGGCCTTGGCCGCGCAAATTATCGGCGGCGGTGTCGACCAAGGCTCCCAGCGCGCTGACTCCTTGGGGCTCAGTCGGCTGCAGCAATGCGGTGAGCCGTTCGAGCTGTTGGCGGAAGGCATCGAACTCCACCGGCACGGCGGTGCGGTCCTCCGGTATGATCGCGTTGTTCTGTAGGGTCGGGCCGCCGGTGTAGGCGGGGGTCAACTGGATCGCGCGGGTGGCCACCAGTGTCGGTGACAGGATCACGGCCTTAGCCGCGGCCGGCACCTTGTACTTGTCGTCAAACCAGAAGGTGATCTTGACTCGCTTGGGCTGCGGTTCGATACTTTCGATCCTCCCGACGGGTACGCCCTTGATTCGGATGTCATCACCGACGAATATGCCGTTGCTGTTGTCGAAGTACGCGACGACGTGGGTGCGCTTTGTCTCTTCCGCGGCGCGCGCCGCGGCAAGTGATCCTCCAGCGGTGAGGCTCACCAAGGTGACTGCCAGGGCGATTCGAATGGTCCGGGAGTTCATCATCGTCCGCCTGCTGGGAGCGGGGAATCGGTCGGGCTCGGCTGTAGCTGCGCTGGCGGCCCGGGTGGAGGGCCACCAGGCGCAGGTGGCAGTGGCGGTTCGCGGTAGGGGTACCGAGCATCGCCAGGGTTCCCGGTGATTGCATCGGGCAAAGTCAATCTAGGCTCGCCGCCCTGGCCGGTTCGGGGGTACGGAACCGGCAGTGGGGGAGTGCCGGGCTGGCCTACCTGGGGGTCGGTGCGCTGGGAGGGCAGGAGCACATGCGGATCCAACCCTAGATCGGAGAATGCGGCGTCGACGAACGGTTGGACGAACTGACCGGGCAGCAGGTTGGCGAGGTAGGCGTTGAAGAACGGGCCAGCCGAGATCGTCTCGCCGAACTGCATCGCGTAGGCCGCGAGGCCTTTGATGGACTGTTGGATCTGGACCTTCCGGTTGTCGAGGATCGCGAGGACCTCGTTGAGCTTGTCGAGCGTGGGTTTAAGGGCCGCCCTATTGTCTGCGATGAAACCGGCGATTTGCTGACTGAGGCGGGAGATATTCGTCAAGATTGCGTCCAGGGCAGCGCTTTGGGTGCGCAGCTGAGCCAATACCGAGTTGGTGTCGGTGATCAGCCGAACGATTTCGTTGGTACGTTGGGCCAGGACAGTGGTGGCTTTGGAGGCGTTCGACAGCAGATCGCGCAATTGGGCATCGCGCTTGTTCAGGGTTTCAGAGAAACGAGTGACACCCGCGACGGCGATCCTCAGGTTGGCGGGCGTACCTTGGATCGTCTCGCTGAGGACTTTCAATGACTTGGACAGCTGGTCGGTGTCCAGGCCACTGATGGTCGTCGTGAGGTCCCCGATGGCGTCGGGCAGCTGATACGGCGAGGTGGTCCGCCCGACCGGGATGGTGCTGGAGAGGGATCCCTCTCCCCGGGGGGTGAGGTCGAGTACTTTGTTCCCGAGCACGCTTGTCGTTTTGATCGAGGCCTCGGTGCGGTCCCCCAGCCGAATGCTGTCGTCCACTGTGAATGTCACCAACACCCACTGCCCGTCTAGGGTGATGCTTTGCACTTTCCCGGCTCGAAAACCAGACACGCGCACCGGGGCACCGGTGGTGAGTCCGCCGGCCTCATCGAAGTACGCCGAATAGCTATTACCCGAGGAGAAGAAGGGCAGCTTGTCGTAGTTCAACGCGCCTAATACGAGCGCGATGCTGGCCACGACACCGATGGCGCCAATGACGATAAGGTTGCGTTCGCTGAAGGCTTTCACTTTGGCGCGCACCTGCCCGTGGCTTGGTTGGCCAATCTGATGTACACCGGTTGGCCCCCTTTTCCGTTAACCTTCAGCACCAACTCGCACAAATAAAAAGTGAAGTAGTTTCCGTATAGCCCTTGCCGCAGCAGTACCCGGTAAGCGTCCGGCAGCGTGTTGAGTAGGTTGTCGAAATAGTCGCGATCAGCAAGCACGGTCGCCGCTGTGCGTTCGGTCTCTTGGACCGTTTTTTTCAGCGGTGGTCGTGCTTGCTCCAGCAGGTCGGCGATCGAGCGGGCCGCCTCGTTGGCGTACGCCACCCCGTTACTGATGTCTTGCTTGCGGGCTTGAAGTCCGTGCACCAGTTCCGAGAGCGAGTCGATCGCCTTGCCGAACTGGTTATTGTGATCGCCCAGTGACCCCAGCACCGTGTTGAGGTTGACGATGACCTGCCCGATCAACTGGTCCCGGTCGGCCAGAGTGCTCGTCAGGGCCGCGATCTGGCTAAGTATCGAACCGACAGCCGCGCCTTCACCCTGGAAGGCCGCGATGAGCTGACCGGTCAGCGCGTTGACTTGGGTGGGGTCCAGCGCGCGCAAAAGCGGGCGGAACCCGCCGATTACGGCGTCCAGATCCAACGCCGGCGCGGTGTGATCTAACTGGATCGTGTCACCGGGATGGAGTTTCTTGGTTCCGCCCGCGCCTTCCTCAAGCGCCAGGTAGCGACCCCCAATGAGGTTGTCATACTTGATGACAGCCTTGCTGCCCTCGGTAAGTACGACCGAGTCGTCAACCCCGAACGCCACCAGCGCCGAGGAGTCACCTTTGATCTTGATATTTGTAACCTTGCCCACCTCGACGCCCGCGATACGGACGAAATTCCCATTCTCCAGCCCGCTCACGGTGGTGAATACGGCGTTGTAGGTCTGCTCCCGCCCGAAGCGCAGCTGCGCGAAGGCGGTGATGAGAGTAAACATTCCCAGCAAACCCACGACCGCAAAGATTGCGAGACGCCATAGGAGGGCCGACAAGTTACCGCGCACGGCGATTACCTCCCTGGGCTTGTGCTGCTGTCTGTTGGGGATCTGGGGTAGCACCGATCATGGCGGGGTAGGTCCCGATTGCGGCGGCGGAACGCCCGGGTAGAGCGGCGTGCCATCGGGGCCATACTGGGGCGCACCGTAGGGTGGAGCACCGGGATAAGGGACGGGACCGGGAGCCGGTCCGCCCGGATGGCGGATGCTCGGTTGTTGGGGCACGGCCCGAGTAGCGGGCAAGTAGTCGGCGTATCCGGGGAACCCAATGCCGGGATTGGGCCGCCAATCCAATCCGGTACCGAAGCCGGTGTTAGCGATCAGCATCCGCACCGGGAAGTTCTTACCGACGTCGGGCAGCGAGCCACATCCGGGCTTGCCACCTGGTCCGCCCTTGGCCGCATCGATTGGCAGATTATCCGGATACCGGTACGCGTCATAACCCGGCAACAGTTGGGCGTCCATGAGGAGCGACCTGCCGTTACCCCCGAGCATGTCGGCGTAACCGGTATCCAGGGTTACCTTGGCTCCTACAAACAGGCAGGTGAGTTCGGGGTTGTACTTCATCAACAAGTTCGCTGTAGGTTCCAGCAACTTGGCCGATTTCACCAAGTTGTCTTTGCTGGGGCCTAGTAAGCCGATTCCGCTGCGAGAAACACTCGCGACGTTGAGCAGCAGCGCGTCGAGTTGCTTGCTGTGGGTGGTGACCGTCACGCTGGTCGTGGTCGCGGCATCCAGGGTGTCAAGTATGTTGTGCGCCGCGGTGCTGTAGGCGTCACTGACGCTTTTCAGCGCGCGCACGTCGCCGCGGATGGTGTCGCTGCGCGAATTCAGCGCGAGCAGAACCTCGTTACTAGCGGTGATCGCCTCACCGATTCTCTCACCCTGACCCCGTACACCCTCGGCGAGGGCGGCCAACACCGCGTTGAGTTTGAACGGGTCGATCTGCTTGATCAACTCCACCACGTTTTGGAACACCGTGTTGACCTCGACGCCGACGTTCCGTGATTTCAACACCGCCCCAGCCGACAGCCGCTGCGGGCTGGGATCGCTGGGATACACAAGGTCGATGAATTTCGAGCCGAACAGCGACGTGGACTGGATACGCGCCTCCACGTTGGCCGGGATGTAACTGATCTGGGAGGGGTCGATTGCCAGTTTTATGTCCACCCTATCGGCGCCTCTTTTAATTGTGCTGACCCTGCCGACCTGCACCCCGCGCAACTTGACCCTCGCGTTCGGTTCCAGCACCAGACCAGAACGGTCAGAAATCAGTGTCACCGGAACTATCGGCGTGAAGGCTCGAGTGAATGAACCCAGACTCACTAGCACCGCAACTACAATTACCGCGATCAATAACACCGCCCATACCTCGGAGGGGATCCGGCGAGTACCCTGTTTGGCCGACACCGCTTTATCCTCCGAAGTTAAAGTTGCCGGTCTGACCGTAGAGCGCCAACGTGACGAAAAGAATCACAGACTCCGCGGCGATTAATGACGTTCGGGTGGCACGTCCGACCGCCTCACCCACACCCGCCGGTCCACCGGTCGCAGTGAATCCGTAATATGTGTGGATCAGCATGATCACTATCACTTCGGCAATCGTGACGACGAATGAGAAAAACACAGCCAACGGGTCCAGGAATGTGTCGAAATAATGGTCGAAAACTCCATAGGCTTGCCCGTAGAAGACAGTGGTGACAAACCGGACGACGAAGAACGACATTAGCAACGCGACACAATACAAGGGGACAACCACGACCATGCCGGCCACCACCCGGGTGGAGGTCAGATAGGCAATAGAGCGAATGCCCATGACCTCAAGTGCGTCGATTTCCTCGTTGATTCTCATCGCGCCGAGCTGCGCGGTGGTGCCGGCGCCGATCGTGGCGGCGAACGCGAACGCGGAGCTGGCCGGGGTTACAAGCCGAACGTTGACGAATGCGGAGGTAAAGCCCGCCAGCGCTTCCACCCCGACTTCAGACATCTGGTTGAAGGCCTGACTCGCCAGGGCGCCGCTCGTCGATAAATTCAGAAAAGCGACCACCGCGACGGTCCCGCCAATCACCGCTAGCGATCCAGCGCCGAGGCTTATCACTGCAATCTGCCGCAGCACCTCGGCTCTGTAATTAATTACGGCGTCGGCGATTGAGCCGACTGTTTGACCGTAGAAGCGAGCCTGCTCGCCGAGATGCTGCCAGCCGGTCCGCCACCAACGCAGGAAGCGCGCTGTCCAGGGAAACCTTTGTCGAAAAACGAGACTCGCGCTCACTTCGTCACCTCAAATCCGACGGCTGTGACGAAAACATTGATGACGAACAGAAGCAGAAAGGCGATTACAACCGTCTCGTTGACCGCGTTACCGACCCCCGCCGGTCCCATTTTCACGTTAAGGCCCCGGTAGCAGGCGATCAGGCCAGCTATCAAACCGAACAGGGTTGCTTTGACCAGGGACACCAAGACGTCGCTCAGCCCCGTGATGAGCGTCATGCTCGCCACAAACGCACCAGCTGTCACGTGCTGGAAGTACACCGAGAACAGGAAACCGCCAGTGAGACCCGTCAAGGTCACCAATGACGAGAGCAACACCGCGACCACAGTGGTTGCCAGCACCCTGGGTGCTACGAGTACACGAATTGGATCAAGGCCCAGGACGCGCATGGCGTCGATCTCTTCACGGATGGTGCGCGATCCCAGATCTGCGCACATCGCCGAAGCGCCCGCTCCCGCGACGACAAGGACCGTCACGAAAGGGCCGATCTGATTGACCGCTCCGAGCGCAGTCCCGGTGCCGGAGAAGTCGGCAGCACCGAATTCGACGAGCAACGAGTTGAAGGTAAAGGAAGTCATAACCACCAGAGGGATCGACAACATCAGTGTCGGGACCAGTGAAACCCGTGCCACGAACCAGCTCTGCTCGAGGAACTCACGCCATGCGAATGGGGGTGTGAACAGCGCGACGAACGTGTCCAGCGTCATCGCAAAAAATGCACCGATGCCGTGCAGCGGTTTCAGCGCTGCTGCGCCGGCCCGGATTGCTGCCGGCACTTTCATAGCCGTAATACGAAGCGCCATAAAGCGTTATCCAACTAAGCAACTCGTTGCCGGTGAACTCCTCGCCGACCCACGAGTGACACGATCGGCGTTGGCGGTACAGCTCATCGAATCCCCCTCGTGTAGCTCGTCTCCCCTTGAATTAAGGGCTGACCGTCAAGGCAAAAGTTCTGCTCGGCAGATACCTGCTCCGCTGTGGAGAGGCTAAACTGATCTCGCTCCGGTGTCAATACTGTGGCAAGCATCACGTAAGAATGCCCGCAAAAGCGGCGATCCTTGCCGGGCAAGGCGAGTGGGCTGTCGATGTATTGTCGTGCCGAGAACAGCGTCAAGTTCGCCTAGGGGCCTCCTGAATAAAGCGGCGAGGCGGTCGGCCGTAGGCCGTGATCGTCCGCGATGATTTTGATGTGCAGGGTCGCTCGGAGTGTCAGCGGGAGCTGCCGGATGCGGAGTCGGTGGCGGGTCATCGTCTGAAGGTGGACAGTGTTTTTTGCGTTCTTGGCGGCGCATCGTCAGGAGCTGTTCCCTGATGAGATGTTCACCGATCTGTTCCCCACCGGTCGGGGCCGGCCCAGCGTGCTGGCCGATGTGATGGCGGCGGCGATCACGCTGTAGGCGTTGCAGAGCCTGTCCGATAGCGAGACCGTCGATGCGGTCACCTTTGATCTGCGGTGGAAGGCCTGCGGATTTCCGGTCACGACGGGGGCGGTTCGTGCCACGACGTTGACCTATTGGCGGCGCGTTTGGCGGGCTCGGATTGGCCCAACGGATCTTTGATGCGGTTAGTCCGTAGTGGCCCAGACCGGAACGCTGGGTCAAACCACACTGCCCATGGCAGAACGGCAAGGTAGAGCGCCTCAACCGCACCCTGACAACCGAACGGGCCCACCGACAGGCCTTCACCACCAACACCGCGCACCAACGCCCTCGCAACCCTGGCTCGACAACTACAACACTCGACGCCGTCACAAGCGCACTCGGTGGCTTCCCACCGATCAGCCGACTGCAACCGACCTGATGTCTCGTTACACCCAGGCGTATGTGAAGGCCTCGAAGGCGGATAAGGATCAGGGTCTGGCAGGGGGGAAAGGTAGCCGGCTGGTCGCGTGACAATGCTCGGCGGCGGTTGACGGTTGTGGCCCGGCCGCCGAGGAAGGCCGGTTGCCAAAGGGCCTGGCCGGCAGCGCAAGCCGAGGTATTCCTACGACGCGTCGAAGGTGCTGCAGAAGGTCTAGGCGGCCTCTCAGGCAAGCAGTGTTGGGCGGTATCTGGCAGCTTCAATGGCCGTCCAGCTGGCAGCTCTAGAACGCCACCGCGAATTGGGCCGATGCGCTCCGAACCGGTGCATCGACGGCACCGAAGGAACCCGAATCTGCACCGGCCACACGCTCATCAAGATCGGCGCCCTCGCCGCATGATCCGCAGCGCCAAAGCCATGTTCATGCGCCAACTGGGTATGACCCAACACAACCCCTCAGCACAGGCCCAGGAAGGAGGTATACATTGGCGAGCTGACCGTGCCTGTTGACGACGGTCGAAAACTAGGCCAGAAGCGACGGTGAAAAGTAGGCCACGTGGTGGTGGTTATTGTGCCGTGTTGTCTGCTCTGGCGGAGG
>NZ_JAZGLW010000007.1 GCF_036409155.1 Mycobacterium sp. 050128 | reverse complement strand
TCAACTACCATCGACCACACTCTGCCGCCGACGGCCAACCACCAGCATCACGACTCACCACCGGCGTCACCAACGTGCTGTCCTCCTACAGCTAGCTGGCTCGCGACGACCTCGGTGCCGCGCGCCTTGAAGCTGCGGACTGGGTTCGCGGTTTCGAGCTTGATGCTCACCGTGCACCTGAGGTCGGGTTCCAGCGCCTCGCAGCGGTACAGCGGCGTGTCGAGAAAAATCGGGTCGATCGCCCGACGAGCCGCACGGATCCGGGCGGTGTCGAGGCGCGTCTCCTGCATAAAACAGCAGCGTAGCGGCGCCGGCCTGAGTTCGGCCTAGAGTCTTTCTTGTGCGATTGGACCGCGAGCGTGTCTTCACCGCGGTCGCGAACGAGCGGCGCCAGATCGCGACACTGATCGAGGGCTTAGACGCGGCACAGTTGGCAACGCCCAGCCTGTGTTCAGGCTGGGATGTCAAGACCGTGGCCGCGCATCTCGCCGGCTCTGTGGCCGATGGTTTGTCGGGGGCCATGTCGATGGCTTTGCGTCGCGGCAGCCTGGCCCGCGCGATCGATGAGCTCGCATGCCGTCGTGCGCAGTTGCCGGCCGCCGACATCGTTACCATGCTGCGTCAGCGCGCCAATTACCGCTTAAGTCCGCCGGTGTTCGGGCCGGTGGCCCCCTTCGCCGATATCTTGATCCATGGCGGCGACATCCGGATTCCCCTCAGCCTCCCATTTGCGCCCGACCTCGAACAGGTGGGGATTGCGCTGGATTTCCTGACCGGGCTATGGCCGTTTGGCTTCGTGCCCCTGGGCCGACTGCGGGGCATCTCATTGCGCGGCACCGACATTGATCGGTCCTGGGGTAAGGGGGCAGAAATCCGTGGGCCCGTGTCAGCCTTGATGATGGCCGTTAGCGGCCGCACCGCACTGCTGGACAACCTCGACGGGCCTGGACTGCCTGCGTTGCGCCAACGGCTGCAGTCTGCCTGACCGCTCTCCCCTCGCCCATCATGCGGGAGGAATACGGCGGGATCGAATATGGCGGGTTACCGGTAACCGGCTCACTATTCGTTATTGTGTTGTGCACCAATATATTTCGCGTCCGATCCGTTCGCCGATAACTCGGCGGTACGTACCGCCACCCAACAGCTTCTGGCCGCATCGTTCGGGTACCCGGTACCGGTCGGTAACGCCGCACGCTGGGGCGCGACGCTCCCCGGTCTATCGCGGACCGACAATGGCGCCCGGACCCGGCGCGATGTTGTCCATGGTCGTCCTTAGGGGACGCAGGAGCGTTCATGGCTATAGCCATAGCGACTACCCTCGTAGCCGGGATAGTCAACGCCAGCAATGAGATTGACAACCAGTGAAACTCGAGACCAAACGCACCCTCGCGTTCGCAAGTTGTCGCAACACCCGTCGCCAACACCAAGCAGGTGATTGCGGCGGGCCACTTCTCCCGGCTGGGAATACGGCCGATTCGAATAGGGCGGGTTACCGGCAATCCGCTGCACGAAACTAGGAATTCGCTTCAATATCCTGCCTGGCGTATTTCACGAAGAGATTTATGCTCGCGGTAAGTCTGTCCGTGTACTCAAGTGTAGGTTGGTCCACATCCTTCGAGTTTTTAAGTTTCAAACTTTATGACAAAGCATGGTTGTAGACATTTGTCCCGCCGTTCACTACGTCGATCGAGGCGCTGACTGTCAGCGACGAACCGACTAGCCTGATGGCAGCTAGCTTGGTACGTAAGGTGTTCAACTGGCTTTCAGCAGCTTTCCTCAGTGGCTCCGCGGCATTGTCATCAATTTTTTGATTGACGACACTGAAGGCTATTGCTCCCTGATATTTGAATCCTGCGTCCTGCAAGGCTGAGGCTGCGTTAATGAAATCCACAAACTGAGTCTGCTGCTGATTACGGCGAAATTCCTTTGCTGATTGGATGCTCGCATTGGTCTGCCCGTTGAATGCGACGACGAGCGTCGTTACGTTGGCTGCAGCCGCTACGCCGACCGCCACGACTAATCCAGCAATAGAAGTCCATCGATGCGGCTGTTTTTCGGTCTCGGCGCGCTCGGCTTCGGCCTGCTGCCGTGCCGCTTCGTGCGCTTCGTCGTCCAAATCGACCGCCTCACCGCGCGTGCTGGAATGTAACCGCAATCGTGCAGTTGAACGAATAGAGCGCTTGGCAGGTGGCTGTGTCATTCGCGGAAGCTATCGCAAGGCTTGTCCAAAGTCATGACGTTCCACCAAGTTGGCTTCTCATGGCCGTTGGTCGACAAGTTGGCGCCCATCGAGAGCCGCTCACGATTGCAACGCAGCAACCCGGTTGTGGGCGTTGAGCGAACGGCTGGGTTCGGCATGGCAGCTTTTCCTTTCGGCTCGAGGCGAACGCGTGATTGAGCTCGCCGCTGCTTAACGTAGAGAAAAGGGGTGCAGGAGAGCCTGCCCGGCGGCACGTTCCAGCATCGCCGCACATCGTTGTTTGACGTACTTCGCTGCCTCGATCGCCATCACGGCCGCGGTCGCCTTCGTCAAAGCGCCCGCAATTTAGCAGGCAGTGACCTATGGTCGGCGTGTGGCGCCAGTCGAGACGCGCGTGGTCGAGGGCTACTACGAGTGCCCGGTCCAGTTCACCGTCGACATCGCGGCTCTCGAGGTGGAGTACTCAGCGGTCGTTGCAGGTGAAGCCTTGATTCTGAGGCTGCCATCCGCCGACGGAGTCAGTCGGTCCCACGATGAGCTGTCGGGGCCCCCGTGGCACTATTCAGAACGCGAGGACTTGCTTAGCAGCCGACCTGAGATGGCGCCGTTCTGGGGTCGCATCGTGAAATGGACGGAAGACTTCAGCACGCCGAAAGCGGCTAACATCCGCCGGATCGGGATCTCACTGGCGGTCGACGGAGACGACGACTCCGTGCGCGACACTGGCCGCAGAATCGCTGAAGCCATGTCTGCATGGTGGGTCGCGGTAAGCGCCTGGGTCGAAGTGCTGCACGGTCAAGATTTGTCCCGACTGGGGCCCGTCGAACCAGGAATAAAATTCAGCGGTACCACGCTGTGGTCGCGGCTCTACACTCTGCATTCCCACCCGGTCCGCGACGGCGCAATCCTTCCGGTCGGGTCAAGTTCCTTCGGCGTGGTGTGGCCGAACTACACATCAATTGACGCCCGACAACTGCAGCTCTGCATCGACCACGCGCAGCTCCACGGACCGCCACCCGCTGAATGGCTGCTCATTCGCGATGCGAATTCCTTGTGTATGGGGCAGGATTACCGGCGGGCAGTGCTCGATGCTGGCTTGGCCGCCGAACTTGCTGTCACTATCCTTATCCGAACCCACCTCGCCGCGGCCAGCCACCCCGATATTGACGGCGAGCTGCGCGCCCATTCGATGCTCGGCCGACTGTGTGGTTACTGGACACGCGAGTGCGGCGGAACCCTACCTCTGGATTATCGGACTCGGCTCATTGAGCGACGAAACGCGGCCACCCATGCAGGTTCTCACTTGCCGGAAGCCGACGTTCGCGACGCGATCACCGTCGCCCGAGAAATTCTCGTCCAAGCAACGCCGCTGCCAGCATAAGGGCCTCGGAAGTCGAATCTCCACCGATATCCCTCGGTCTCGCAGCTTGCTACCACGCCCGAAAGCGTTGCCCTCATGAATAACTGCTTCGGCGGATGCACCGCTGACCGCGTTTGCCACTCATGATGATCCCCCTGACCGCGGCCGCTCAAGCAGTAGGGAATTTCGGTCGCTGGACCGGGTCGCCGTTGACGTAGCGCGGTCAGCTGTTCTCGGGAAATCTTTGAAGAAAAGGAGGCAAGCAAGGCACGAACACCCAACCGACGAAGGTCGATTCGGCTAACGCTGCTCCCTAGCCCACCGGCGGGCACTTTCGGCGGACTTCTGGAAGGCCTCGTCCAGGGTCCTCCCTCTGGCTTTGTGGGGTCCGGTAATAGCATCGTCGTGCAACCGCTCTGACCCGTCACCCTTAGTGCGGTCGTAATAGCGAGTTACGAAAACTTCGAACTGATCACCTCCTGGACCACCGATAGGCGGGTACTCCTCATAGTCGAAGTAAAAGTCGAAGCCATTCTCGCTGACCTCTGCGTTCATCATCGAATCAGTCTATCGAGCCGCCCCTGGCGAGAGTGGTTTGCGACCGCTGTATCACACCGCACAGCAAAAGAGCGGGACACTCAAGTTGGTCGGAATTCCGTATGAAACGAGCCGGTCAGATCTTGTCCCTTGAATCCATCAGCTGCCGCTGGGTCCGTCAAGATCCGAAGCGATGAGACGCCGACGCCGATCCGCCAACTCAAATGAGACTGGCCAGCCCCATCGTGTCTCGATCAGGCCGGCGCTCCCCACCACGCGACCGCCAGATCCTCTGAGACCGGGCAGTGACCCTCACCCGTCGCCGCGATTAGTCTTGGTCAAAATGCCTTGATGCTTGCATCCCACGGGGATACCGCGCACCATTGCGCACCCGGCACAAACCATCGGGGCACAGTCACCGGCCCCCAGCGCGGCGCCGTGCCAGACACACGCAGTGCAATGATGATCTCGTGACCGACCAGGACGGCTCAGAACCCGAACCGGCAACCGCCCCTATCTATCCCGTTGCTGCAGTGATCGACACATGCTTCTTCGGCGCCGGCAACTTCAAGCCCGATCACGTCGAGAAACTCGCCGACCGCCTGGCACGCCGGGACGTGAAGCTGTGGATTCCCCAGCAGGTCATCGACGAGTGGGCCGTCCACGCCTTCGAAGCGTTCAAGGAGCTGCAGGCCGCGTACACGAAACTGGGCGATCTGACCATCGCCGGGGAGCCACCTGCACCCCTGGCAGCCCGTGACGTCGCGGCACACATCGACCAACTGTGCCGCGCAATGCCCAATGTCGAGGTCCTGGACCTCGACGGGCAGTGCGCTGTCGACGCTATCCGCGACCAGGTCCTCGGCGAAGGCGCCGGCGGACGCAGCAAGGATGGCACTCGCACCGGCGCGGTCGACGCGTCGATCGTCCGCGATGCGCTACGCCGCGTCGACAACGATCCCGACCAGATTGTATTTCTCACCAAAAACTACAAAGACTTCCGGCCAGCGGTAAATGCGTTGGGTCACAGTGACTTTCCTTCTGCAAATACCACCCACCAGTTGTTCGGCAAGCTCTCGCCTCCCGTGCACCCGCAGCACTCCGTCGACACCGCTCGCCGACTGATCATTGATGAGCTCCTTGAAAGCATCACCGAGGCCGCTGCGGCAGATGACCGCCACGGCCCGCCGCCAGCCTGGATCGACGTCGACGACATCGCAGTTGACACAGTGGACACCGACGACCGGCGAAAGTTCGACGAGATCATCGACCCCACTTTCGAACTCGAGCCGGCCGCCGCACTCGTCGATGTTGCCGGCGTCTCGCTGCAGGTCATGGACGAGGGCACCGACCTGGTCTCCTACACCGTCGTGCTCCTCGCCGACGTCCGCGCCGAAGGCTACGTGATCAACAACGACGGCAACACCGTCCACGAATGGATGACGCTGTACGACAGCATCGTCACAGTGCCGTTCGACGCCGACATCGTCGACGGCAAACTTCTTCAGCCGCGCCAGTCCGACACCGCCACCGCCCGAGGCGGGCACCAAAGGTTCGCCGATGAATGGGATGCTTACCAGGATGTGTGGGAGACAATCACAGACTGGGCAGGCATCACTGCTACGCCAGCGAATGGCGAAGCCCTGCCGACATCATTCGAACTTCGCGGACCCGATGGCCAACGCATCGACGCAGAGGTCTCCGGAGGATCGATCGCCAGCGAATGGACGCTCGAATTCACCAGTCCCGAAATGGAATTCAGCACCGAGATTTCCAGCGTGTACGACCCCAATAGCCGCGCATGGCTCGGCCGTGAGGACTCGTTTGACGTGTACCCGCCGATCTCATTGGTCTCCGGCGCCCACCGCTCCAGGCCGGGACCGTACCCCGCCCTGGCACTCGTGTGGCAGTACCTCGTCGACAGGAAGAACCAACCCGTCCCGGAGGACAAGGAGACGCGTGAACCGTAGCCGGATCGCATTTTCCTCTTGCGCTGCGATCATCAATGACGCCACCGCAATCCCGCGGCGGACCCCAAGAGGATGGCGTAATTCTCATGGTCTGTCCGGCGCGGCGCAATATGCAGGAGTTGAATATGCAGAGTTGTCAGTAGAGCACTGCATATTTGTGTTGCGGCCCAGTGTATTTGAAGAAGTAGTGGTAGTGCAGTGCTCAGATGGTGCCCCGCTCGAGAACCCATTGGTGTCGAAACGGTAGTACTTCTGCAGCAATCTCAAAGTCGGTGTCATAGTGGATCAGCGTCACGTCATGGGCATCGGCGAGGGTGGCAATCAGGAGGTCGGCCATGCCGACAGCACGGTGGCGGCCAGTGCTTGCCAACTGTCGTTGCGCGCCGAGCGCCGTCTGCCAGTGTTCGTCATTGGTTGGCAGATATTCGTACGCCGCACGGCGGTCTGACCAGAGTTGTTCATAGTCAGCAGGATTGCGGGCACTGTAGAGCGCCTCGGCGTCGAGTTGAGCCGTGGTCGCGACCAATCCGGCCTCAATGAGTGGGGCAAGTCGAGCGGCGACCTCGGGGTGCGTCATCCGTGCTGCTGCACTGGTATCGATGAGGTGCCGAGCGATCAACGCCACACGTCACCACGTTGATCGGGATCAGCCATCTCCCCTAGACCGCCGGCCCGCAACCATGCAACCTGGCGTGCGCGAGCAGAAGATGCTGCCGCTTGCTGCAATGCAATGCGCACCGTGTCCGATACGCCGGACGTCTTAAGCTCTTTCTGAGCGGCAGCCAGTAGGTCGTCGTCCAGATCGATCAGGCGCTTTGTCACCTATCAAGCCTCCACCCGTATATATCGAATGTTGACTCAGTATATACCCACGTTTGAGTGGGTGCGAGAACGGAAGTTGCCATACTGTCAAGTAGCACTTGGTAGTATGGCAAAGCACTACTTGACTGGTTGCGGCGGTCGGAGAATACTGGTCGGTGTGGCAAGCCCCCGCCTCATCGAGCTGATCGACCAGTACAAGAACACGCACGGCGTCAGCGACGCCGAACTGGCCCGGCGTATCGGCATCACGCGCGAAAACCTGCGCCTGTGGCGAGTCAACGGCGTGCGGGGCCTACCTGAGCGTGACAATCTCGCCGCGGTCGCACGCACCATCGGCCAACCCTATCGCCAGGTCCTCTCGGCGGCGCTGTTCGACATCGGTTACCTGACCGCGCCAGAGACGACGGATCCCCGCCCGTACAACGAAGTGCTCTACGACGCCATCGCCGCCTTGACCGAAGCTGCCCATCTGACGAATCAACCTGTGCGCCAAACCAGTTCGGGCCAATGGGAACCCGATCCGAACCCCCGCGCGGCGCTGCCGATCGACTGGGCCGAGTTCGTCACCCACGCCCTAGCGGGCGCCGCGGCGAACATCGGAAGCACAGAGCAGATCCTGGCGGGCCGGCCCGGGTCCTGGGAGGCCGAGAGGGTACGCGAAACACTGCAGTCCACGGTCGGTGGTGACGACGAACACTTGCTGCAACACCGCACCGAACCCGTCAGCATCGACTTCTGGGTGGAAAGCATCCTGCCCTACACCAATGACACCTCTTACGACGACTACCGCGACGCGGAACTGGAACTTGCCTCGCGCGGAGAAGCCATCCCCGAACCCGATGACCTGCCCCCTGGCCCCTTCACCCCCGAGGACCCGCGCATCGCCGCCGTGGACTGGATCAGCGTCGACGACAACGGCTATCTGTGCGTCGAAGCCAAAGCGGGCTGGGGCGACGATCCCGCCGACATCGCGCTACTGACCGAACTAACGACCGAGGCCCAGAACAGCCGACCTCCCACTCCGGGAGAAATCGCTTACGACGAAGCCCACGAAGCCATCGCGGACCTCAGCGACGCGCTCACGGCACAAGAACGCCGCGAGCACAGTGACTACGCCGAACACCTCACGAACGCTGTTAAGGCTCGCCTCGAGGTGCTGAACCTCCCCACGCCGGTCATCGTCAACATCACCGTCGCCCCCGAGGGCGTCCACTCCTCCTACGACTTCGACGACCACGCACCCGCCGCATATCCGCGCAACGCCATCGCGGCGGCGATCGACGACGCGATCGCCCACACCCCTACTCCATCGGCCCTGCCTGGCACTCCCCTAGATCGCCTCGGTGCGGCTCAGCCATAGCGCGGCCATGGGTCACGGGTCTTCGCCCGCCCGGTTCGTCGCCGGCCCGTAATCGACGATCTGATTTCAGCCGTTCAGGATCGGTCAGTCGGTGCGGACGTTTTGCGTGAACCACTCGCCGCGCGCGGAGCGCCAGCTGACTCGCACAGCGAATCCAGGTCGATCGGAATCAACAGATCTGACCTCCGCATTCCGCGTTCCTCGGTGGGCGCCGACCAAGATTTGACGTTTGAGTCGGTCGTCGGCGCAGAGATTCACGTAGCACGGATGTCCCGACGATGACGACAGGCGATTGGTGCTATAGGGCGGAACGCTCTGGGCTGTCCCGATAACTCGGTCCCGCGCCGTCACGCTGACTTCGTAGGCGGTGTCCTCCCCCATGTTGGCGACGTAGGCATGGCGAGGGTCGGTGTCCCACCGACCGACCTGCCAGCTCACCCTCGGCCGACGTGCATTGTCGGTCGAATGAGGTTGCCGTTTAGACCGTCGTTGGTAGACGACGAAGAAGACGAGCAGGACGGCCCACACGGCGGTGATCACCGCTAAGACCAGGAACGGGACCATCATCGGATCCGCCATAAACGAATCGTAATCCGCTAGCCAAGGTTGGGTAACACCCTTACAGACGTCAGACCTTGCTACGAGTCAAGTCGAGGGCGCAGCTTCTGCGCATTGACTATGTGTCGTCAAGCTATGTTCGGCAGATGCGCATCGACCTCATGGCGATCGTTGTCAAGGAGTACGACCCCGCCATCGCATTCTTCGTCGACTTGCTTGGGTTCGAGCTGGTCGAGGACTCACCGGCTTTGACCAATGACGGCCGCCCGAAACGCTGGGTCGTGGTGCGTCCGCCCAGGGCCCAAACTGGCATCCTGCTCGCCCGTGCAGACGGTGATACACAAGCGGCTGCGATCGGGCAGCAATTCGCGGGCCGCGTCGGGCTCTTCCTCCGGGTCGATGATTTTCAGGTCGCATATGACCGGATGGTCTGCGGCGGAGTTGAATTCGTGACCGAGCCCCGCGCAGAGCCGTATGGACGTGTGGCGGTCTTCCTCGACATTGCTGGGAACCGATGGGACCTCCTTGGACCGGAGGGCTCGTAGCCAAAC
This sequence comes from Mycobacterium sp. 050128, assembly GCF_036409155.1. Lineage (NCBI taxonomy): Bacteria > Bacillati > Actinomycetota > Actinomycetes > Mycobacteriales > Mycobacteriaceae > Mycobacterium > Mycobacterium sp. 050128. The sequence goes on along the minus strand of NZ_JAZGLW010000007.1, from coordinate 152,510 downwards.
GGTGGCGTCCCGCTACGAGCAGGACTCAATCATGGTCACCAGCAACTTGCTTTTCGGCAAAGCGCACACGTTCAGGTGAACCTGTGCGTAGCGCGGTCGAAATGCGGCTTTATCGCGTGCGAGGATCGGGTGGTGAAGCAGAGGTCCTATGTGTTGCTCTGGTGTCATCCGGGTATGGAGGAGGCCTTGATCGCCTACGAAGATTCGGTGCTGAGGTGGGTGAGCGAACATGGCGGCACGGTCCTGCAGCGGGCACGCAGTGACGGTGCCGAGGGTCGGCCGCTGGAGATTCAGTTGTTCGAGTGGGCATCTCAGTCCGCGATGGACGGCTTTATGGCCGATCCACGCAGAACAGCGCTGGTAGCGGATCGCGATCGCGCTATCGCCCGAACCGAAATTGTTCCCGTGCAGTTCGTTTGATCTATCAGTAGCTATCAGTGCTGATACTGGGGCATTAATTGAGTATTGAGGTACGAGTGCCGCTCCCCCGCCGGGGCACTGATGCCTCAAAGTCTTTCGGGTCGCATGCTGTTCAGTTCGTGGGTAGTGGTTTCTGTCGTTGCCGAGAGGAAATCCGGGCAGCCATCGACGACGCCACATCGACCTAGGTCGAATGCCGCTCTGCGGCGCGATTTGCAATGATGGAGTAGGCGATATCGCTTCCTCGGGGGGAGGTTCACGTGAGTGCGGTACAGAGCCTGCCGAACGCGCCAGTTCTGCTGTACGACGGTGTGTGCGGGGTCTGCAACAGCGCGGTGCGCACCCTTCTTCGCTATGACCGTCATGGAACGCTGCGATTCGCCTCTCTGGGCAGTGACTTCGCTCGCGACATCAGGTCCCGCCACCATCAGCTGGAGGGCGTGGATTCCGCTGTCTACGTCCGCAACGCGGGACAGCCTGACGAGACCGTGGATATCCGGTCTGCAGCGCTGCTGCAGGTCGCTGCCTACCTCGGAGGGTGGTGGAAATTGGCGCTGGCGGCATACGTGATTCCGCCGGCGGTGCGCGATTGGCTTTATGAGCGCTTCGCGGCTTTCCGTTACCGCATCGGCGGCCAGCATCACACCTGTCCGATCCCGACGGCCGAGGCGCGCACTCGTTTCCTCGATGCGACTTACCAGCTGGAAGCGCTGATCAGCACTGGCACAGTTCTCTCTGACTATCGTGGCAAGCTCGGTTAGGTATCTCGATGCGCCTGCCCGCCTTGCCGTTACCGCTGTGGGTCGCGCGCGCCGCCCTGGGTGCTCGACGTCGTGTCTTTGATCTCGCTGATGCCGCGGTGCCCGAAGAATTCGCGCTGTTCTTCGATGTGACGATGGGGCTGCACAAACTGAAGATCGCGGGCGTGCTGGTCTCCTCCGGGCTCGCCGATGCCCTCGGCAAGAGTTCGCGTGATCCCGTCGACCTCGCACACCAACTGGACCTGGACCCTGACGTAACGGTCAGAATCATCAACGCCGCGATCGCCTCCCGGCTGATGCAACTGAACCGTCAGGGACGTGTGCGCCTGACGAAGGTCGGCGCACCGCTGCGCCGAGAACACCCCAAATCCATCGCCTCCTGGGCTGCCTACTTCGCGCACCCTGACACCGCAGCCGCATATGCACACCTCGACGACCAGCTGCGCGAGGGAGCCCAAACCTCCGGATATCAAAAGGCATTCGGCAAGTCGCTGTGGGATTACTTAGACGATCGCCCCGATATGAGAGCCACATTCGCCAACGCAATGCGCCAGCTCTCCGAGTTCGACCTCGCCGGAATCGTGCGGACCTATCCATGGCCAAGACGCGGAACCATCTGCGACATCGGCGGCGGAGTCGGGCACATGCTTGCAGCCATCCTCGACCATCGGCCTGACGCTCGCGGCATCTTGCTCGACTCAGCCGAGATCATCGAACACGCAGACGCATTCCTGCGCGAACGAGGATTGACCGACCGGATCGAGCGCCGCGTCGGCGACCTCTTCGGTCAGCTCGACGCCCACGCTGACGTCTACACGATGAAATGGATCCTGCACGACTGGGACGATGATGCCTGTCGCGAAATCCTCAAGCGCGTCCGCGCCACCATGCCGCCAGGTTCGAGGCTGGTCACGATCGATATGCACCACGGACCAGGCCAGCTGAACACCGTGTCAGCGATGAGCGATCTGCTGATGCTTGTTTCCTGCCAAGGCGGACGGCAACGCTCGCCCCAGCAAGTGCACACCCTGATGGGCGACGTCGGGCTCATACCCGGCCGAGTCCGCCACTACGGGCCGACGATGCTGGTCGAAGCCCTCGCTCCATGACGGATAGCGCCGGCCCGGCGCAGCATCAACGCAGTGGCCGCATGATCTTGGTCGTAGTCCTGCCCGCAGCCATCACAGTGCACCGTCGCGGACTGGTACCGCGCATCAGCGGGATTCTCGTAGCCGCAGCCGTCCCCGTGGATGCGGGAGAGCCCAAAGCGACCGACCTCCCTGACGGCGCAGCCCTCGCGCTTAGCGGCGGTGGTCACGAGCGTACGCAGCCGTCCGGGTGCCACCACGCTTCGCGCGGCGGCGATGCCTTTGTGAGCTGCACGTGGTCGCGGGACGGATGCGGCGGTAAGTTCAGGCAGCAACAAATCATCCAGCACAAGGGTTTTGGCCTGGCTGGCGAGCATGGCGGCGAACCGACGATAGAGATCGTCGCGGGCAGCGATGGCGTGACGCCTCTGGCCGAGGTCTGGACCGCGCCGCAGTTTGAGATCGCGGCGCTGCCAGCGCAGAAGTAGAGCCGCGATCGACTCGGCATCCGCCGGCGGGGCCATCGCCCAAGCCCGAGCCAACGCGTGGAATTTCGCTGCGCCGCGCCAATGTTCGACGGTCGCGGCATCGAGGACACCGCCGGGCGTGCGCGGATCGTCGATCGGCCCGTGTTCGGCCAGCCAGGTCACAAGGGATAGCTGTAGTGCGCGAGTAGCTTGCCCGCGCTGGGCCCGGATTTGATCCGCACGGGCGAACGCATCGTTGAGTGTCGCGGGCACGACGAGTCGACCGGTCCGCGTGGTCTCGGCGACTACGACGGCGCAAAGATCCTCTGGAATGTTCAGTGCCCGAGTCGATCTCCACGTGGCCGCGATGATCCCGTCGGCGCCGCGGCGCCAACCCAGATGCACTGCCACCGCCGGGCCGGTGCGCCGCGTGTCGGGATCGGGCACAGTGGCTGAGACATTGAGAGTGGCGCGCAGCCCGGCCGGCGTGTGGCGGATGGTCAGTCGCGCACCGGTGATGTCGGCGTCAGCGGGCAGTTGGCGATGCTGCTGGACGGGCAGCTCCACCAGCAGCATCGGCCCGTCCGCGCTGCGGCCGTAACGGAACCGGGCGACGACTCGCCCGGCACGCCGTTGTTGGCTCGCTGACATCTGGTTCCACACCTCGGGATCGATCCACGGAAGCTGAAAGTAGTTGTGGTACTTGCCATCCAGGGATGCGACTATCGCTGGGGAGCGTGGCGGGTCGCCGCGGCGGCGAATCAGTTGAACCGCAATCGTTCCCGAGCCGTCAAAGGGGTGGTGGCGTAGTGTGGCGTCGGGTCGGGTGATGCGTTGCTGACGAAGGCGTTTCACCGCACCGGCGTGTTGGGCCACCACATCGTTAAAGGTGCACCAGAACAGCCCCCGCTCCTGGACGTAGGGTCGGTAGAGGGCTCGTTGCGCGGCGTTGAACGCGGCAGTTCGCACCGCGCGTGGGCCTGCGGCTTGGGCGCGAACCTCGGTGATCGCTGCGCGGCGCTGCTGGCGTGCCTCACGAAGTGCCGACATCGCTGAAGTTTCGGCGGGACTGCGCCGGACACCGCGTTCCGACTGCCCCCGTGAGGCTTTCACGCTTTCCGACGCCGCGGTCCACGCCGCCTGGGCGTGTGCGATGCGCTCTTCGGTCGCGGCCACTGCGGGAAAACTAGACCAGATTGCTTGAAGATCGGCCTCGTAGGCCAACCGAATAGCCACCAGCTCTTCGCGCAGCTCATGCGCGAGACGCAATTGCTCGCGGATCGGCTCGGACAGACGCCAGGTGTAGTGCACACTCAAGGTCACACCACTGAACGCCACAAATCGAACTGTAAGCGACGCCAACGGTGGTATGTATAAGAGTCGACGCAAGTACGACGCCCTCGCGCTGGCGTTGCCAAACTCCGCTCAGTATGGCACAGGCCAGCCGCGCTCAGACTGCCACGACGTCGACCAGTTGGCCCAAACCGCCAAAGTCAGCGGCGTTGCGGGTATAAAGGCGCGCGGCGTGAGCATGAGCGGTGGCCGCGATCAGCAAGTCCATCGACCGGGCCCGCGGCTGGCGCCCCGAATCCACCACAGCCGCAGCGATTTGGCCGTAGCTCGCCGCCACGGCGTCGTCCACAGGCAGCGCGTCGAACTTACGCTCAACGACCAGCAACCGCCGCAACCTCTCGGCCCGCACCTGTTGATCTTTGGCGACCAGGACCCCGAAGTGCAGTTCTGCCAACGTGATTGCGCTAACAGCCAACTCTCCGACTAGGGGCTCGACATCGGAGGCGATCACCACGCTGGTATCGAGGATCGCCCTCATTGCTTGGCCCACGGATCATGTATTTCGTGGTCGATGGCCTCACGATCGGCGTCCCAGGCAGGATCGGCGGGCCCGGCGAACAGGTCGGCCACGTCCGTCCACCGCCGCCAGGTACGAGGCGCCGCAGGAACGAGTCGGGCCCCCGGGCGACCCGCCACAGTGATCGTGATCTCCTCGCCCTCCTCGGCCCGGCGGACGAGCTCGGACGCGTTCTGCCGCAGCTCACGCAAGCCAACTACTTCCACACAATCTACTGTAGCACATGTGCTACACCGGTGGCATGTTGGAGACGAGGGCCCGCGATCAGCAGTCACTAGCTCGCACCAGCTCCAAAATCGCTGCAACGGAATCGCTCTCGCGTCGGCTCCCTATCTCCCGTCCAGCTCCGTGAGGGAGCAGTTGGTTGCCAGCGGTGGTGTGAAGATCGTCGTTTCACACTCCTGACACGTATGGGTGCGGTGCATCCCGCAGACGCAGTGAGCGACGCCGACGAGGACCTCGCGCGGGCCGAGGCGCGCGCCGCAGCCCGGACAATCCGATGGGCGAGGCTCCTCCCACCCACGTCGCGTCAGGTGTAAACCCATCCCGGGATGGTACCGCTGCACACCGCTGCCTTAGGGAATTGACCGTGGCGTCGGTGCCCATGGTGGATCGGCACAACGTGCGGGTCCGAGCGCTACCCGCGTCTTGAGATTCCGATCGCGTTCAAGACGGGTTGAAGCGCCTGCGGCGCTACGCAATGGCTTGGCCTGACGGCCCAAGCCCATGTTGGTTTGCCTTCTGGCTTTCGATTGTGGCCGGCGGTCCTCTGCGCGCAAGGCCACGGCCTTCGCTTCGCTTCGGGCACAAGGCTCGTCGAGATAGCGCCGATTGCTCGCCAGCTCGCCGGCGCCATCTCTCCGCCCGGACCTTGCACTCCGCGTCCCTATGCCGGCCCAAATCGTCATTGCCAGAAGGCAAACAGAACAGGCGGCCACGTGCACGCCTCCCTAGAAAGGTTCAGTCATGACCGACACAACCACCAACACCGACAGCGCAGCCACTGCCGCCGACCAGCCCATCGGGACGCTGGAACACCTTGACCCGATGCTGCTCGACATCGGTGACAATGTCCGCGACGACGCAGCGCTGAGTAAGGCGTTCATCGCCAGCATCGCTGAAAATGGAGTTCTGGTGCCGATCACGGGTGTGCGTGACGCCGAGCGGCCGGAAGTCATCCGGGTCCGGAACGGGCAACGGCGCACCCTGGCCGCCTGTGATGCTGGCTTGTCCAGCGTTCCGGTCTACGTGCTGCCGTCCACCGCTGCGGATGCCAGCCAGGAGACCATCGACCGCATCGTGCACCAGATCGTGACGAACGATCAGACGCTCGATCTGACTGACGCACAGCGGGCACGCGGCATTCAGCAGATGATCGACGCGGGGCTGTCGGTGACCAAGGTGGCCAAGCGGTTATCTGTCGGCAAGGATGCCGTGAAAGCCGCTCACACGGCAGCACAGTCGGCCACCGCCATGGACGCCCTGGCCAGCGGCCAACTCAGCTTGACCGAAGCCGCCGCGATCACCGAATTCGAGGACGTGCCCGGCGCGGTGGACCGGCTGATGAGGTCGGCGGGCGGTACTTGGTTCGAGCACACGGTCGCCCAGCTGCGCCAGGAACGCGACACCGCCCAGGCCCGAGCCCACGCCGCCCAGCCTTTCGCCGATAAGGGGTTCACTGTCCTTGAGCAGCGCCCGGATTCGTGGGACCCGACCTGCATACCGCTGCATCACCTGGTGACCGCCGAAGGGGACGAAGCCGACGACACCGCTGTCAGCGACCCCGCCCACTGGGCCGTGTATCTCGTTGACGACACCGCTCTGTGCGACGTGGAAACCGGCGAGGTAGTGGACGAACAGAGCGTGGACTGGGAGACCGAGGACTTGCCAGACGCGACGCCCGCAGAGGGCTTGCGTCACGCGAACACGGTCACCGACAAGGAGGTGTTCACCCCCGATTACTACTGCCTCGATTACCGTTCCGCAGAACTGACCCCGCAGAGCTGGTTCGCCCGGCAGGCCGGACTGGTGGACACCGACACCGGCGAAGTGGTCGACTTGGACGACGAGGCCCGCGAGGCCGCACGCCAGCAGGCCACGCTCGAAAAGGCCGAGACCGAGAAGCGGGAGCGCCGGAAAGTGTTGGCGCTCAACAGACTCGGGGACGCCGCCCTCGGCGTGCGGCGCGAGTTCGTCAAGAAGCTTTTGGCGCGTAAGGCTCCACCTAAGGGTGCCGGTCTCTTCGTGGCGGAGTGCTTGGCTCGCGACAGCGCGTTGCTCACCAACAACAACGCGCTGGACACCACCGCCGAATTGCTCGGAGTCGATAGCGGCCAGGCCGTGGCCAAGCTCGTGGCCGATCTGCCCGCCCACGGCGACGGGCGCGCTCAGGTGATCACGCTGGCCCTGGTGCTCGGCGCCCTCGAATCGCGGACCCCCAAGGACGCCTGGCGCAACAACACGGGCTGGTGGGGACACCATGTCGGCAGCAGCGAGTACCTGGGCTGGCTCGCCGACAACTCCTATCCCCTGGCGCCAGTCGAGGAGGTCGTGACCAAGGCCAAGGACGCCGAGGACGTCTACGAGCAGTATTTGACCGATGCAGTGAAGGAATAGCGACGGTAAAGGGCCGGGGCCGCAAGCCCCGGCCCTCCCCGGGGCAGGCCGCCTATCCCCGTTAGCCGCGATAGGTGCCGTCGCGCTCGGTGGCCCCGCCGGGGGAAACGCCTACGGCGTTGCTGAATATTTATTCTTCACCCTCATCGCTTTCTCATTATGGCCGGTTGCGGTCTTTGCGCAAGGCCGCGGATAAAGGCCCAAAGGCCCGAAACGTTTTCGCAACAAACCCTCGCTTCGCTCGGCGAAAACGTTTCGTCCGGACCATTGCGCTCCGTCCGCACCACCGGCCGCATTAATGATCGCGATGAGGCGCAAGAGAAAAGGGTGCACACCGACAGTAGTCAAGCGTAGAGCCATGGCTAGCAACATGACTGGGTCAGTAGAAAGCGTCACGAGCGAGTCGTGGTGGACCCCATTCCACGCCATAAAACAATTCCATAAAGCCAGAATTAGTGTTGTTGCAAGCCTCTAAATGGCGGTAAAATCAATACAACGAACAGTCCGCGAAAGGACACTCCAACAATGAACACTCTCACCGTTTACACAAAGCCCGGATGCGTGCAATGCAACGCCGTTTTCCGGGCCCTCGACAAGCTCGGAATCGAATACCTCCCGGTCGATATTTCCACCGACCCGGAGGCGCGCGAATACGTCATGGCGCTGGGCTATCTGCAGGCCCCAGTCGTTCATGCCGGACCCGAAGCCCACCACGGCGGATTCAGGCCAGACCGGCTACGCGAACTCGCCGAACGCGCCGCCTAAGCACACCCATCACTACCTCGAGGAGCCCACCATGCACCAGCTCACCATCGACCACGACACCCAGCCCGGCAGCGTCAGCGACCACACAGACTTCACCGACGCTCACCAAGCCCTGCTGAAGTACGTCGTCGGGGCCGACTACTATCTGCGGCCGGTCCAAAACACCGCCGCCCACACGAGCTACGAGCTGCTGCGGCTGGCCGACCTCGACGACCCCGCACCCTCCCGCGAACCACAGGTGGCCGGCGTCGCCACCATCGAGGTGATTTCCGACAACCAACTACCGGTCGCTTCACCCTATTTCGCCGCCTGCGACGCCCAAACCTGGATCAACGACCACGCCAGCAAGTGGTTACACGGATCCAGCACCGACCCCGGCTATCACTACCCCATGTCAGTGCTGACCACGGCTCGCGGCGAAGCCCGCTTCTACCTGCGCGCCGGTGCACTGCTGAACGAAGCCGCGGCGCTGGCCGCAGTGGACAACACCGCCAGGCCCGACCAAACCACCCTGGAAACGCTGCGCCACAACGCCGTACACAACAGCGGCTCCCTGGACAACCCCGCCGCGATCGCCGCCGCCGTCCAGCAGCTCCTGCCCGCCGAAACCACCACCCACCAGACCGCCACGCTCATCTGGTACTACACGCTGCTGCTGTGGGGAGTGAGCGCGCCATGACCACCGCCCACAAGTCGCGCACACCACTGACGGTCGTCACCGATACCACCGATGAGACGGCAGATCTCGACGTCGAATGGCGATCACAGACCGTCATCGACCAGTACAGCCCCGAGCATCAGTTCGTCGGATCGCTGATGTGGCTTACCGCCACGCAAGCCAAGCCATTGCTGGAACTGGTGCCCGACAACGCAATATGGAGTCCCCAGACCCGCTGGGCATATGAACTCATCCGCGCCCTGGTCGACGCCGGCACGGATCCGACGCCGGTATCCGTGTTGGCCGCCGGCCGCCGCCAGCCCGCCCGCGAGGCACTCGAACCCAACGAGCCGCCCAACGCCAACAAGCACAAGCAGCTGGCCCTCTACCTGTTCGACGCCTACTCCCAAGCGATCGCGCCGGCCGCGTCGATCGAAAGCTACGCCCGCGAAGTTCTCGACGAGGCCTACCGGCGTGCCTTCGACACGTTCGGCATCAGGATGCAGCAACTGGCCGCCTGCGGCGCCGACCGCGACGACCTGACCGAGCAGTTCGCGATGATCCGCGACGAACTCGCCGAGCTGTGGCGCCGCACAGAGACCGCGACCAAACCCCAACGGGCCCAACGATGAAAACCGCACAGCCCAGCCCGGATCTTCTCATCGCCGACCGCGCCAGCGCCGCCATCGCTGACTATCCCCAACCGGTGGGACGCGCGGCACGCACCGCGCACGCCTGGTTGGACCTCCTACACAGCCGCGCCCAAATCCGTGCAGAACGCCACAGCCGCAGCGTCAGACAATAGAACAAGCACCAGCGTCGGCCACCGCAGCAGGCGCCCACGAAAGGACCCGCCATGATCAAGCCCGCCCGCCGATGCGGCTCCCTCCCCCGGCGAGGCACGTTAAGTGTCTGGCTGGCAAGCATTCTGGCAGCACTCGCCCTGGCCGCGCTCGCCGTAGGCAGCCCTGCCCGCGCTCATGCGCGCGGTGCCACCATATCCCCCGGTGATGAAATCGACGCCATGCAAGCGCACGGCGTCACACGCTGCACCCTGGGTTACACCTTCGCCGACCCCGGCACCAACATCAACTACGGCATCACCGCCGGCCACTGCAATGAGGGCGACAGCGACTACGTCGTTGACCGCACCACCGGCGCGATCGGACATTTCATCCTCACCGTCGCCACCCCCGGCGACAACCTCCAAGAAGACTACGGGCTAGTCGATTTCGGTTCCAACCACTCGGTCCGCATCATGTACGGCATGCCCATAAGCGGCATCTCAATGCCAGACCCCCACAATGCCGTCTGCCATGACGGAATCCGCACCGGCATCGCCTGCGGATCACTAGACACCCCACTCATCGCCGACCAATACCTCACCACCGGAATGGCGCAAAGCATCCCCGGCGACTCTGGTGGCCCTGTCTGGCAGCTCGCCCGCGACAACGCCGGCACCGCCAACGTCATCGGTATCTGGCTCGGCGAGCACATCGAACCCAACGGCACCCACTACGGACGATTCATCAACCTCACCGACGTTCTGGTCAACATCGCCGCCAAAACCCATATCCTGTAGCCACCGTTGAGGTGAGACCGCGCACCTAGTGGTCACCAAATCCGCAGCCCCTCACCTTCTTTAGCCGTCAGCGGGTGCCAAGCGTGACCGACAGGGCCCCCGTCGCCGTCAACCCACGCCCGGCGGGCTCGCCCGTTCTTCGCTCCCGCCGCCCCAGCGGGCGGCTCCCACTACGCCCGGGCGCCACCGGCGGCATTTGCGGCCCTACCCAGCTCGCTCCCGCTCGCGGCCGCAAATCCGCCTCCTGCTCAACCGCCGGCCTCTTCGGGGTTGACACCGACACCCCGCCGGCCCCCCGCACCCCAGCGCTGACCAGCGCCCTGAAATCACAAACCAGAAACGGAGAACCACTATGACCATCTCGGCGGCCGCCACCCACGTCATCCCGGCAGGCCTGATCACTCACAGCACCGTAGTGATCAAAGGCCAGCACCACGACCACGACATCAGCGTCCATCACGCCCGCACACCCGATGCCCGCATGAGCATCACCCTAGGCGGAATGCACATGGTGATCTACAACTGCCAAGCCGCCCAAGGACTACTCGAGGCATTCATCGCCGCCCGCGGCCACATGCTCCACCTGCCCGCCCAAATCCCCTCTGCTCGAGCGGAGTCCGAAAACGAGGCCGCCGGCCGAGTCATGCTCTCGATCGAATGGACCCGCCGGCCAGTCTATGCCGTCGCCACACAGTCCAGGATCAACCGACTCAAGACCGCCCAGATCCACTGGGTCGAGCTCTACACAGGCCCGCTCACGTGGCAGATCCGCGATCGCGCCGGGCTGCTGTCCCTCATCGAGGTCCTCACCTGCGTCCACCAGACTGCCGTCACAGTGTTCGTCGACGGCGAGCAGTACAAGGGCGACCCCAACGATCCCGACTACCACGCCGCCTAACCGAACAGAAGCGCCTGGGCCCGGCCAGCTCCCAGCATTCGGGGTTGGCCGGGCCCCCCTTTTTTCTTCCGGACTCCGGGTGCCGGCGCGCCCCGCGCGACCGGACTGGCCACCTGCCGGCGGCCACCAAATCCGTAGCCACTCACCTTTAAGCCGTCAGCAGGGTGCTCATGGTAAGCGGGCGGGGGCCCGAGCGCTCAACCCACGCCCACACCGAACTACACAGGCCGAGTGACCTTTTCGGCCCAATGCCAGCTCGCCCCAGGGCGCTGCGCGCCGGCGAGCGCGGGCCGAAAACCCTGCTCCGTGCGGCGCGGCCTCTTCGGGGTTGACCGCCCACCCTCACCCGCTTCCCCGCACCCCAGCGCCGACCGGCGCACTCCATCACCGCAAGAAACGGAGCAACACCCATGACTATCGATATCATTCACAGCGCTGTTGAAGGCACCCTCGTCCACGGCACCACTCGCGGAGACGGCACCAACACCATCCTCAAGGCCGCCGGATTCCGCTGGTTTCCCTCCCTGGGCTTATGGGGCATCGCCGGTAGCCGCGATCGCCAACCCAACCGGTACAAAATCGATCAGGCCGCCGGCGCGCTGCGCGCCGCCGGGCATGACGTCAATGTCGATATCGACGACAGTCACCGCCCCGCCGCCGAGGCCGAGGCCGACAGGGCGCAGCGCCAAGAGCACCGCGCCGAAGCGCTCAACGCCAAAGCGGACCGCAAGGGGGCCGCGGCCGACGCGGCCCGGGAGGCCGAACAACGCGCCGTAGCTGCGCTGCCTCCCGGTGGAGAGCCCATCAAGATCGGGCATCACAGCGAACGCCGGCACCGCAAAGCGATCGCCCGCGCCCACGATGCAACCCGACGCGCCATCGACGCTACCGAGCTCGCGCGCCAGGCCAGCGGACGAGCCGAGGCCGCCGCATCCACCACTGCCCACCGGTACAGCCCGGTGACCGTGAAGAACCGCATCGAGAAGTTAGAAGCCGAGCAACGCGGCGATCAACGCACCCTCGACGGTCACCGCCGTGTCGTTGCACGCAGCGCCACCCACGAATACGTTGACGAATTCGGCCCGGCCACCGGGTCCTACCGCGACCAAGTCATCGCCCGCATGGCCCAGCGCGGCGACGAAATCACCTACTGGACCGCGATTTACGCCGACCTGCAGGCCGCCGGTGTCGCCAGCACCCACAACCGCGACACCATCTCGCCGGGGGACTTCGTACTGCGCCGGGGCCACTGGTACCCGGTTGTTCGGGTCAACGCGAAAAGCGTTTCAGTCCGCATGCACGAGGGAGCCTCCTGGACGAACACGATCGGCTACCACGAGATCTCCGGCCATCGACCAGCGTCAGCCGACGACAGCACGGCGGCTGACGGCTAACCACCAGCGCACCACAGGGCCCGGCCAGCTCCCAGCACTCGGGGTTGGCCGGGCCCCCCTTTTCTTCCAGCCGCGAGGTGGCCGCGATCGGTAGCCCCTCACCTTCTAGCCGTCAGCAAGGGTCGCAGCCTAATCGGCCGGGGGCCCGACCGCGCAACCCACGCCCGCACCGAACTACACAGGCCGAGTGACCTTTTCGGCCCAATGGAAGTCAATCCCCAAGGCGCTACCGCGCCGGTGATTGACCCGGGCCGAAAACCCTGCTCCGTTCGGCGCGGACTCTTCGGGGTTGCGCGCCCACCCTCACCCGATTGACCGCTCCCCAGCGCTGACGAGCGCCGTGAAATCACTCAACCGAAACGGAGAACCGCCATGACTGCACAACTGGACCACTGGGCCACCACCGACCACGACCCCACCAGCCACCTCGAAGCCATCCGGCATCTCACCATCAGCGACACGCGACAGACGTCAGCGGCAACCCCAGACATCGACGAGCTCGCCATCCTCCAGGTGGCCCACGACGGCCAGCGCATGCGACTGCGCGGAGCAGACCGCGACGAAGCGATCCGACGTATGCACGGACGCCTCGACATCGACCTCATCGCCTGGCGCCTCTACACAACCTCGCGGACCGCGCACCGCGTCGCGGCCCGACTGGGCCTAACCACCCACAAGCCCACCCGCACCGACGAAGTCGCCGCTCTCCGTAGCGAAACGACCCCAGCATCGCCGAGGGCACGTGCCATCGCCTAACCGACCGACTCCGGGCCCGGCCAGCTCCCAGCACTCGGGGTTGGCCGGGCCCCGCCTTTTTCTTCCAGCCTCCGGGTGCCGGCGCGCCCCGCGCGACCGGACTGGCCACCTGCCGGCGGCCACCAAAATCCGTAGCCCCTCACCTTCTAGCCGTCAGCAAGGGTCGCAGCCTAATCGGCCGGGGGCCCGACCGCGCAACCCACGCCCGCACCGAACTACACAGGCCGAGTGACCTTTTCGGCCCAATGGAAGTCAATCCCCAAGGCGCTACCGCGCCGGTGATTGACCCGGGCCGAAAACCCTGCTCCGTTCGGCGCGGACTCTTCGGGGTTGCGCGCCCACCCTCACCCGATTGACCGCTCCCCAGCGCTGACCGGCGCACCACTCAGCACACAGAACGGAGCAACACATCATGGACCACGAATTCGAACTCGCCTTCAACCTTCTCGACGAAGCAGCCGGACGAATCCAGCAACAGCAGTACGGAATCACCAGCATCCTGTTCCACAACCACGGCGACATCCAACTCACCACCGTGCACGACTACACCCCCCAAACCGGGCACCACCTCGTACTACTCGCCACCGACGACCACGGACAGATGGTCGCCATCGAAGCCACCGCACCCGACCTCAACGCCGAACCCGACACCCGAATCCTCAAAGTCCGCGCCGGCGACCTCACCTTCCACGCCACCGCCGACACCTGGACCTACCGCGCCCACCGCCGCGGCCACACCTACACCCTGACCGCCGGAATCGCCGACCAACCGGCCTGGACCATCACCGTCGACGCCGGCGCACCACAACACCACGACGACCTCAACACCGCAATCGACACCCTGCTGGATCACCACGTGAGCGTGGCGGCCTAATCACCCGCGGGTTGGCCGGGTCCGCACCCGCACGGGCCCGGCCAGCACCCCCGCCCCTTCTCAGGACTCTCCGGGGATTGCGCACCCACCCTCACCCGCTTCCCCGCACCCCAGCGCCGACCGGCGCACTCCATCACCGCAAGAAACGGAGAAAACATCATGTGCTACAACCGCATCGCGATCCTGGCCGACCTTCGCACCGAACTGGTCACCGGCACCTGCAACCCGACCCGAGGTCTCGCCGAACTCAGCGCTCCCCTCCTACTCGACGACACCTTTAAGACCGTGCTCTACAAAATCGCCGACCGCTGCCCCCTGCGGGCCGCCCTACTGTGGAGCCGCATCGGCGCCCATCTCAGCGGACAAGCCCGCATCGAATCCCTCACCCTCGCCGCCGTATTCGCCCTCAAAGGCGGCAATCCCGGCATCAGCGCCACTCTAATCACCCGCGTCGACGTCGCCGTCCGCCGCGAACACACCGAACCTCCGGAGGCCATCGCCACTCTCAAACTCGACCACCGCATCCGCGAGAACCTTCCCCACACCGTGATCTGAACCCCAATCCGACATCCACAGAGGAGCCATCGTGAGCAACCACACCGAGTGGGGCCACGCCGCGCCCAGCCTCTACACCCTCCACCCACGCCAGAGGGCCATCGAAGAACTGCACCCTGCCGACGAAGACGAACTCACCGCCCCATTTGTCCTGGGCCTGTGGAACGAAAACGGCGACGGGCTTGCGTTGCAAGGAAACCGCCGCGAAATCCTCAGCTACCTCAGCTTCGCCGCCGCCGAAGTCAACGACCACCTCTAACTCGCACTGCGGGCCCGGCCAGTTCCCAGCATTCGGGGTTGGCCGGGCCCCCCTTTTCTTCCGGCCTCCGGGTGCTGGCGCGCCCCGCGCGACCGGACTGGCCACCTGCCGGCGGCCACCAAATCCGTAGCCACTCACCTTTAAGCCGTCAGCAGGGTGCTCATGGTAAGCGGGCGGGGGCCCGAGCGCTCAACCCACGCCCACACCGAACTACGCAGGCCGAGTGACCTTTTCGGCCCTATGCCAGCTCGCCCCAGGGCGCTGCGCGCCGGCGAGCGCGGGCCGAAAACCCTGCTCCGTGCGGCGCGGTCTCTTCGGGGTTGACCGCCCACCCTCACCCGCTTCCCCGCACCCCAGCGCCGACCGGCGCATTCAATCACCATCCGAAACGGAGCAACACATCATGAGCGCGTACGTCGTCGAGGCCGAACACGTCAATGTCCTGCTATGGGCCGGCCGCCACGGATTCCGCCGGCCCTGCGGCAACCTCACCTGGATCTACGACAACCCGACCCGCGTCAACCAGCTCACCGAGGACAACCTCGACCAGGTTGGGCAGATGCTCGTCGACGCCAACACGACCTCGGTCAACTACTGCTACTTCAACAACCCCGTTCACGAGCCCTACGAGTACCGCTACACCCGCCCGCTGCACACCAGCTGGTCGATCGTCGAAGTCCTCAAGGCGTTGCAGTGCTACGAATACCAGTCCTGCGAACCCAAAGACTGGCAGCACACCGAGGCCTACGCGTTCTGCCGTGAGCTGCAAACCATGCTGGGCCAGGCGCTGCCGGGCTACGACCCCGCTCCATGGGGCATCACCCGCATCAGCCTGCCGGCCGCCTACCGGCGCAGCGCCTAACCACCCACCCAGCCCGAAAGGAGCCGTCTCATGATCATCGAAGGCACCGTGAACCGCAGCATCGACAACCGCACGGTCGAGATCCCGTTTTTCATCGATACCCTCACCGGCACCTACGCCCAGTGGGGACACGACACGATGACGCTCGGTGAGAACGTCGAGCTGCTCGAGGCGCTGCGCGACGCCGCCTGCGAGATCACCTAAGCGGCCACATATCTCGGGGCCCGGCCACCTCTCCCACCAACGGAGGGTTGGCCGGGCCCCCCTTTTTCTTCCAGTTGCGTCGGGTGCCGGCGCGCCCCGCGCGCCCGGACTGGCCACCTGCCGGCGGCCGAAATCGGCAACCCCACACCTTTATTAGCCGTCAGCGGGTGCCAAGTGTGACCGACAGGGACCCCGTCGCGCTCAACCCACGCCCGGCGGGCTCGCCCGTTCTGCGCTCCCGCCGGCCTGCCCGGCCGGCTCCCGCTGCGCCCGGGCGCCACCGGCGGCATTTGTCGGCCCTACCAGAGCTCGCCCCCCGGGCGCTACGCGCCGGGCTCGCCGGGCCGAAAATCCGCCTCTTGCTTTCCGCCGGCCTCTTCGGGGTTGACCCCGCCACCCCGCCGGTCCCCCCAACACCCCAGCGCCGACCGGCGCCCCGAAATCACAAATCCGAAACGGAGAACCACCATGACCACAGACTTGCGCTCCCCAGCCGACATCGTCGCCGCGGCCGCCGGCCTCCTCGGCTTCGCCCCCACCAACAGCATCGTGGCCTACATGCTGCGCCGAGACTCCCACGGCGGCTTCCGGATCCGCTGCGCCATCCGCTTCGATATCACCATCACCACCGGGCAAGCCGCCAACCTCCCCGCCACCTGCAATCTGCACTCGGCCGACAACCACGCGGCGATCCTGCTCGCCGTCTGCGACGAACCGCACAATCCACACGCCCTGGCGCTGCTCGACGCCCTGCGCGACGCGCTCACCGACGCCGCAATTCCCGTCCTCAACCGCATCATGACCCACGACGTCACCGCCGAAGGACAGTGGTATGAGCCCGACACCGGGCAACACGGCCCCACCTACCCCTACACCGACTCCCTGATCACCGCCCAGCGCGTCCTCAGCGGTGAACGAGTCAGCCGCCGGCGCAGCGACATTGAAGCCGAATTCGCCCCCATCGCCCCCGCACCCCCAGTGCCCCTCGGCGACCACGGCGAGCTCGTCATCACCACCGCCGAAGAAATCTCCGATGCCCTCAACGGGCATCCGATCAACCGCACCCTGCCCACCCGCGCCGGCCACATCATCACCGCCGACGTGAGCGTGCGCGACGCCATGATCTGGGCGGCCATCCAGCACACCCAATCCGCGGCCGAACTATGGACTCACATCGCGCGGCGTCTGCGCGGACAACCGCGTGCCGAAGCGCTCACCATCGCCGCCGTCGCCTACTGCCTCCTCGGCGACACCATCCGCGCCGGCATCGCAATCGACACCGCACTCGATGAAGCCCAAGCCGCCCACACCCCTGCCCCACGCCTCGCGATGCTGCTCCTGGCCGCGCTACGCGCCGGCCTACCGCCCGAACAGATCCAGCGCGCAATCATCGACAGCACACCCCAACCCGGGCACAACTAACCACACGTCCACCGGGCCCGGCCGGCTCCCAGCACTCGGGGTTGGCCGGGCCCCCCTTTTTCTTCCGGACCGCGTAGCTATTCGTTATCCAACTATCGGACGCGCACCGCGGCTACCACCGCAGCGCGCCCTCAGCGTCGCCCGGGCGCGCCCAGCCGACGTCAATCGCGGGCAACCGCGGCGCATCCCCGGTAACCAGCCAGCGCACCAACTCGCCGCCGACCACATCACCTGTCTGCGTCACCCAGTTCAAAAGCGCGGTTTCCACACCAAATCTCCTTCAACGCATCGCCGCCGGCGTTGCGTTCATTCTCGCTTCCCCGGCCACCATTCGCGGCCCAAGCCACACCTCAATGCGGCAGCCCCGTCGACAGCAACCAATCCACGCTGTGACTGACCAGCAGCCACAACATCAGCGCCACCAGGGCCCCCACCGTGGCCGAACCGACCTTGATTTTCACGTTCCCTGACTCCTTCTCATCATTTGCTAGCTCCGCGGGGCATGCGCATCGCAGACTCTCGCCCGCCGCCGCGCTCAACCTTCACCGCTTCCAGCTCCACCCAACCCACGCTGCGCCCTTTCGATGAGCGCTTCGCGCGTTCTTCCCCCGTCGGCAGAAGCTCCACCATCACAGCCAATCTCCCCCGCACCCCGCAGCCAACCTCCCTCAACCCTAAATCCCCCGCACCCCACCTCCTGGCACCATTCCCACCCCGACCCCTCCCCCAGTTCACAACCCCGCTCGCCCCGCCACGCTCCCTCCAGAGACTTCTGGCACATTGGCACAAGGATGTGCAAGACTGGTTGTGGCCGCGCGCTGCGTGCGGCCACAACCGTTCGTCCCCCAGTCGGGTGCGAGCCGTCGCGGGCGGGAGGTGGTCGCCGGTGTTGACGATTTCTCGGCTCTCCCGCTGGAGCATCGCCTACTACGAGAAGACGGCCAACGAGGCCAAACAGGCCGCGATGGACCGTCAAGCGGCCGGGGGTGGGCTCGGTGAGTACTACTCCGAAGGTGACACTCGGGTGCCGACCTGGGTGGTGGCCGGCGACGCGGTGAAGGTTGCTGAGCTGACCGGGCTCACCGGCGCAGCGCTCGCGAGCGGGTTTGCTGATGGGGATGTGGCCACCACCTGGCTCGACGAGGGAATCGCCCCCAACGGCGCCAGTGGGCGTGCCTTCACCAAAGAGTCGGTGCACGGTTTCGATCTGACGTTCGCCGCACCCAAAAGTGTGTCGCTGGTGCGGGCCCTGACCAGCGAGATCAACGAGAAAGTGATCGCCGAAGCGCACTCGCGGGCGGTCAAGGCCGCAATGGACTACCTGCACACTCACGCCGGCTACACCCGGGTGCACAACCCGGTGACCGGCAAAAAAGACCTGCAGTGCCTGCCAGGGTTGGTGGCGATCGCCTACCAACACGAAACGTCGCGGTGCGGGGACCCGCACATGCACACCCACGTCATCGTGCCCAACCGGCAAGCCCGCGGCGACGGCGTCCTGGTGTCGATCGACTCCAAATCGCTGCACCACGAAGCCAAAGCCGCCGGCGTCATCTACCAAGCGGTGCTGCGCCACGAACTGCACGCCGAGCGCGGCTTTGAGTGGCGCGACGTCGACGAGCGCTCCGGCATGGCCGACATCGCCGGCGTCACCAAGAAATGCCTCAAAGCGTGGTCGCGGCGCTCCACGCGGCTGCGCGAATGGGCGCGCAACAACCTCGTCGTCATCGACGGCGAGCCCAGCGCGCAACAGCTCGCTACCGCGCAAAAAGCCACGCGCCCCGCCAAACCCGAATCCCAGCCGTGGGCCGAACTCAAAGCCGAATGGCGCGCCGATACGCGCGGTCTCGAAATGGACCGCGCCGCGCACGCCGAAGCGCGCTGGGCGCGCCGCGCCGCTCCGCGCACCCTGACCGACCGCACACGGCTGGCGCGCATGGTGGGCGCGATCGACAAGAGCGCGTTCACCCGCGCCGACCTCGTGGAACTAGTCGGTGCGCTGCTGCCCGTCGACGTGCCCGAAGATCCGCGCACCACCATCGAAAAGATCGTCGACACCGTCGCCGTGCGGGTCAGCGCGCCACGCGAGGTGCACCACCGCGAAGGACACGAGCTGTACACGGTGGACGTGGTGATGGCCGAAGAGGAACGCATCTTCGCCATGGTCGACGACCAGGACCCGCGCACGCGCCTCGATGTGCGCCCCGCCGACCTCGGTGACCTCTCGCCTGACCAAGCGCGCGCCATCGCCAACATCGCGCACTCCCCCTACCTGGTGCAGCCCCTGCAGGCGCCGGCCGGCGCCGGCAAAACGCACTCGCTCAAAGCGCTGCGCGGCGCCGCGCACCGCGCCCACAAAGAAGTCCTCGTGCTCGCGCCCACCGGCAAAGCGGTCGACGAGGCGATGCGCGATGGCGCCGGGGACCGCGGCCTAACCGTGGCCAAAGCGCTCAAACTCATCGAAGACAATCAGCTCGATATCGACCGGCGCAGCGTGATCGTGGTCGACGAAGCCTCCATGCTCGGCACCCCCGAGCTCAAGAAACTGCTGGCGTGCGCGGTCGTCGGGCGCGCCAAAATGGTCCTCGTCGGCGACGCCTACCAACTCTCGCCGGTCAAAGCGCGCGGCGGCATGTTCGAGAACCTGTGCGACGAGCTGCCCTGGTCACAGCGCCTCGGCGAAGTGTGGCGAATGCGCGACCCCGCCGAACGTGACATGTCGCTGGCGCTGCGCTCCGCGCACGGCAACCGGCTACGCAAAGCGGTGGGCTGGTATCGCAACAACGGGCGCCTGCACTCCGGTGACCCGATCGCCATGGCCGATGACGCCACCAACGCCTACCTGCAAGCCCGCGCTGACGGGAAAGACGCCGCGATCATCTGCGACCGCTGGGAAATCGCCGACGCCATCAACCGCAAGCTGCACGGCGCGCTCACCGCGGCCGCCGCACACGCCGGTGACGTCGCCCCCGAGCAGGCCAAGGTTTTCACCGACACCGTGCGCGTCGCGCGCGACCAAGACGCGCGCGCCGGCGACATCATCATCAGCCGCAACAACGACGCCAGCCTGACCGTGGAACCCGGCGCCGACCAGCGGGCCGGCGAGCAGATCGACCAAGTCCGCAACGGCAACCGCTGGCACGTCGTCGGCGTCGACGCCCAGCGCGGTCGCATCGCCGCCGAACGGCTCACCGACGGTGCGCGGACCATCTTCGAAGGCGACTACCTCCGCGAACACATCACCTTGGGCTACGCCACCACCTTGCACGCCGCCCAAGGCATCACCGTCGGCAACTCCAACACCCCGGGAGCCTGCTTCACCGTGCTCAGCGACAACGCCTCACGCGCAATGGCCTACGTCGGCATGACCCGAGGAAAAGACGAAAACCACGCCTACATCTACCAACCCATCACCGGCGAAGCCGACCACGAACACAGCCGGGTCGCCTCCGGCGCGGAAATCCACACCCTGCGCCGCGGCAACAAATACGCCGCCGCGCACTTCTTCCGCATGATTCTGGCCAACGATGACCGGCCCCGCACCATGCACGCCGAAGCCGAACGCACCGACCGTGACCTACTCCCCCCAGTTGTCGGGGCACTACTCGACCGCCACGACCAAAGGCGCGCAGATCGCCGCGCCAGCTGGCATGCGCACAGCGCCCAAGCCCGCGCCCGCGAAGCCGCCTACGACCGGCTACGCCACGCCACCCAGCGCAGCAGCGAACGCGGCGAAGAACGCGACCGCGCCGACGGGCTCGAACTGTGACCACATCGCGGTGACGCGGACCGACCGGCCGACGCGATCGATCGCCCGCTGTGAGGTGGCCGATTCGGCGGTCGCGCCCCGCCCTGCGATCGGCGATCCGCGACTACGCCAACGCACTGGTCGCCGCTGGCCGGTGGGATCGATCCGACGACCTCAACATCCTGCCGACGGGCCACAAGCTTCGGGCCGGCGACCTCGTCGGCTACACCCGCGTAATCAAGCCCGGCTGATCCGAACACCACCGCCCTCACCGGCACGGTGATTTGGTTCGACGACATATCGCCCCCTCGTTGTGGGGACCGGGGAACGAAACTAGGCGAAACTGTCGTAACCAAGACATGACGACGACTTCGACGACGGACTCCTCAAGCACTATGCCCGACCCAGGCGGCAGCGACCTCCCACACGATCACGATGATGATCGCTACGACGTGCTGCTTCATCCCGACGACGAGATGGCCGGCCCGGACTGGTACCCGCGACTGGGCAACATGTCGGCGGCGTTCATGTTCCGCGCCGTGATCCGACCGGATACACCGATGCGGCCCGAGTACGTCACCATCCCGATGCGAGCAGCCAACAGTGACGCCAGGCTCACTAAGCAACTTGCCGTCTCGAAATGGAACATGCTTTGGGAAGCTGCCCAGTACCGCCGGCGGTTCTTCACCGAAGACGAGTGCCCACCGGAAATGCTGAAGATCATCGACCAAGGCGACGTCAACGTCGTGTTCGTCCCTCGCACTCGGACTCGTTACTTTGAGTACGCCCCACTGTTTCACCTCCTGCCACGCCGAACCTTGGAACGGTTTGGGTTGCCGCTCTGCCGAGGAGGTCAATGGCCGTTTATCTCTGATGTCTGGCGCCCGGACCGCTATCTCCCCGCCGACTTCGAGCGACGGTTGTCCCAAGCCTGGGCCGCCACGGTGTGGCGGCATCTCATGCCCGGCTCCCCTCTTGTCGGGTTCACCGGCAATGACCCCATCCGTCTGCTGGCCCACGACCTCGACTTCTGGATCCCGCCAGTGACCGAGGTGATGGAAGCCGAGTTGCGCACCTGGCCCGAGGTCGACAACGGCGTCGAGCCACAATTGGCCCCGCTCGACGACGGTTCGGTGCTGAGCACGGCGACCGCAGCGAACCCGCGTATGGGAGGCGACATCTGGACCGGTGAGGACGCCGCCGCGGAGTTCATCCGCGATACCGTCGAAGCCGCGGACAACACCGGGCGGTTGCGCGCCATCCTCGAGACTGTGCGTTGCCACCGAGTCGAAGACGACTTCTCCAACCACTGGACTTACGCCCGTGAGGACTTCGAACGCAAGCTGTACCGCAAGCGCTCTAAGGTTAAAGTCCGGTTCGTCGAACTCACCGACACCATCCCCGTCCAAGGTCCGGAGACCGAGATCGTCGACCGCCTCGTTCTCAGCGACTTTCTCGCTCTTCTCGATCCCCAACAGCGGGAAGTCGTCGTACTCCTGCGCAGCGGGACCACCAACCTCACCGAAATCGCCGACATCATGGGTTACCGCAACCACAGCCCGATCTCTAAGCGCCTGAGGGCAATTCGCGATACTGCTGCCCGCTACTTCGAAGCGGAATAAGTCGCTTGTCGCGTTCGCAGAAAATTCACCGAGAACGTCCTCCTGCAGCGGCGAGTGCGCGTGCCCCTTGGAGCTAACGGTGCCTATCCGGTGGCCGGGCGGGATTCAGCGAGCGCGCGCTGCATATCCTCGACGCTGACCTTTAGTGCAGAAGGGTCTGCCCGTACGAGCTGGTCGAGGTCTTGGGGGTTCGACGCCAGTCTGTGCAGGCGGCGGGCCCGTTCCCGCCGGCAGGCCACCGCCACTTTACGGGCGTAGCGGCCATTGCCGGCGACGTCGAGCATGGTGCCGCTCTCGTAGGGCACGGAACGCAGATGTGTTGCTTCCGCGCGCAGCATGTCCCAGGCGGGGTCCTCGACGACGAGGCGTTCCTTGCCCGCCAGGTGGCGCCCGATCGCCACGATCTCCTCGGGGGTGTAGCTGTTGAACGTGAGGGTGAAATGGAATCGTCCGGCCAGGCCCTTGTTGGCTTTGAGGAAGTCCTGCATCTCCTTGGGATATCCGGCGACGATCACCACCAGTTCGTCGCGGTAGTCCTCCATGTACTTCAGCAGGGTGTTGATCGCGTCAACGCCGAAGGAGTGGCCCTCGGTTTTGGGGACGAGCCGGTAGGCTTCGTCGATGAAAAGCACGCCGCCGCGCGCTTCTTCGCATACCTCTTTCATCTTGGCCGCGGTCTGTGAGACGTAGCCGATCACGATGTCTTCTTCGGTCACCTCTTTGACGTCGGGGCGGGCTATCTTGCCCAGTCCGAAGAGCACTTCACCGACCACCCGGGCGAACGTGGTCTTGGCGGTGCCGGGGGGGCCGAGAAAGACCATGTGGTTTTCGTTGCTCGTGGTGCCGCCGTCGCCCTGCTCGGCGAGCAGCTGGTCGATCTGAATCTCGGTGCGCCACACCGCTATTTGTTCCTTAGCGTCTTCGAGACCGATCAGTTCGTCGACGCGGGTCTGGGCGCGGTTGAGGACTTCTTGGCGCTCGCTCGCTAACGCGGCGGCCGCGCGGGCGTCACGGCTGGTTTCAGTTCGTGGGTCCCATTTGTCGGTTCTGGTGGCGATGGTGTCGGCGTCGGTGGTGACGATCCGAAAATCGGGCTGCTCGAGTGCCACGCGGGCTGGTGGGATCACGACGCCGTCGATAGTGGCGCTGCGGAACGCCTCGTTGGCCGCCTCGAATTCGCCTAGTTCACGCAGGCACCACCCTTTGGTGAGCGCCAAATCCGCTGCAATGTAGGCGTTTTGCGTCGTAACTTCGGCTATTAAGTCCCATGCTGACTGTGCTTGTCCCAGCGAGGCCAACGCCATGGCGCGTAGTGTTTGAGCGCCTGCCAGGACATCGTTGGGAACATAGGTGGCGTTGGCGGGTGGGCACACCTCGGTGGCCGCACATAGATCCGGCCAGCGCTGAGTGGCGTGATACACAGTGGCGGTGAGGAATTGGCGCCACAACGCCGTTTGGCTATCGTCGGCGAGGTCGCGGTCGTTGAGAACCGTCATCGCTTCATCGAACTCGCCCGCGCTAATCAGTACGCTGGCAAAGGCCAGAGCGATCGTGCCTCGTGACCACACTTGCAGCTGCAGATACAGCGGCGCGGACACCACGGCCTGCAGCGCGCCATCTTGTTGGCCAATGCGGCGGGTTTCGCGGTAGAGCGCCCGGGAGTTGAGGTACGCCCCGGCCAGGGCGTCGCGGCTGTGATCGCCGCAGGCCAGCCGGCCCAGCCACGCATCGGTCATCGCCGGGTTTTGGTCGGTGATCGCGGTGAACGCCTGCTGTGCTGACGCGGGGTCGCCAGAGCTGAAGCGGTTGATCGCCTCGTCGAAGGCGCGGCGCTGTTCGGTGGCTGAGGTCGTGGTCATCGGGGCCCCCGATCGGCCTCTTTCGTTGTGCTCACCGCTCCCCCTTCCACCCGTGTCATCGTAAACGCTCGGACGTACTGACCGTCTCCCCTTGCGTTGCTCCGTTAGTGGCCCGAGATCGGGGCGACCGAGGGCTCGTCTTCTGGTGGTGGCGGCCCGGCGGCATCCTCAGGTGGGGGCGCCGGCGGAAGCGGCACATCAGCGGAGGTGTGATCGGCATATGCCGACAGCGGTGGCGGGCTGTCCCATCCTGCGTCTGACGCGGCAGAGGAAGCCGTATTGATGGGCGCGACCTCCCCGGCAGCGCCCGGCTCTGCGGTGGCCGCCCCGTTGGCGTCGAGGACTGCATGCCCGGCGGCGTTCGCCTGGCCGGCGGCCCGGCCACGCGGTTCGCGTCGGGGGCGGCGGCGCGGATCTAACCCCGTGCCCGCCTTGGCGATCAGTTGGTCGATCTCCCCGCCGGCCGTGGCCGCAGCGACGATGGGATGGGCGCCGGCGGACGCCGCCGTCGGCGCTGACGTCGCGGCGCCGGCGGCTGACTGTGCGGAGTCTTCGCCGTCGCTCGGTGCGGCTGCGGGAACTGGGGAGAAGCCTTCTTGAGGCTGGCCCAGCACGTCTTGAGGGTTGCTGGCTGAATGCTCGTCGAGCTGCTCCCAGGGTGTTTTGCCCTTGCCGTGCAGACCTCGCATACCGCCCAACGCCGCCGACCCGGCCCCCCGCAACCCAGCGTGCATGGCCAGCCCCATTGCCACGTCGCCGGCACGGCCAAGCAGTCCGCGACCCGGGTGTTGTCCCTGCAGGTCGGCGCGGATATGGCGGAGCAGATACAGCGCCGCCATCGAACCGCCGCCCATGATCAGCACATGCGCGAACGGGTTGTTGCCGCCCAACTCGGCCGGCAAGGGGCGGGAGATGAGCCGCTCGATCGCTAGCCCCATCACGCTGACGAACGTGACGAACACCATCACTTCTATCGGATGCTTGAAAAATCGCCACACGGTGGCTTTGGCGTGTTCTTGCGCAGCCCCGGAAATGCCGCCGGCGAACACGCTGGGCAACAGCTTGGCGGTCGTGTACATCGCTTTAAGCGACACCTTGAACACCGAGGCGCCCGAGGAGATCATGAACCAGCCAAACAGGGTTGCTGTCATGACCAAGATGGCCCCGTTGAATGTGTTTGTGCCATCCAGGTTTTGGGCGTAGTGCACCGCGGCCAGATCACCGCAGCGGCCCATCGCTTTGATTGGCCCGTCAGAAATGCCTTGCTGTAGCGCGGCGGTGTACTGTGCTGCGCACCCGGGCCTTGTGTCGACGACATGGCCAAAGTTGAAGACTTCCAGTGGCTCTCGCCCGACGTGGGTGATGAGGCTTGATGTGAGGGTGTCGACTTGACCGGTGAAACCGCCGCTGCCGATCGCGCCGTTGTGGGTGACCGCTTCGGCGGTGCTAAATCCCATGCTGCGCCCGAACGCCAGCATCCCATTGGGGCCGTACATCATTCCCGCCGGGTCGGAGAACACGGTGATGGCTAAGGCCGGCATCATGATCGCCAGCAGGATCATCGTCCAGCCGCGGCCGGCTTCTCCTCGACGTATTGCCAGCACGCCGAGGAACACCCCCAGCGGCACGGTGATGGCGACCAAGCCCCACCGGGTGGTGACGGTGATGACCGCAGCGGTGATTGCTTTGGCGATTTCGCCGAACACGGTCAGCCAGTACGTCGAAATGGTCAGTTTCATCACCCACAGCGACAAGGCGATGATGCCGATGAAAGCCCCCGCTTCGGCGGTCAAGATGTTGGAGGCCGCCAAACCTGTCGACACCACTTCCAGGGCGTGCACCATCCACGGCCCCCATGACGAGGGGTCCCATGCCTGCGCGTCGGGCCCGCCCTGGGTGAGCTGATCGGGAACGCTGGCCACCGACAGGTAGAAGTCGCCGATGGGGACGCCGTAGTTATCGTGCAGGCCAGTCCAATTCAGCACCGCGGCATTGGTCGATGCACTCGCTCCCGGAGCCAGTGTGACCGCGATGGTCGCCAGCACCTGCAGGAGTGCATACACCTTGAGTGGCCGCGCCACCCGCGGATGCAGCTGCAGCCAGCAATGTGCTCGCGCTAGCACGCGCTGATCCTTTGGCGTTGTCGCTTGCGTTGTGGGTTGGTGTCATAGAGCTCGGCAAGCTCGCGGGTCGGTGCGCCGAACAACTTGACCTTGCCCCACCCGCCGAATTCGTCGAGAAACCACGCCTCGCCTTCGCGGCCGGGAATGACTTTGCCGTGGCGGCTGTCGATCGTGTCGTCGCCGTGGTTGGGCATCGCCGCGGGGCTGGTGTTGGTGACGTAGTCGCTGCGCAGCTGCGGGTGGCGATCCAGGTCGCGGTTGCACCACAGCAGTGTGTCCTCGGCGATGGCAGTTTCTTTGAAGCCCAAGCAGAGTCGTTGCTCAATGTATTCGTCTTCCAGTACTCCGAAGTCGTTTCTGGGTGACTGGCTGATCCCCATGAACAGCGTCCATGCTTTACGGCCTTGGCGGATCACGTTGTTCGCGCAGCGCTGCCCTCCGGGAGAATGTGTCCACGCCGCGCATTCTTCGACGACCAGGATGTCGGGTTGGGTGTCGCGGGAAAAGAACAGCGATTCCGCGAGGTTGGCGGCCATTCCGTAAAGGGCTTGGGCGGCACGCTGACTCGGGGTGGTTAGGTGGTGTAGGTGTGCCTGGTATTCCTCGGTGACAGTGGGCAATTTGAGGCCGCCGAAGTTCCAGATGACAAGCTGCTTGGACAAGTCCGGCAGCGGCAGGGTGTCGTCGAACATCGGCGCCAGCAGCCGCTCGGCCCGTAGGCCTTCCAACGCGATGAGTAAGTCGTCATCGATGCTGACCCGGTCTGGTCTGCTGCGGTCGGCTAGAAACCCGATCAACTGGTTGAGGCACCCGATGCCGTTGGCGTTTCGTGAGGCCGGGGCGAGCAGCCCCTTAAGCCGTGAAGCCTGAGGACTCACTGGCGGAAATCCTATTTGCGGCAGCAAATGGTCTACGGTGCGCTCTGCGGCATACTCAAACGGAAAAATGCGCAGCCCGTCCAGGCTGAATTGGGGGTTTTTGGGGTCGATGATGACCTTTTTGTTGGCGTCGAATGTGGATAATGCGGTTTGGTGTTCGCGCGCCTCGGTGGGGTCGATGAGATGTACACCGGCACCTAATTCCAGCCATGACCGGACGAGGTTCTTGGCGCACTGCGACTTTCCGCGCCCCGGGGATCCGCCGATGACTAGGTTGCCCGGATTGTCGCGCCCGGGGGCGCCGATGAGGTCGTTGAGGACGATCTCGCGCAGACCGGGGCTGGTGATGGTCTCCCCCAGCGGGACCCCGACGTTGTTGCCGAGGCTGGTGGCCAGCAGTGGCACGAGTTTCGCGAATGCGTTGGTGGTGGAAGGGTTTCGAATCTCATGCAGGCCTGCGGTGGTTTCGGTTCCCGGATTCAGGGCGCGCCACAATGTGGGTTGGCTGCCGCGTCGGCGTTTGAGCTCGAGTCGTTGGGTGCGATAGCGGCGGATCACTTCTGAGATCGCGGTGTCGGCGGCGGCGGCGTCTGCGGCGGCGGCGATCACCACGACCGCTGCGTTGACGCCTCGTTCGGCGCTGCCCTGTTTGAGTGCAGAGGCCAGCTGCCTACCGGAGACGAGTTTGCGTAGTAGCTCGTCGTCGCTGTCGGCGTGGCGGCCACGTTGGCGCGCTTGGTCTTTGATGTTGGTGATGACATTGTGTGCGGTTGCCACGGCCACCTCAGCGGTGTCGAACGTGAAATGAATCGTCCAGTCCAACGTGATGGCCGGTCCGGTCACATCATCGAGCACCTTGAAGATGGTTGAGCGCGGCCAGCGCAGGCCGGCGTCGGGCCATTTTTCCAGTCCCACGATGGCTTGATACGAGTCGGCCACACCGTCGTCCTCGTGTCGATACGTACGCAGGAATATGTCAGCCTCGGTGCGCGCGGCCCGCCATCGCCGTTGACGGAGCGCGGCAGCGGACAGGTCTTTCCAGACCGGTGTGAACGCGGATCCCGGTAGTCGGGCATCAGGGTTATAGGGTTGATTGGGGATGGGCTTCTGCCAGGTGTGGCGGCTGGCGGTGTAGTTCCAATGCCACCAGATCTGTTCGACGCTCACCGGTTTCGCGAACAGCGCCGGGGGCAGCTTGGCGATCATCGTGGCGGCCAGCTGGCGGTAGTGCGCCAGGGCGGCCGCGCTATCTTTGTCGCGGCCGATGATCGAGTCGAGGCGGCGTTGCCATCCTCCTGCCGTGGTCGACCCGGATAGGCCGTAATCCAACGGAAGGCTCAGCCAGTAGATGCGCCGCCGCGAGTTGCGGGCGTGGAGGGCTGGGGCCCAGCGCTGGCAGTGCTGCACCCAGGCTTCGGCATGTTCGGGCATGGCGGTGGCGTCAATGACGTTGTCTGGGTGCAGATCAGGGTGGGCATAGATCATGCGCCGGGTGATGTTGCGGGTTGCCACCGGCGCTGTCAGGCCGCTCAGTAGCGAGCCTGATGGCAGGGTCCGGAGCAGCTCGGCGTGCATGTCGGCGACCAAGTCCTGCGACTCTTTGGGCAAAAAGATAAACGGCAACCCCGATACCAGGTACTCGGCGTAGACCCCGCTGTGGGTGAAGCGCAGGTTGCCGACAGCCTCAATGGGGGCTTCGCTGGGTGTGACAGTCATTGCCGCGGACCGTGTTTCGGCGATCCCGGCTCGTGCGAACACATGACGTGCGGGTGTAGGTCGGCCAGCCAGAACTGCAGTCGAGTACGCAGTGAGGGCCGGCTAGCGGGTAGTTTGGACAGCGCCCAGATCGCGGCGGCGGTCAGCGCCGCGCCAACGGCACCAATGATCAAGGCGTTGCCGCTTTGAAGGTTCAGAGTCATCAGCGAGGCTGTGGCGACAAAGCCCACCAGCAGTGCTGTGGTGTCAGGAAGTCGCCATTTCTCTTTGAACGGCAGGCGGAATCCGTCTCCGGAGTCGCCGAGGTAGATCGGCAGATCGCGCTGGTCCGACCAAACCTTGGCCGGGGTTTCGTCGGCCATTACTGCCCGTACGGGTTGGGTACGTTGACGTGGTTGGTGACACCGTGGCTTTGGAACTCGTGGGTGAACAGTGCTGCGATACCCGCCGACAAGAAGATGGTCACCGATAAACCGATCACCAGGAATTGGTGGGTCATGCCGGCGCCGGCGCCTTCTTTGCCCGCTTTGCCCAACGTGGCGACGGTGCCCACCACGAGCGCGGCCGCGGCGAGCAGCCCTTCGAGCATGTAGGCCAGCGAGGTTCCGGAAGTGAAGAGCCCTGCGGCCAGAAGTTGTGCATGTGTCGCGTTCACGATGATCTCCTTGTCTAGTTAATTGTGTGTTGAGGTGGCCGGCACAGGGTTGCTGTTATTACTGAGCTGCGGTATTGAGTCTATGCTCGTGACCATCCATGTTCCGCCGTTATTTTCGACAGTCAGCGGAAATGTAAAATTGAGTGCGGCAAATTGTGAAGTTTGCGCGACGACGCGCGCTCGGACGTGAACGCGGGTCCCCGGGGCCGGCGCGTCAGGGACTTCGGTGGCGGTGTCGGCGTTCTTGATCACGGCGCTTTGATAGCCGCCGATCGGTTTGATTCACGAGTCGGCCACAACGTAGCGGTCCAGGCCGCTCGTGGCCGTCAGGTACGTGTTGATGAAGCCGCTCACCACGGGATAGACCGGGCTGCTGGGGCTCAACGGGTGGTCGTAGCCCTGTTTCACATCGGCGCCCGGGCCGGGGTTACTCATCGGCACCGGCCAGTCCATTGCGCGCGGTTGGTAGTGCCAAACCGCCACGGGCACACCATAAAACGCGCTCGCTGCTTCCGCCGACGCGTAGGAGCGTTGCTGCACGACCACGACAACCCCATACAGATCGACGTCGCCGACCGAGCCGTTGGGCACCACCGACCACACTTTGGGGGTGTTGATCACCGCTGGCGGCGGCGGAGCCGACTGCGCCGCCGCGAACGCTCTGTCGGACTCGGAAAGCGTGATGAAGCGTTGCAGCGTCGACTGTTTGGAGCTCGGCGTGGTTAACACCGCGGCAACGAAATCAGCGGCGAACTGACCCGCGGCGGCGCGCTGATTGCCGGCACGGTTGGCGATTGCGGCGACGTCGCTGCTATCAGGATGAGATGCACTGAAAAAGACCTTCAGCGAGGCGGCGAACCCGAACACCGCAAAGAGCGTCACGACCGCGATCGCGGCCTGACGAAGAAGACCGCGGCCGCGGCCGATGCGCGACTGCCAGGTCCTCGACATCGTGATGGTGCTCATGAAAGCTGGTCCTTTAGTTAGGCGAGTGGCCGAAGAACTGCAGTTGGCTCATCGCGAAGGTGGCATCGACTGGGGTGCCGGCCGTGGCGCCGCTGGCGGGATCGGCCGGCGGTGGCGACGCCGGGTCAGAACCCGGTGCACCCAGCAGGGAATCCATCAGCCCGTTGGGCGGCTGCTCGCCCGCGCCGGCGCTCGGCGCAGCCGCCGGCGAGCTTGGCAGCGGATTCGCCGGCGGACGATCGGTGTGCAGAATAATCACATCAACACGGGAGACCAGGACTCGTCTGGGCAAGGTCACCGAGACCGGGCCGTGGACGCTGTGTGTGTCGACTGGCAGTGGATCCGTGACGAGTTCATTGCCGTTGAAAAAGTTGAACTGCACGTTGGTCACGACGCGGTGCTGCATCCATTCCTCTTTGCCGCCTTGGGTTTTGGCCACCCAGCCCGGAGTCACCGACAGCGAATTGAGCATGTAGCTGCATGCCGAGTTCGGGCGCGACGGGTCGCACATGAACTGCACGTGCAGCACTTGGCCGTCGAGGCGGCTTTCCTGTGGTCCGCGGCCACACACCCACGCCGAGTCGGTTGCGGTGTCGGTCAGCGCCAGCGTTGAGCGTGCGGCGAGCTGGTCGCCCGCACCTCCGTCTGGGGTGCAACTGGTGCTCCAGGGGGTATACGGCACGGCCTGATCCTGTTGTGGCACGGCGGCACTGGTCGTCGGAGCGGCGGCGACCGCGGCGATGGTGGCGTGGTGCTGTGGCGGTGACACTGGGTCCGGGCCGCCGCCGAATCCGGCGAATGCCACCACGATCAGCACCGCCACCACCGCAGCACCGCAGCCCAGCCAGACGGCCGTTCGTTTTGCCCCGCGATTGACGTCGGGATCGGTGTGCTCGCCCACTTCGGCGGGCTCGTCGAGTTCGTGCGGCAGCGCGGTAGCGGCCTCGGCGGCTGATGCAGGGTTGGTGCCGTCGTGCTGGTCGACCGCGTCGTCCTCGACTCCAGTAGGCCCCTCGCTGTTGGCGCAGTCGGCTTGGGGCTCAACCTGATCGGTGACGGTCAGGACCGGCCCGTCATCTAAGAGCTGCGCGAGCATCCAGTCTTGGGTCGACGTTGTCCCCTCAGCCACCGCGCCTGTCCTCCATGATCACGTCACCGTCGATGACCGGGTGGCGCTGAGGTTGTCCCTGACTGTCCACCCACACGGGGACGAGCACCCAGCCCGCGGGACGGGCTTGTATCGGCTGCGGTGCGGGCGCCGGCCGGGGCACGGCGACACTCCTTGCCGGAAGCAGGGTGGCTGGCGGTGTAGCGGCTTTGCGGGCGTGGCGATCATGCAGCCGCACGGCCACGACAACGCCGAGTGCGACGATGAGTAGCGGCCAGGTCCGGGCTAACACCTCGAAGAGGGCCAGCGCGGTGGCCATCGTGGCCAGAAAACCCATGCAGAGGAACGCGATCAGTATTCTCATGAAACGACCCTAGTTATCGGATGTGACAGAAATCCGGGTCCGGAATCTGGTAGCGGATATGGGGCATTTCGTGCGGTAGGGTGCGGGATATGACCGCCCCAGCCGACGGGATCGACCGGCTCATCCACTTCGTCGAGGCCCGTCTCGCGCAGCTGAACATGTCTAAGCAGGAAGTGGCGGATCGCGGCGGCCCCGGTGTCGATACCCTCGTCAAGGCCCGCCGCCGCAAAGCCCAAAACACCCCGGCTGTCGGCACTTTGCTGCGCCTGGACGCCACCCTCGGGTGGCAACCCGGCTCTGCGGCGGTCGTGCTGCTCGGCGGCCATCCCATGAGCCTCACTCCCCGCCGTAACCGGGCCGGCCTTCGCGAAAAGAAGCACCCACTTCGGCCTGTCAGTGAAGACGAGATCACAGAACGGCTCACGGCTCAGCTCCGCGACGAACTCGACCGGCTCGAAGAGGACCATGCCGCTGTCGAGCGGCGCATCGACCTTATTCGGCGCGTCCTCATCGAACTGAACCCCGATGAGCAGTTGGGCGCCTGGCACGGCTCGACCACTTCGATCGCCGACGCCAACTCTGCGTGAATCGCTGGTCACGGGCGCGTCCTTTCGCCAGGCTCGTGCAGCGGTCGTGTGTCGACCACCCCTGGCCCGGTCATGTCGTAGGCACCCAAAATGGCCGCCGCGTCCTCGGGCGTGATCGGCTTTTTGACCGGGGTCAGCGGCCACCATTGGTCAGATCCTGCGACAGCCAGCCAGCCCTCGGCGATGCCGTAGATGCCCGCCACCGTGGGAATCATGACGAGCTGTAAACACAGCCAGGGCAGTACCGCGATTTGGCCGAATGAGCCTGCCGGGTCGTAGACGAGCTGAGAAATCACCACCGTCAGCGCGGCGAAGGCAGCCCCAGCCCACAACATCGCCGCGACCGGGAAGCCGCGCAGCGTCTGCGGGATCAGGCGGACCAGCATGGCCTTCAACACCCACCCCCCTGCCCACCCGATCGGCGCAATGACGGCTGCCGCCACTACGAAGGCCACCTCCACGCGCGCGGCCCGCGACTTGGCTGCCCGCATCCACAGTGGATCGATTCGGGTGTCGTCGTGTGGATCTGGTACCGCCGAGGTGCGAATGCGCTGCCGTTTGCGCACGATCCGCCCGAGCTGCTCGGCGCGGCAGCGCTGAATCGTCGACCACCATTGGTGGTAGGCGATCCATTCTCGCCGGACGTCATCGAAGCGGTCCGGAGGCAGGTCAACGGCCATACTTTGAGCGTAAAGCGCCCAAAGACGCTCTCCTGCGCTATTTTTTGCCGCCACTGGGCTGCCGCGGGCCCAGGATGACTCCGATCTGGGCTTCGCTGCCTGCTGTTACTGATTCACTGAGGCGGCGCTGCTGTTTAGTGCCCACAGTGTGTGACGTCCGCTGGCGGGAGTGCGCGCGGCCCGCGTGACTTCTCCGCGACAGCACAAGCAGGTTGTGGTACACGCCTCAGCCGGCGGGCCACTTGTCAGCGCCACGCCCGCCAGCCCCCGTGGTCGGAGACGGCGCCAACGCTCACCGCCGCACAGGGCCCTGACATATCGCCAAGCTCTGACCTACGGCAATCCGACCCGTCGCGCGTCGTGTCGTCGGCGACTAGCCTCAAATGCGTGTCGTTTCGGCGGCCTCGGCGGCCGTGTCTTCGTCAAGACTATTCACGTCCAAAGACTCCATTTTTTGAGATGGCAAGTTTCATTGGCACCAAAGTAGCACTGTAACAACGTGTTTAAGATGCTACACGCCGCCGGCGAGCGGCGCGCAGCTCGTCGAGGTATGTGATGAACTCGTCCCAATCGATCAGCTCTACCATCTCGCCTGGCGCGCCCCTGGGGATCAGCCGGGCCTCCCCGATGTTGCGGGGCAGCAACTCCGCTGGCTCCAAGGCATTCCCGAAGTGGCGGCTGGTGCTTTTGTTATCCGAGTTGTGATCGTAGCTTTGGTGGCTGCGTGTTGCTTTGCCTGACCAGAATGCGGCCGATTCCATGATATCGCGCTCGTGGGAGCCGTACATGATCATCGCCGCGGGAGTGACATCTCGGATGGCCTTGCCTTGCAACGGGCCATAAATGGCATCGAGTTGCGAACCGGCCTGCGCCGCAAAGCAAATAGAACATCCGAGCCCACGCGATTCGGCCAAATACTGGGGAAGCCGAGGAATCGGAGTGTTGGTGATCTCGTCGAGGAACAGCCCGATGCGGTGAAATTCCTCCCACTGCGCCACTTTCATACGTTGCCGATTGATCAGCTGATCCATCAACACAATTGCTTGCGCAGCGACCGTTCCATCAGCAGGGGTCAGGAGGAACAGCGTGGCGTCTGCGCCGTCGAAGAACGACAAGTCCAGCGACGGGAACTTGCGGTCGCGTTTGGTTGTAAGCAGCCAGGCGGTGAGAACTTTGGTCACGGTCATTTTCACCGAATCGCGTTGCTTAGGTTCCATTTCCAGCACGGCGCGCACTCGCGCCTCGAACAGCGGGTCAGCCGTCCACGCGGCGGCGCTGGCCCATCCGGGTTTCCATGACGTTTGGTAAGCGTCGTGACGATGGCCGACTTCGACGTTTTCTGAGGCTTCAAGGGTCCACTCCATCCCCTGCCCGGTGCCCTCTGGGCTGGCCGCGTACAGCAGGCACACCAGCGGTGCAAGCGCTAGCTGATCCCACGGCCCAGGATCGGAGCCCTGGCGAAATGCGCTGCCGGACAGGGCAATTGCTGATGTGCTCAGCAGGCTTTGGGCTGTTGCTATAGCGTCGTTGAGGCTGGTGATCAGCGCTGTGGGGTCAAAGCGGTACGAGACATAGTCTTTGGGATAGTAGGGCGCAGTGATCGGGCGCAGGTCCAACAGCGCTGTAGGGCCGTAGCGGCGCGACGCCACCATTTGCATCAGGTCGTCTTTACTGGATGACACAAACGCGGGGCCGGGCCACAGCACCGCGGACTGGGCCAGCCAGCGGCGTGTTTTGCCGGTTCCCGGCGGCGCGAACCCACCGACGTGGGGCGCCGTTTCCAAGGGAACCAGCCGCCCGTGACCGTCTCGCGTCCATCCGGCGAAAGGGGTTACCGGTGGCCGAAATCCGTCAGTGCTGTTCGCAATTGCCATTCATCAACGGTAAGGCCGCCGCAGTGGCGTTGACTGCACAAAATTCGTTGCAAGTGGCGGCCTCGGAATCTTCCGCGCGCCGAAACACGTCTCACACAGACCGTCACTAACATCGGTTCGGCAGCTCGGGCACCGAATCACACACTGCGCGCAGTAATCCTTGCCATCCCAGGCCGCCGGCCCACTGCTGTCAGGCTCTACGACGTTGAGCCAGCCGCGAACTCTCGCATCGGCGACGTCGGTGAGCACAAAGCAACGCGCGCAGGACAGCATTTCGATCGGGTCCCGTTGCGCCTCAGTCTGATTGGTCTCAGACGGAGGGTGTAGATCCTCGGAAATCGTGATGGCCGCGCGGATTTGGTCGAGTGTGTAGAGCCAACCCACTGGTTCAACCCAAGTCCGGGGCACCAGCTGCATGATCACCGGCCCTGGCAGGCCGCAGGCCTGGCTGACTTCTTTGATGGTGAACAGGCCACTCGAATCCGCCGAGTGGTAGCGCCGGGTTCCATCAAGTGCGATCACGGTGTTCTGCGCAGCCATGATTTAAGGTTAAATCCTCGACACCCCGTGGCCGTCCGCTATTTTCACGGGTCTTTAGGCGCTGCCGGTCCACGTTTGTTCTTGACGGAACACCACCATGGATAGGTCGACAGTTCGTGCGGCGGTCGTGATGCGCACGGTCGACTCCGAGGTCTGCTCAAACCTAATATCGGGCACCATGGCGTCGGTTGGGCTGTGGCCCACAGTGATCACTGTTGAGGACAGCCCGGCCTGCGGCGCGATGGTAGCCCGATCGTTGACGATCACCGTTGGTACGAACTCGGCGGCCCGGCGTGCTTCGACCACTGCGATGTTGGTTTGCGATACCGAATACCAGCGCCGCGGCTCGCGAGAGTAGATGGCGACACGTTCGCCCGCCGCGGCGGCCCGGATCAGCAGCTGGCGTACATAGAAATCCGAGGTGTCCATGACAATGCGGGTCGGTTGCGCCGCGTCGGTCAACGGCCACATCACCAAGTCGTCGCGCTGGATCGGCGGCCACGCCGACTTGTCGTCACGAAGCGCCGCTCCGACCAGGATGCCGGTCGGACCGACTGGGACCTGCACCTCGTCGACGGCAGTCAACGGCCGAGCCGGCAAATGCAGCGCGGGTTGGGTTGTCGGCGCGGCTCGCAGTGCAGCGTTGTACTGGCTGCCCGGCAACGTGTTGAGGAACAACGTGGGGGGCTGCTCTGGTGGGCGAGGGTCGTTGGTACGCACC
Organism: Mycobacterium sp. 050128; assembly: GCF_036409155.1. Lineage (NCBI taxonomy): Bacteria > Bacillati > Actinomycetota > Actinomycetes > Mycobacteriales > Mycobacteriaceae > Mycobacterium > Mycobacterium sp. 050128. Next base: position 115,618 of record NZ_JAZGLW010000007.1, on the reverse strand, counting down.
AGCGCCGACACCGTCACCGGGCCGGCGGGGACTTTGCGCAGCATCAGCACATGCACGATGTGGTCGCTCCGCAGTGACCACATCTGGTTGAACGATTCGGTCGTGATGTCTTCGGGCGAAAAGTAATACGAGGTCACATAACCGGGTTTGGCGTTGATGGTTTTCCACCCGACGTCGGCTTTGGGGCGTGTCCGTTGCGCAGCGGTCAGCGGTGCGGACGCGGCACCCGCGGCACGTTGATGGCGGCCGCCCGAGCCGATCAGCTCGAGCTGGTCGGCACCCTCACCGGCCGCGGCGGTATCGAGGTCCTCGACCTCGTCGATGACCGGCGGGCGGGGCGGCGCACAAGCTAGGCCCATGCTGAGGTCCTCGAGCATCGTGTCTTGTTCTTCGGCGTTGAGAACGCGGGCCCGGCAGCCTTGCTGCTCAAGGGCTTTGACGATGCGCTCGGTCGCCGCGGCTGCCGCAGAACCGATCGAGCGGCGGTACATCAGGCCGCGGACCGATTCGTTGATGTCGAGGCGCACGATCAAATGAGTGGTGCGTTGCCCGGCTGCGCCCCGATCCGCCAATAATGTGCCGTAAAGCTGCGGGTACCCGGTGCCCGGGCGGACCCGATACCCTGCGGTCGCGACGTCGATACCCAGGTGCAGACCGCCGGGTTGTTCCATCAGACCGATCACCACGTCGAGCGGCAGCAGATTGTCGGTCAACGCCAGCGTCGAACCCCGCAGGTATGTCGGTGAATACGGTCGGCCGTCGACTTCGATCATCGCGACGGCCTCATTGTCGGCGGTGCGCACTCCGTACACGTTGCCGCCGTGGCTGATGTCCACCGCAGCGCCCACGGCGGTGGTGTGCCGGCGAGCGCGCATCCAGCGTGACCGGTCCAGCACCCAGGCTGCGGCGTTGCGCCGGTGCACCGTGACGACCAGCAGCACCACCGCGGCCAGGGTGATCCCTGTTGCGGGCCACCACCCGAAAAGCCACGTCGGCAGTGCGGCGAACGCGCCGATTCCGATCACCTCGGCGCCGACGACAGCGCCCAAGGCGGGACGGATGGTGACCGGGCGCGCTTTCACGACATTCTCCGTTTGATGGCCATTACACCAAAGAGCGCGCCGGCGGCCAGGACCACGACGCCCAGGCCCAGCAGGGCTACGTTGCGTGGCCGCAGATCGGGGGTCGGCGGCTTGGGTGGCACATGCAGAGCCGTGCTGAGGTGCTCGACAGGCTTGGGGTCACCCGGGGTGATATCGAAGGTCAGGGCGGCCACGGGGTCCACCACCCCGTGCCCGACCTGATTATCGACGGTGTGGGCGGGATTGTGGGCGGTCTCCATGATGCGCCGAATCACCTGGTGTGCACTTAGATCCGGGTATTTGGCGCGCACCAGGGCAGCGACACCGGCCACGTACGCCGCCGAAAAGCTGGTGCCCCACACTCCGTTTCCGGTGCCAGGGTCGGTGCCGGGTGAGGCGTTGACCGCCGCACCGTTGACACTCGAGAGCCCCATGATGCGCGATCCGGGCGCGGCGACCCCCACCCAAGGACCGTTGATGGAATCGGGCATCGGCTGGCCTTCCGGGGTCACCGCTGCCACAGCGAGCACGTAATCGGAGAACCAGGCCGGGCTCACAATGGTGCGCACCCCGGCCCAGTCTCGTGGGTCATCGACGTTGAGCGGGTTAAAAACCGGGTTCTGGCCGCAGTCGTGCTGCATGGGGTCATTGCGGTTGCCGGCCGCGGCCACGATCACCGCGTCCTTGTCCACCGCGGCGTAGCGCACCGCCGCCCCGAGCGCGTCTTGATTGACCGGTGCCGCAGCGTTGGTGCACGACGCCAGCGACACGTTGATCACCCTCGCGCCGCGGTCGGCCGCGGTGCGGATCGCTTTGGCCAATGACAGGACATCACCGGCTTTGCGGTGCAGGTCTTGTTCTTCGGGGGTCGGATGGGCCGGAGAGAACGCGGCGGAGGCTTGCCTGATTGAGATCAGCGTGGCGTCAGGCGCCACACCGACCACCCCGTCAGGTCCCGTCGGCGGGGGTCCAGCCACCAGCGGTTGCCCCGTGTTGGAGCCTCCCGCACCGTCGGCGGGAGCATCGCCTCCCGGCGGGGGTGGCGGCGGTGGGGGCGCGGTCACCGTGACCGTTGAGGGCGGCGGCGCTTTGGGAGTCGGCGGCGGAGGTGCCGGATTGGCAGGCACCGGTGGCGGAGCGGCCGGTGCCCCCGCACCGGCCGGTTTCGACGCGGGCCGACTGGCGGGGTTCGACGGGGCGGCGCCGATGATGCTGGCGACGAAGGAACCGTGGTTGTCGCAGTCGGTCAGTCCACCATTGGGCAATCCCTGCACATAGTCGCCGCCAGCGAACAGCGACGGGAACCGCGGATTGGGGGTGACGCCGGTGTCGACGATGGCGACCGTCACCCCGGCGCCCGTCGAATACTGCCAGGCCTGCGTCACGTTGAGCATCGCGTTACCCGGGGCGGGCTGGGCGACGTTCGGATCGGCAATTACGACGGGCAGGATGCACGCCTCGCTTTGCCGCATCTCTTCGGCCGGGCCCGGTGTTTCCGCCGGCGGCAACGCTCCTGGATCGATCACCGGCGGCGCCACGGCCATCGCGGCCGGCGCAGCGATCACATGGGCGGCCACCAAAGCGGCCGCACCCAATGCGGAGGCCGCGGCCTTGACACGCATCAGTGATACCTCACGAATTGAATGAGATCGATCGTCCACGCGGCGAAGACCACCACCACAGTGGTAGCGAGGTATTCGGCGTACTCGACGACCTCGCGGACCGGCTCAGAAAACATGTGGGTGGGCACGATCGCCCCAGCGAGCAGCGCAGCCAGCGCAATGCCCACCACGGCCGCCGCGCACGCCAACACCGCACCGGTCGCGCCGGCGTTGGCCGCAAATCCGTAATGGGCGGGGATGGCAAACAGCGACAACGCCGCACCGACAACCAGCGTGATGGCGTGGCGGCGGTCCCGAAAGGCGCGCGCCCGCAACACCGCAATCAGCGCAATGCACGCGCTGACCACAACAAAGGTCCACTGCGTTCCCACGCCCGGCTGGACCGCGAACCACGACGCGGCCACCTGTGTCGCCGCCGTGCCCAGTAACAGGCCCATCAACACGCGGTTAGACCGCAAGGCAACCTCGCCCACCTGTTCACCGGTCAACGTAATATCGCGCGGGCTGTCAGCGACCGGGGAAATGGTGTCCTCAGGATCGCTGGGTGAGCGTTCATACATGTCTTTGCCGGTGATTGATTCGAAGCTTTGGCGCGGCACGCGCGCCAAACGGCGCCCGATCCCCGGGGCGGCCAGCGAGACCGTCAATACCCCCACCAACACCACGACAGCAATGCGTTGGCCCGGCACGGCGAAGAACATCCGTGCCGCCGCACTGCCGAGCCCGGCCACCGAGACCGTCACCACGGCGGTCGCGGCCACCCAGTAGCGACCAGTGAGCTTGCCCAAGGCCGCGGCCGCGATCAGCGCGACACCTGCTGCCAGCACGGCGTGGGGCGCGCCGGGATGCGCGCCGGGCGGGGTGGTCGCGCCGGCGGCGACCAGCGCCACGATCACCGCCCAGGTTGTCGCGCCGGCAATGAACCGGTCCGCGCCCATGCGCGTAGCCAGCAGCGCGGCACCGGCCAAGACCAGTGCGGTGGCTCCGAAAATCGTCGGCACCAGCCATCCACCCGCACTCGCCCAGCGCAGCCGCCACACCAGCAGCGCAGCCACACTCAACGCGACCAGGGTCAGCGCAACGGCCACCCGGGCAGCATCCAGCGCGGTCACCGCCGGGAAATGCTGTTTGGCCCACTTCGCGATCGCCGCGCTGACGTTTTCGATGTTGGGTTCGTAGCGCTGGGCTGTCGCCGCGGGCACAAACGCGAGGAGCTCCGCGTCATGGACCCCCTGGGCTGCCAGGGACAGCTTCCCCGACAGCATCGTCATGCCGGCCGCGCGGGCGAACACGAACGCGCCGCCGGGCAGCTCTTTGGCCCCGACCGATTTGAGCCGCCGGTTAATGGTGTCGCGGGTGGGCTCGACGAGCTTGGCCAGCGGCACCGCCGCAGGAAGCAGCAAATCGATCTGGGTGTCCCCCACCAGTAGCGACACCCGGCTCGACGGAGGGATCAGCGTCTCGGCCGCAGTGGCCGCGGACTTATCGGCGGTGGCGGTCATGGATTCCCCTCGGGCCGTCGGTGGTGGCGGCGAAGTGCTCGGCGCACGCCGCGGCCACTTTCAGCAGCGCGCGGTGGGTGCTGCGGTTGATGTCTCCCTTGAGATCGATCACCCCACCCGGGCGCAGGTGCTCGTCGTAGGGCATCTCGATCACCTTGTGGCCCCCCTGGCTGAACCGTTCGACCAGCAGCGCGCGATCACGCTTTGGGGAGTGACCGTCGGAGTCGTTGAGCACCACCACGGTTCGGTTGAGCAGGCTGGTGTAGCCGTCGTTGGCCAGGTACTCCAAGGTCTGCCCGGCCGCGGACGCGCCGTCGTACCACGGCGAGGACACCACGATCAGCGCGTCGAGGTCGTTGAGGACCGCGCGGGTTACCGGGGAATCCAGGGTCGATCCGCAGTCGACGATGGACAACGTGAAATGCCTGTCGAGCTGAAACGTCGCTGCCTGGTAGACCGCCTGGTCAAGGATTCGGCGCCGTGCCGTCGCCGACTCTCCGCCAAGGACATACAAACCTGCTGCGTTGCTGCCCAATCGGCCGCGAATGTCAGCGAAGGTATCCAGGTGTTGGTCGGCGGCTAACTCCCAGTAGGAGCCCGAGGCTGAGGGGTCGATCCGGCTGGCGAGCTTGCCGAAGGCCGTGTCTGCGTCGACGGCGACAACCCGGTCGTCTTTACGCAGCGCGGCGAAAACCGACCCGACACTAGCCGAAACGGTGCTCTTGCCAACCCCGCCCTTGCCGAGCACACCGATTTTGTATTTGCCGCGCAGCAGCGACTGAATCTGTGTTTCCAGCTCGTCTTGCTCACGCTCGTCTCTGGATCGACCGAGATTAATCAGCTTGAAGGTGGCCCGATAGAGAGCTTTGCGCCAGCCTCGCGTCGGCGGGGTGCGTTTGATCGGCACCAACTCACTGCTGCGGATGTTGTCCACATAGTTGTACTTCGTGCCGGATCCCTGAGCCTGCGACCAGGAGTAGGTCTCCTCTGGCGTTTCGGTTTCGCCTTGGCCAGAAGGCGGCTGCCATTGCGGGTGGGGCGCGTTGTCACCCGGGCGGGCCGGCGCCGGCGGCAGTTCACCCTGTGGGCGCGGCGCGCCGTAGGGCTGCAACTGTCCGGACGGGGCCGCGCCGGGTGGCTGCCCATAACGATCGCCGCCGGCCCGCCAATTGTTTGGGCCCGCTGGCGGGGGCGCCGCGGCTGGCCACGCGCCGCGGCGGCGCTGCAGCGCCTCCCACGCGGCAGTCTTCGACAGGTCGACCACCGATGTCACTTCCTCGTCAGGCCGCGGAAAGTCCTGTGCTGCCGGCGACGGCCACATCGGCCTCGGTGCCCCGCCGGCAGGGTCGACACGGTGTGCACCCGGTGGAACCGATGAGGCGCCGCCGGGGTTGGTGGGGTCCTCGGGGTGGCCCACATGGGGGCGGTCCGGCCAATCGAAGCGGGAGTGCGCAGCGGTCTGCGCTGAGGCGCCCAACCCGGCAGGCGGTTCGTCAAGCGCTGGAGCAGGATCGTCGCGATGCGCAGCGCTGTCCGGGTCTTCTGCGGCGCTGCCCGAAGTGTCTGTGGGGGGGTGCGGCCGCGGCGCGTTCTCGTCGATTTCGGGGTCTGGACGCTCGGTCATATTGTTGATCCTATCAGCGGCAATGCACGATATCCGCGCTAGTTGCGTTGGCCTGGATTTTCGTCATCGTTACTGGTCAGGGGGTTTTCGTTGGCAGTGTTTCGGCCCCGGCTACCGGCGCCAGGGTGTCATGCTGAGTGAGGGCGTCGGCGCGCGAGAGCGCCGGGCCCGGCGCCAGGGTGCGTATCAGAACCCAGGGCGCTTGGCGCGCCGAGGCGGTGGCGATGTGTAGTGGTTTGAGGGCCGAGTCGTCGAGCTCGATGCCGTAGCGGACGCCTTGATCAGACACCCACCACAGCGAGTCGCGGCTCACTGACACCGGGTCGGCGTTGGTGGTCATCACCAAATTCGTTGCGTTAGAAGCGATGTAGACCTGATCGGCCTCTGCCACCGCGCCGTTCGAGCGGGAGTCTTTCACCAAATGCACCAGCCGGTCATCGGATTCCGGCGGGGTGGGTAGCCCTTGGCCCGACAGCACGGTTATCTTGGCGGCCTTGTCGGTGGAGCCTTTCGACCACGCCAGGCAGGTGGTGCCGTTGACGTTGGTGTCCACCAGGTGCAGCCGGGTCGGCGGGTAGTAAGACACCGGCAATGACTCGACCACCGGTACGGCTGTGAGTCGGTCAGGCGACACCAGCACCGGGGCCAGGTCGCCGAACGAGTTCGACGAGCGCAGCAGCGACGCCACAAACGGCGAAATATGTTGAATCCCGTTGGGAAGCAACACAAATAACTGATCACCGGACTGCTGAACGTCATGAACCGACAGCACTGAGCCGATCGGCGCGGGCCGCCCAAAATCCCATGGCGACGGTTGCCCCGCGTTAGCGATCGTGGGAACGACCAACGGATCGGTGGCCGGGATCGCGTCGTAGAGCGCCCTCGACATTGGAATCGGTTGTGGTGCTGAGGAATCCACGCCCAGCGCCAACGCCACCGGTTTGTTGGAGACGTCGATCTCAGAGCGGTGCCCGTCCCAGATGACCACGGTTTTGTCGTCGTGGCGGGCCAGCACCGCGTTGGGCATCGTCAGCGGTGCCGAGCGCCGGCCGGCCAGTGGCCCAGCGATCGTCGTCACCACCGGGGCTTGGCCCGCCGACTTGGTTGCCGTGGCCGTCGGGGCGCTGTCGCACACCGCCCACTGCGACTCCAAGCCGGGGCGCACCGGCATTTGCGTTGGCGCACCGACGATTCCAACCATGGGACCTTGGGGATACTTGGCCAGCTCGGCGGCTTTGACGAAAGTCGGGTTGGCGTCCTCCCCCGAAATCAGGCGGGCGCTAATCAAATTCAACGCCGGGTGCAACCGGCCATCGACCATGACGTAGATGGCGCCGGTGTCGCGGTCGGCCAGGATTTGCGACTTGCCCACCTGCCCAGCCGGTTTGATGTAGGCCATCAGGGCGGCCAGCGCGATCATGACGATGGTCAAGGTATACCCGAGCACCAGAGCTGAGATGCGGCGCTGCTCCGGGTCGTAATCCAGGCGTACGCCGTGATGGCTCAATGCGGCCGCGTTGCGCCGATTCCAGAAGTAGTGCGCCGTAACCTGCAGTCGCGACGTGAGATTCAAGGCCATGAGGAAACCTTACCGGCGCTCATTGCACGATATCCGCGCTAATTGGGCGACCCAAGACATACGTCATGGCGACTGTCAGACCAGCTGCGGAGCAGACAGCAGGTTGGCCAGATCGTCGCGCAGACCGGTTGCGGTGGTCGGCCAGATGCTCGTCCATTCCTTGCCGTCCGCACCGGTGGTGGTGGTGAAACTGATCCGCCCATACTCGGTGTCGGCCACGGTCAACACGCGTGAGTGGGGGCGCACGTCGGGGCAGTGGTCGATGACGGCCACCACCGCCATCGCCGACTGATCCAAGTCCGCGGCCGCCTGCACCACCTCGACCTCCCACGGACCCAGGCCCAGCCGGCGCAGCGCCGCCGCCATCGCTTCCGGTTCGCGCCCGGCCGCGTCGATCGCCATTTGCATCATGCCTTTGGGGACGTTGATGCCGTCGATGTCGGCCGGCGGGTGATCACCGAAAGCGGGCAGCAGCATGTGGCACATCAGCTCGACTTGGTGTGTGGGCTCATCGCTTTCGCCCACCCCGCCGATCACCATCTCCTCGCCGTCGCGCGCTGCCATCGCCAAATAGCGGCCGTAACGGCACACCGCCATGACGCGCTCATGCACCGTGGCGCCGCAGTCCTGCGTCGCAGGCTGATCGGGCCGGCGAATAGTGAGGACCACCTCGCGCTCGGCGCGGCCGAGTACCGTCATCCAATCCCGCACCGCGGCGTCGACTCGGCCGTGCTCGTCGATCACGCCCGCCTGCACCAAGCTGTGGTATTGCGCAGTGTTGGCCAGGGGAACCTTGCCCGCGTCCGTCTCGACGATCAGATCGGAGTGCGCCGACGGGATGTAGGGCTTGAGATGCAAGCTGATCGGCATCCGCTCGACACCGAGCAACGCTTGCAGAGCCCACACGCATTCGACCGATGTGTTCAACACAGCTCGCAACCCCCGATCATGATGTGACGCGCAAGAGGGGGGCCCGCCGCAGCTGGCCCCCCTCTATACGGGTTCTGACGGCTAAACCCTGACCTAGATCGACTGAAAGCTTTGGCCAACGGTGCTGTCGGCGGCCTGGAAGGCCTGCGAGGCTCCGTCGATGGTGTCCCCGTGCCGGAAGATGACATCCTTGCCGTCCTGAATGCCCTCGTTGATCAACTGCTGCGCTTGCGCGTAGGCCTCAGCACCGTGCGGCCCCGAGAAGAAGTCGCGTGAGGACGCGAGCAAGTTATGTGCTTCTTGCCCAATCGAATCCAGCTCCTGAGCGAAGCTGTGCATGCCGGCCGTCATATCGGCCAGGCCGGCCGGGTGGTAGATCATTGGTCCTTCTGACATCGTGAATTCCTTTGCTCGTCGTAGCGAAAAATGCTGTGCTGGCAGGGATCAGGTGAAACGTAGGTGGCCCGCCACCGACGCGATGTGCCCTTGGGCCTCGGAGTCGGTGTTGTGGTACTGCGAGGCACCGCTGCGCAGCAGTTCGTTGACCGACTGGAATCGCGACTGGATCTTGTTCTGGGCCTCGTGGATTTCTTCAGCGGTCACCAGGTTGGTCGACCCGGCGCTACCCCGCAGGTACTGCGCGGAATTGCCATGCTGCACCAGGTCCGAATAGCGAGACAAAACGTCTTGCGCGCGATGGGACAATTCGTCCATCTGTCCGGCCAGGCTGACCACTGAACTTTGATCAACGTGAATGGGTTGTGACATCTAAATTCTCCTTGCAACAAATGGTGTGCCGTCGGTGGTGATTCTGAGTCTAGAAGCCCGTTGAGGGGGTCCCAGACGCTTTTTTCTCAGGCTCGTTGCCGCTCCCCCCTACTCGATCCGGGCCGCTCAGTGACCTGCATGGTGCGGCCCGGGCGCTGCTGCTCCCCGCTGGCAGTCTCGCGGCCCGCCGCCCCCGGGGCGCCGTAAAGGCCGCCGCCGCCCACACCGGCCGGGCGCGGCGACGACTCGCCCGCCGTCGTCGAGGAACCCTGCCAACCGCCCGGCAAGGTGGGCGCGGTCGGGGTGCTAAAGCTGCTGGCAGGGCGCACAAAGCTGCTCGATAACGCTGACGACCCGGTCAGCAGTCCACCCCCGCCTCCGCCGGCGGCGCCCATTCCCCCCATCGACGCTCCCGCAGCGGCGGTTTCGGGGCCCAGCCCGCCCGCGGCGGCACTGTTCAGACCATTCATCGACGACAGTGGGCCTAACATCCCGGAAAACAGCTGAGGCGCTTGCCCCAGCATCGACGGCAGCTGCTGGCCCGCCGACGTGACCTGTCCGAAGGCCGAACCCACCTGGCCAAACAGGCCACCGGCCTGACCCGCCATCGACGACATGATCGACGTCGGTTGCGACTGCCCGTCGGCCGCGGTGGTCATCGTTTTGGAGGCGGCCTGAAACGCGCTTTGCCCTCCGGTTTGTCCTACATCCTGGGCAACACCCAGCGCGGGGCCCAGCGGATTCGAGGCCGTTGGCGACAGCGGAAACGGTGCAGAAATCGCGCCCAGCGCCGTCGACACCACCGCGCCGTATTGGGTGCGGCTGGTCGCGTTGGTCACCCAAAAGTCAACATACTGTGCGTCGAGGACATTAATGGCGGGTGTGTTCTGCCCGAACGCATTCGTGGCGACTAAGCCGACTTGGGTGGCGCGGTTGGTCCAGACCACCGGGGCGGGAATCATCTGCTCGACCGCCGCGGTGTGGGCCGCGGCCACCTCAGCAGCTTGAATCTGACCGATACGAATCCACGCCGACGCTGCCGCACAGACCTCCATGAACTCGGCGGCAGACATCTGCATCATTTCCCCGGCCGGGCCTTGCCACCCCACCATGGCGGTGGTCGAGGTGGTCAACCCCATCGCCGTCAGCTCAGCGATCAGCATGTCGGCTACTGATTCGTAGCCCGCCGCCGCCCCCACCAAGCTCGCCCCGAGATCCCCGGCGATCATCAGGGTGTGATTCATGTCCGGCGGGACAGCACCGGCGTCCCCAAACGCGCTCATCGCGTCTTTGCCTCCCCCGGCGCCTGGCTAGATGACTAGCGTCGCCTCGTTCGCCGCGTCCATCGCGGTGTAAGCCACGCCGCTGCTGGCGATGGTCTGCGCGAACAGTGACCGCACCAGGGTCAGCTGTGTGAGCATCGCGTCGGTGGCGGCACCGTGCGCAGCGAAACCGGCGGCCGCGGCCGCTGACGCGTCCTCGCCTCCCGGTGGCAGAACTGCCGTCACCGGGCCGGCAGCACCGGCCATCGTGCCGCCCATCGTCGCTGCACCGCCCTCTTCGGCAGCTGAAGCGCCGGCGAGCACCGGAGCCGCGATCAATAGTGGATTCGTCATAATTCAGCCTCCCCAAATACATCCCGACTGTGGTGTCCAGTTTATGGCCCCGCGGACAACGTCTGACGCTAAATCTTACCGTTCACACGCGACACCCGCGTGTGAACGGTCGTACACCTATACCCACTTTTTCGTCGCACTATCCGCCGGTTAACGGCGTTTGCCCACAAACGGCGGCTCAGACCACCCCACCAGCACATTGTCGATGGCCGTGCGACGAGCCAGCCGACCCTTGCCCTCGCGCTGCGGCTCGGCATACACCCCAGGAACGATCACCCCGTGCTGGCGCAACCCATTCATCACCACCACTGGTGGCGTCATGTTCATCATCTTGCCCAACACGCCCTGCCCTGATTGCGCGTGATAGCTGAATTGCGCGATGTCGGCGGTAGCCACAATGTGTAGCCCTAAATCCTCGGCTTCCGCAACATATTGGGCCAGCGGCATCAATGGACTGCTGGCACCCGGCCACGCGGTGATCCCGTCGATGATCACAAACAATTCGCGGCCCTCCCAGAATCGCTTCGTGGCCAAATCCTCAGGCGTGGCGCCCGGCGGCGGCCGACGCTTTTCCAACAGCGCCGCCAATTCCTTGACGATTTCGGCGATCTGGTTGGGATTCTGCGCGTAGGCCGACAACCATTGCGTAGGCGGTACCACACCGATATTGGCGCGGCGGTGCTCCAACAAAATGATGGTCGCGTCCTCCGGGCGATACGAACGCATGATGCCGAGCATCATCGCGCGCAGCCACGTGCTCAGACCACACTCGGCAAGCCCCGTCGCCACCGCGTGAGGGTGATCGAAAAAGTCAATGGTCGCCGGAACCAGCGGCGCGCCAGGCAGATTCGACTCAGCAAGACCAAACGGCACCACCCGAGCCGGAAGCGGCTCAGTGATCCCGGCGAACACATCGTCGAGGAGAACCTTCTCCGGCAGCCGCGCCACCGCAGCAGCTTTCGCGACCCCGGCCACACGGCGCACCACCGCGCTCAACTCGTCTGCCTCGAGCTGGCGCGCTGCCGTGTCCGGCTCGCCGGACTCAGTGGGTGGATGAGCCAAAGCCGGCCAGCCCACCATCATGTGGTGCCCATCGGGGGTCAGCCCACGGCCCGGCTTGTCGGGGACCTCGCGCGCCGGGTTGCGTTCCGGATCGGCCCGGTCACGTTTGACGGTGGTGTCGTGCTCTTGGACCAGCTTGAGCTCCAGCGTCACCCCGGTCTCGGTCTTAATGCCCGTGGAAATCCCCGACAGGGTGCTGGTGTGGGTGTAGACCACCCGCACCCCGTAGTTCCGCGCCCGCATCAGCGCCGCGACCCGCGGCGCCAGATTCGTATAGGTTTCGGTGAAGTTCTTCCACCCATCGATAATCAACACGACGTCGCCACCGTCGACCGACCGTGCCGCTTGGACATCGGTAACCGGTGTGGCACCGGCATATTGGTCGGCGCCGAATTTCGCAACGCGCACCTGGTCCATGTCAAGGCGCTGTGTCGTGAACGCCCTATCGCGCTCGTTGACGATCGCTTCCACGGTCGCGATGATCCGAGTGACACCCTCGCTGTCGGTGCCCGCCACCACCGCCGCCACATGCGGAAGATCCGAAACCCGTGCCAGCTGAGGGCCGCTGGCCGCGATGCAGTAAAACTGCACCCGCTCCGGGCGATACAGCAGCGCCGTGGACGTCACCATCGTCATCACCGCAGTAGTCGCCCCCCGAGTCGGCGCGCCCACAACGAGGGCGTTGTCGCGAAGCAAATCCATGCAGTACGGCTCCTGGCGGGCCCCGCGCGGATAGTCGGCCAGCGCTACCGGCATGAACAGTCCCGGGTTGTTGCCATAGTCCACATGCCACGGCCGTCCCCGCCAGCGGGCCACCAACTCATCGGCCGGTGTGGGATCCCCCAGTACCGGCAGCCAGATGGGGCGCGGCGGCCGCTCCGGACCGGCCTGCAACGACTCGGCGATCGCCGTCACCATCTTGACCGGCTCCTGCTCTGGAGTCCGCGGTGCCGCCGGCGCGGCGCTCGCCTGATCAACGAGCTCAGGCTCGGGCGCCAGACGGCCGTCAACATCCTCGCTTTCGTCGACCGTGAACACCCGCGGAATGAACTCCGTGGCCGCCCGGCGCGGCGCCGGCGCGGCCTCCGCGCCCTCCTCGGGAGGAACGAAATCAGCCGAGGTGAAGAAGTAGCGAAACTTGCGCGCCTCCCGCAACGCCACCCGCAGATAGGCGGTGCCTTCCTCGCCCCGAGGCGCGATATGAGCGGCCCGGGCATCGCCGATCCCGGCTTTGGATTCCTCCTCCGTGCCGGTGCGCGCCGCAATGTTGTAGCCGAGCAACTTGGTGATGTCGCGCAGATTCTGGGTGTCCTTGGTCTGGCCCACCAACTTCAAAAACACATGCAACGAGCGGCCCACCCGGGCAATCCGCAAATACAGCTTGCGGAACTTCGGCCCCCAGATCGGGTCGGCGAACACCTCGTTGTATTCGTCGGTAATCACCCACAGCACCGGGATCGGAGGCAAAGTCGGATCAACCAGACGACGCCGGTTATAGCTGGTCACATCCGGGCAATCGTCAAGAGCGGCCAACATTTCACCCCGGCGATCCAGCTCACCGTCGAGAGTGTCATAAAGACGCCCCAACAAATGCCGTTCCTCATACAGGTTGCTCACCGCGGCCACCACATGCGGGAACCGGCTAATCGCCCCGGCCGCCGAGCGCAGCTTGAAGTCGGTGAACACGATGTTGAGGACCTCCGGGGAGTGCGTCAAACATGCCGCGGAGATCTCGGTGATCAAACCCTCGGACTTCCCGGCGCCGGTGGTGCCGATGAACAACCCGTGCATCCCCATGCCGCCCTGCGCGCCCTCCCGCAGATCCAGCCACACGGTTTCACCGGTGTCGGTGTAGAGCCCGATCGGGAAACGCATCCAGCCCGGCCCCTGCGCCCGGGTCGCTGCCCACAACCGGTCGGTGTCGAGGTGGCGGGGGTCACGAATCCCCAACACATCCAAGACATCTCGCTGCTCAGCCTCGTCGACGAGGGCCACACTCGCCGAGCCCTTAGCGCGATACCGGGCCAGGGCGCGAGCGAAACGCTCTGCGCCGTCAACGCTCATCTGATCGGCGGTCGCGTAGAACGCTTCCTCGAGCTCGTCGGACTTCGTGTCCGACGTCCCATACATCGTCGCCGCATGCTGCTGTTGCTCGCTGAGCAGCACCTGCTTGCGCAGCACTCCCCCGTCGATGCGGTAGGTCGTCTCCGGCGAAAATCCCACCCACTGCTTGGCGCCGCCGCCCAGCGTGCCGCCCGGGCGCGGTGGGACACGCTCTGCCAATCGGATAAAGCAGGTGCTGGCATATCCGAGCGCGCCGGTCAGTCCCGCCCAGTCCTCCGGGGTCGCGCAGTGATCATCGACAATGACCCGAAGTGGTTGCGCCCCAACGCCAGCCGACATGCCACTAGACGGCGCCGACCACGACTCCCGCGAGCTGTCGGGGTCCTCATCGAAGAACGCCTCCAACTCAGCCGGTGAGGAAAACAGCATCCGACGCTCACCGCAGCCATCGCGCACGCTGGCATGCTGCATGTGAGGAAGCCATTTCGCCCAATCCCATTGCGTCGGTGCAGAACTCACCACGATGATTTCCAGATCACCGGGGCTGTGAAAGGCGGCCAGCTGGCATAACATCGCACGCACCAATGCGCGCCCCTGTTCGAGGTTGCCTACGATCCCGACGCCGGGAAAACGTTGCAACCACACCGCTTTGGGCACACCATCGACGTACTCTTGGGCGTTCAAGAACTTGCGCAACGCATGCCCCGTTGCCGGCTCAAGGTCAGCAGCCTGTGCGATCTCCGGCTTTTCCAGCATCATCGCCAGCTTCACCTTGCCGACACCGACGCGCACCACCGAAAACATGTCCGCGCCCGGCTCGCGATCCCACATCCGCACCGAGCCTGCTACCGCAATCAAATCCTCTGGCGCCCAATGGAAATGGCAGCGATGCTCCCACTGCGCTCGGCGCTGAACATCCACAATGTCGCGCGTGTCGTCTTGCTGCGAGAACCACTTGCGCCGCCGCGCCGTCAGCTCGCCCCACGACATTTTCCGGGACGCCCCCCGGTTACGCACCACCATGCCGATCGCGCTAAAAGCCGCCATCCCACCGAAAAGCCCGAAACCACCGGCTAATTGGCGAGCACCCGAGGCGTACATCACCACGATCAAGCCGACGATCCCAACCAACAGCACGACCGGCAACACGATGCCCCAAATGCTTCGCGGCGGCGGGACCGGCGCCACAATAGGCGGCTCTAACTTGATCTTGCCGCCACCAGTTTTCGGGGGACGGACAGGATCGCCCGGGCGCTCAAATTTGTGAGTGGTCACCTCATCACCCTAACCCGTGTCTGCACCCAAATCCGCGCTAAATCGGCTACCCCAGACATCGTGCAGCGGGTTCATGACGTGCTGCCGAACAGTGCTGGCCCGCTGCGGTTTTCAGACCGTAATGACGGCCGACTGTCCGACCGCTTGAAGCTGAGTCGCGTTGCGATCATCCTCGGCCTGCAGTGTGCTCACCGCCGCCTGCGAAATATCCTGAAGCGCCGGACCCTCGCCGGCAGCCTCGGCCGTCATCGTCGCAGCCTCAGCGCCCATCGTGGCCCCCAAGCCCGCCCAGGCAGCGTCGAACGGAGACCCCGGCACCGGCGTCGGCACCGCGCCCGGCGTCGGTGCGGTTCTTGCCGACGTCGCCGCGACCGTAGCGGCAGCCTCGAGCAGCGTCGGCGGCGTCACCTTAATTACCTGAGCTGGCATCAGCTCTCCCCCATCTCCTCGGCAAAGCCGATCTTCCCCTCGAAGATCATCGCCTCAAGCTGCGCAGCGGTCCGTGCTAACTCCGCCGCCATCTCCCGACTCCGACTTTCCATCTGCTGCGACAACTCGGCGCACACATCATCGAGCATCGGCCCCGCCTTCAGCGGCGGGATCACCGGCATACTCACCGCCGCCCTGCCGGTCAGCGCGGCGATATCGACCAAGGCGCTAAAAATCGGGCCTTCCATCAGCTGCCCTCCCCATGACCCAAAATCTGGCGCGTCAGATACGCGATCTCGGGATACTTAATACCCCGCCCACCCGTCTCATTATCGAGGCTCCACAGCAGCAAAATCTCGATCAACCTCGACAAATCAAAATACGCCAGGACATGCGGTGAGGCGCCATCCCGGTTGATCAATCCCGGGCGCAGGCTCGTACCCATCCCGACCGCCTCGAAATAGGCACCTTCCAGCGCGGTCCAACGCTGCTGCTTCACCGGCACACCGCTGCGCAACGTCCCCAATACCTCCCGAATCACCGGCGCCACCGCCAGATCACGCACCGCACCCGCGCGCCCCAGCGCGGCCTCGGCCGCCTCCTGCGTCATCCGCCACGCCTCGGAAGGATCAGGCAAAGGACCATCACCGAAACCCAGCAGCCGCGCATACAAAGCACGATCCACCACTTCCAACCGATGCATATGACTCTCGTCAAGCGGCATCGGTGGGTCCGTCTCCTTAATCGGGGACAGCTCCACCGGGCAATCCTCAAAGTGCGGGACACTCACGGCCCGCGCAGGCACCGACGAGCCGCCATAACTTGTCGACACCGCCAACGCCCACAACTCCACACCCGGACTGTTCCTCGTCGCGAGCTCGGCATAAGCCAGCATCGTCTCGGCCGGGTTCGCCCAGCTAAACCACCGCTCCCGAAATGCCGGACTCAAACTTGAATCCGCGAACAGCATCCGCGCCGAACGCGGCACAAACACCCCAGCCGGAATGTAGCCCGCGCCATCACTATTCACGACAACGGTCTCAACACCAGACTGCGTGCGAAACACCCCCACACACCAGTCCATAAACAAGTACTTGCTCTTCTGGGAAGCATGCAGCAACTGATAAACCAGCTGTGACGCCGACTCCAACAAAGGATCCGGCCGCGACGAGCGCACTCCCTCAGTCGCAGCCCCCGCGCTGGCTCCCACGCCGGAACCAACCACACCCGGAGGAAGCGGCGCCACCGACGCTGACCCTGACGAGCCCCCACCCGGAGACGATGGAGCCAGCGGCGCACCCGACGCGGGGCTTACCGCCGCCCCAGCCGAAGCGGCCGCCGCTGCACGAGGGACATCTGACCCGAACGGGGGCAACGGCCCGACCGGGCCCGCAGGCACACCACCGCCACCCGCCGGGGCGGGCGTAGCCACCGGTGACGACACCGCCGGCGCACCCCCAGAAGCAGCGACCGGCGCCGGCCCCGGCGAATACGCACCTGCCGGAGCCGCACTCGTCGACATCGGAGACGGCTGCGTCACCGGAGGAGCCAACGGCGCGGGACCAGCACCCAAACCCGCGCCCAACCCACGAGAGAAATCCGTCGGAGAGGCGGCCGGCGAAGCCATCCCCCCAGCTCCCGAAGACAAACCCGTAGGCGTCAAACCCTGCGGCAAACCACCACCGCCCAGACCACCCAGACCGCCCGGAGACTCCGGCAACTTAAAACCACCGCCACCAGGGATTCCGCCACCCATACCGCCGCCACTCGACGGCGACGGGAGACCGCCCCCACTGCCACCACTAAACGGCAAGGGCGGCAGGGGCATGTTGTTGTTATCCCAGCCCCCATGTTGATTACCCGGCTTGGGATTGGGAGAAGAGTCCGGAGTGCCGTTTTTCCCCGTCGGATTGTCAGCAGGGTTTATCTGTCCGCCTGGATCGCCAGGTTGTTGCCCGGGCGGGGCAGCATTGTGAGCGTTGCCTGGCTTTGGGGATGGGGAAGGCGGCGGGTTCTCTGGCGGCGGGTTTCCAAGTACTGGTCCTTTTGGCATGTTGCCTATGCCGCGTCCGCCGCCGGGGCCACTACCGGCCTCCTGCATTTCACGTAGCTTTGGATCGACGGGGTCGTCGCCGTTTCCCGGCGGGCCTCCTGCTGGCGTGGACCCTTGACCGCCGCCCGGGTTGAGCTGTGGGGCCAGTTTTTCCACGGCGGCGGTCGCTGTCGCAGACTTGGCCATCGCCTCCGCACGCGCCTTAGCGATGACCAGGCCAATCTCGGACAGCGCCATCATTCCCATGCCGAGCCGGGCTTGCTCCTCTAGGCGCGCAATCTCCTGGTGCGCCTGTAGATCGATCTGGTCGAGATCTTCGCGCAGACCGTAGCCGAGCCGCCCAACCTCCTCGGAAACCCGGGAGAACGCGAACCAACGGTCGGCATGTCCAACGTACATAGCGGCAATGCGGCCGCAGGCCTGGACAAACCCATCCGCCACATGGCCCGAAAGTTCCGTAGCAACCCGATCAGAGGCCCCACGCACTACGTCCGCTAAATCGAGATTCTTAACGCCTTCGCCATGCTGCGCCTCAGAACACGACTGGCAGCTTTGCGGGTCTGTGTGCGGCCAGGATCCGCCAAGGATCACCGCCGAGTATCGCCGGTGTGGCATACCCGCCGGCGCGCTCATCCCTACCATTTGACTCCCAGAGCCCAGCAGGTGCTCATAGGCCCGTTTTCTGCGCCTAACGCGTCGTTCCATATGGTCTGGTCATACGGCTGCCACGGACCGGCAGCAAGGTCGATTGCCAACGACTTCTCGTCGTCGACGAAGCGTTGGAGCGTCCGCTGGAAGTACGGGTCGACGTCGGGGTGACTGTCGATGATCGGCTGAATGCGCCCCACCCAATCCTTGGTATCGCTAACAAACTTCGGCACCCCTGCAGCCGACGTTGCTGAGTCTGGCGGCCCTAAACTGGTGAAAGCCTTTCCCATTCGATCGCTCTCGCCCATCAGAGGCGCGATCGCACTGCAGAGCGCCCGATTCGCGGCGGCCATGTCGACAGGAGCCGACCGTGCGGGCGGCGACGATGTTCCGGCAGCTGGCGCGGCTGACGTTGTGGGCCGTATCAGGCCGATGATGCCCACCACGAGCGCCGCGGTAGAGATCACGATTGCTGCGCCGACAGCAATGGCCAGCGTCTTGCTTCGTCGCGGAGGTAGCGGTTGCGAGTATGGCCAGTTCGCCCCTGGCGGAGTGGGTAGAGGGGCAGGAGGAGGAGCACCCGGCAGAAACGGGTCCGAGCGCGGCCCTACCTGTGTGCCGGGCCCCCCATGATGCGTCGTCGACATTAATCCAGCTTAAGGCCCGCAAGCGGGACTAGCCACGGAAAACTCATCACGAAAGGTACGCTCGCTGGTCGGCTTAATGAGTTAAGTCGCGGTCGAGACCCTTCGCGTGCCCTGGCAGCCCTCGCTTTCAACTACCACTTGACACCTAAATCCCAGCAAATGCTCAGTGGACCGCCCAGCGCCGACAGGCTGTCGTTCCAGTTTGTCTGGTCGTATGGCTGCCAGGGGCCAGCCTCAAGGTCAGCAATCAGATACCTACGGTCGTCGACGAATCGTTGAAGCGACCGTCGAAAATAGGGGTCCGCGTCCTGATGGCTATCTATCACCGGTTGGATTCGCCGTACCCAATCCCGCGTGTCGCTGATGAATGTTCGCGCACTCGTATTCCACTCGGGGGTATTCGCCGCGCCTAGCCTCGAATATGCTTGCGCCGTTCGATTGCTTTCGGACATCAGTGGTGCGATCTCTGTGCAGAGGGCTCGATCGGCCCCGCTGCTATTCGCCGGCGCAGCGTGGGGGGCTGGCGACGAAGAAGTTCCTGTGGCTGGCGGCGCTGAGGTCGTCGGCCGGGTTAGGTCGATGATGCCGACGATGAGCGCGGCAATCGCGACAACCAGCGCCACCAACGCCGTGCCGATTGCGATGGCTACTGCCTGATTTCGCCGCGGTGGCGCCGGCGGCGTTGGCCAATTCACCGTTCCAGCGTAAAGCCTGCAGGGCACCACGACTGACGCGAAATCTGGTCGATCGTTGGCGCTCGGTGTCCTCGAATCGGCTGCACCGGTCCACGCCAGCTCAGCTGGCGCTGACGGTGATTCGCTTTTGGTGGGTGAAAGATTGTGCACGACTGGCATTTCCGAGGAGCCATCGCTTTTGCTACCAGTTGACAACGACGTTCCAGCATGTAACCAACGGACCGTTGTACGCCGATAAGCTGTCATTCCAGTCAGTTTGGTCGTACGGCTGTGGCTCGCCTTCCTCAAGATCAGCGATGAGATATCTGCGGTCATCGACAAAGCGCTGCAGCGAGCGAAGTAAGTAGGGATCGACATTCGAGTGTCCATCGATGACCGGTTGAATCCTTCCCACCCAGTTTCTGGTGTCGCCCATGAACGTCGATACGCCCGCGCTATATGTTGGGCTGCCTGCCGGGCCCAAGCTTGAGTAGGCCTTTGAGATCCGATCACTCTCCGTCGTCATCGGCGCGATCGCACCACACAATGCGCGGTTCGCGGCAGCAATGTCGCTTGGGTTGGGTTGACGGGCCGGAGTGGAGACTGACGTTTCTGTGGTTGGCGAAGCTGAGGTCGTCGGCCGAGTTAGGTCGATGATGCCGACGATGAGGGCGGCAATCGCGATAACCGTGGCCACCAATGATGTCCCGATTGCGATGGCTACTGCCTTGTTTCGCTGAGGTGGTGCCGGCGGGGTTGGCCAATTCACGGTTCCAGGGTAAAGCCTCCTGGGCACCACGGCTGACGCGATATTTCCTCGATCGTTGGCGTTCGTCGTCCTCGAATCGGCTGCGCTGGTCCACGCCAGTTCGGATGTCGCTGACGGTGATTCGCTTTTGGTGGGCGAAAGATTGTGCATGGCTGGCATTTCCGGGGCGGTAGGGTTGAAGACGCCCCACCACGGTGTGGCGGAAAGAGCTCGGCGAACTCCCACTTCAAGCCGAGCCCTTTCAACTTTGTGTTGCGCGCCAACACGTCTCGCACACATAGCAGTGTGAACCGCTTATCTGTAGTTAACTAGATTACAGAGAGCTAAATATGCGTGTTTATCTGCATATTTATCGTGAAGTACATGTACTCTATGAACGTGTCTAGCAATAGAAATCTCGGCGCTACGCCGGTACGGCGTGTTGCTTGCACTCCCTGTTTTTGTGTGCGAAATTCGCCGTGCGAACCTACAAGAGCGGTTGCGCCGATCGTGCCCCGTGCCGAAGCAGGGTCGTAGAAGATCGCGGTCTTGCCGCCGGGGGAAACGAAGTCGAAAGTGCCGCCTTGGGCCACGGCATCCTCGCCAGTGGTGCAGCCGGTGACCTGTGCTGCAGCGATGGCAAGGGTTGCCATGACGGCGACAGATCGCGTGACGCTACGCATAGATCTCCTTTGGGCGGCAACGCTTTCGGCGGTGAACCGGTGCGCGAGAGGGGCTTCCTGACCCTTAGTCGGCGAGGCCGCTGACCAGGATGACGATGCCCAGGGCAATCAGGACGATCGGGAACAGGATGTGTTCCCAGCGTTCGAGGACTTCGGCGATCGGCCGGCGGGTGGCGACGAATCTGGCGGCGACGACGAGGACCGCGACGAGCGCGAGGAAGACGATGCAGTAAGCCACCACGGCTGCGGGTCCCACGCTGAGGAACACAGGAACACAAGGACGTAGACGCCGATGTTGTCCCCGCCGTTGGCGAAGGTGACTGCAGCGACGGTCCAGACGCGGACGTTCTTGCCTGCCACCTTCGCAGCATCGTCATCGCCGTCGTTGTCACGCCAGGCTTCCCATGCCTCCCACAGCCCCAGCATGAGCGGTATGAGTCCGAAGTACGGGATGACTTCTGGAGGAAGAAACGCTCCCGCACCCACCGTGACGAGCACCGCCGCGCCCAGGATGCCCGCGAATCCCAGGTACTGGCCTGCGGTGATCCGGGTCGTTGTCCCGGGTTGTCCTGCGCCGCGGGCGAAAAACAGTGAGAGCACGATGATGTCGTCGATGTTGGTGACGGTGAACAGCCCGATCGCTGGCAGCACGGACGACGCGATCGTGCACCCGTCCCGGTGTCTGCGGGGGCACTTGCCCGCCAGCTAGCCAGAGCGAGTACGGCTGCGCCTGTGACGACGAAGACGTCAGCGAGATTGAAGGTGGGAAACCAGCCCGTGTGCAGGTAGTCGGTGACCAGCCCATCAGCGGCGCGGTCGATCACATTGGCCGCAGCGCCACCCAGTAGTGCGGCCAGTGCCAGCACGAAGGGCAGCGCAGCGGTGCGAGTGAAGCGGAAGGCGAACACCGCAAGTGCGGCCACGATCACGCCGGTGACGCCGAGCAGGACCGTGGGGCAGGGTGTCGCCGAGGCTGAATGCCACACCAGGGTTGAACGTCAGCCGCAGTTCTAGCGGCCCGAGATCAGTTGTGCTGCCGTCGTTCAGCGCGCGGCCGGCCCACATCTTGACGGCCAGGTCCAGTCCCGCGACCAGGACCGCCGTGGCGGCCAGGGTGATCCGCGCCCGCATCACCGTCGGCTGCCCAGCTGAGGTGGTCGGGGCGTCACGACGTCGCGCCGACCGCCGCCGCGCGGGTCGGGCTGGCGGGCCGTTTCACCGGCGCGGCCAGCGGTTTGGTGCGCCCGGCCCGTACACCGTTGGCGATGACCACGATTTCGGCGAGTTCGTGGACCAGCACGACCGCAGCCAGTCCGAGCACCCCGAACAAGGCCAGCGGCATCAACGCGACGATCAGGCCCAGGGATAGGCCGACGTTTTGCAGCATGATCCGCCGCGCCCGGCGCGCATGCGTGAAGGCCTGCGGCAGGTGGCGTAGGTCTTCGCCCATCAACGCGACGTCGGCGGTTTCGATCGCCACGTCGGTGCCCATCGCGCCCATCGCGATACCCAGGTCGGCGGTGGCCAGGGCAGGGGCGTCGTTGACGCCGTCACCGACCATCGCCGTGGGGCGCTGGGCCCGTAGCTGTTCGATCAGTCGGGCCTTGTCCTCGGGGCGCAGCTCGGCGTGCACGGCCTCGATGCCGACCTCGTGGGCCAACGCGGCGGCGGTGGCGTGGTTGTCGCCGGTGAGCATCGCCACGTGATAGCCGTCGCGGCGCAGTTGGGTGACCACTTCGGCGGCCTCGGGGCGCAACTCGTCGCGCGCGGCGATGGCACCGATCAACTGTCCGTTGTCTTCGACGAGGACGGCGGTGGCGCCTGCCTGCTGCATGCGCGCGACGTCGCCGGCGAGTGGGCCCGGGTCGAGCCAGCCGGGGCGGCCGAGGCGGATGGTGTGCCCGTCGCGATGTCCGGTGAGCCCGGCACCGGTAACGGCCTCGACGTCGGCAGCGGGAATGACGGTGTCTACCGCGTTGAGGATCGCCGCGGCCAGCGGGTGTTCGCTGCGCGCTTCCAGGGCAGCCGCCAGATCCAGCACCTGTTCGCGGGTGGCGCCGTTGGTGGTGGCCACGTCGATGACGGTGGGCCGGTTCGCGGTGAGTGTGCCGGTCTTGTCCAGTGCAACGCCGCGGATCTTGCCCAGCGCTTCCAGTGCGGCCCCGCCCTTGACCAGTGCGCCCAGCTTGCTGGCGGCCCCGATGGCGGCCACGACGGTGACTGGCACGGAGATCGCCAGGGCGCACGGGGAGGCGGCGACCAGCACCACCAGGGCCCGTTCGATCCAGGTGGCCGGGTCACCGAGCAGACTGCCTATCGCCGCGATCAGGGTCGCGGCGATCATGACCCCGGGCACCAGCGGTTTGGCGATGCGGTCGGCCAGGCGTTGGGAGGCGCCTTTGCGGGACTGTTCGGCTTCCACGATGCGCACGATGCGGGCCAGCGAGTTGTCCTCGGCGGTGGTGGTGACCTCCACCTCGAGGACGCCGGTGCCGTTGATCGACCCGGCGAACACCTCATCGCCTGGCCCGCCTTCGACGGGAACTGACTCTCCGGTGATGGCCGAGACGTCGAGCGCGGTGCGGCCTTGCCTGATGATGCCGTCGGTAGCAACACGTTCACCCGGCTTGACCAGCATCCGGTCGCCGATCTGCAATTCTGCTGGTGCGACGACGATTTCGGCGTCGTCACGCAGCACGGTGGCCTCGTCGGGCACCAGCGACAGCAATGCACGCAGTCCGCGGCGGGTGCGGGCCAGCGAGTACTCTTCCAGTCCCTCGCTGATGGAGTACAGGAAGGCCAGCATGGCGGCCTCGCCCACCTCGCCGAGGATCACCGCGCCCACCGCGGCGATGGTCATCAGCGTGCCGACCCCGATCTTGCCGTTGGCCAGCCGCGTGAGGGTGGACGGCACGAAGGTATAGGCACCGGCCGGCAGCGCCACCGCTTGCAGCGTGAGGACGACCGGGGCGGCGGCGTCGAGGAATCCAGCGATCAGCGCTGCCAGCAGGAACACCCCCGAAATAGCGGCGAACTGCAGTTCTTTGATCTGCCAGAGCCGCTCGGGCTCATGCTCTTGCTCGTCGGCGCCGCGGGGTTCGTCGTTGCCGCAGCCGCATGCGTCGCTCATCGCCGGGCCTGCTTCGTGGTGGTCGTCGCGCCCGTGCGGGAGCGGGTTCCGTAGTTGGGGCACAGCGCCACCGCGCTGCCCGTGGCGGCCAGCAGCGTCTCCGCTGAGGCGAGCAGGTCGAGCAGTTCGGGGCGCGTCAGCGAGTAGAACACCTGTCGTCCTTCGGGGCGGCCGGTGACCAGTCCGCAGTCCCGCAGACATGCCACATGCGCCGAGACGGTGGACTGCGCCAACCCCAGCTCACCGATCAGGTCGACCACGCGGGCTTCCCCGTCGGCCAGCCGGCGCACGATCGCCAGCCGGGCGCCATCGGAGAGGCTGTGAAACAGCGCCACCGCGGCATCCAAATTGGAGGAGGTCCCTGAGGTACTGCCGACGAGGCAGGCATCCGATTTATTCATCGCCATATGGCGATGATATCCGACAAGCGGCGATGCTTCGACGTGGGGTTGGGACCCGCCGTCTGCGTCTCGTTGGCGGGCTCGGTGGGGGTGGAGCTGAGTGTGCAGCCACCGCTGCGGGTGAACGGGTAGATCATCTGGTGCAGGTAGCTGCTGGGGTAGTCGGGTTTGGCAGCCATGCCCAGTTGGGTGGAATCGAATCGGCGGGTCCGGTCGTAGGAGAAGGTGCCCATGAGGTGATCCCACGCCAGGGTGAACAGCCCGAAGTTGACGTCGCCGACGCCGGCCCATTTGAGGTGATGAAAGCGGTGCCCCTCGTTGAGGGCCAAGACGTACTTGGCGGGGCCGATGCGGTAGTCGGCGTTGGAGTGTTGCAGCAGCAACTGGATTGCCACCGCCAGCGCCAGCACCGAGGCGACGTCGACGGGGAGGCCGATCAAGATGAGGGGGGCCACGCCGACGGCCATTTCGACGGTTTGGTGCAGGGGGTGTTTCATCAGGCCGTTGAGGCCGTAGAAGCGGGTGATGCTGTGGTGCACGGCGTGGAAGCGCCACAGCACGCCGATCTTGTGGCTGGCCAGGTGTGCGACGGTGATGCCGAGGTCGGCGATCAGGATCGCGGCAAGGACCTGCAGCAGAAATGGCCAGTTGTGCGGCCACAGCTGCGGAGCGGGAACGATCGCGGCCACCAGTGGGATGGCCCCCACACTGGCCAGGATGAGGGCTTCGTTGACCGCGACGTGGAGGCGGTCGCGGGTGGTGTCGGCGCGGTCATGGTTCCAGTCGCGGTCATAGGGGATGATCCGCTCGACCAGAAACGATGTCGCGATCGCGACGCCCAAGATGGGCAGCAGCCACAGTTTCGGTGCGCCCAAGGCGGTCAGGGTGATGGCTGTGCCGTTGAGGCCGATCAGCATGAACGGCACGTAGCCGTAGCGGGCCACCCTGTGGACCGGGATGCTGGCCACGGCTGAAGAAGTAATCGTGCTCATGGCTTGATGGTCGGCGCCCTACCCGAGGCGAGCTTGAATGATTCGGCTAACCGCTGGTGGGAAGGTCCCAGGACACGTGCCGGCTCAGCACCGAAGGCGCCAGGCCGAACATGTCGCGGGTGGTGCGGGTGAGATGCGCGCTGTCGGCGAACCCCGCACCGTGCGCAGCACCGGTCAGGTCGTCACCGGCCTGCACCCGGGTGATCGCGATCTGCAAACGCGACCACAACACGTACCGGCGCAGCGGGATGCCCACCTGTTCGGTGAACAGATGCGTCAGCCGACTCGCCGAGATACCCACCTGCGCAGCGAGTTCCGTACCGCTGACCGGGCCTGCCGCCACAAGGTCGGGCAGCAACTCCAACGCGTCATCGACCGCCCGGTGGCGCGGCGCGACCTCGCCTGCCCCGGCGGACGCCAGGTGCGCGACCACATTGTCAACCACGACAGCAAGCGGTCGTCGCTGGGCGTGGGTGAGGGCGGTGGTGACGGCCCATCCGGAGCGGACCGCACGCAGATGCGCGGATCGGCCCGGCGCGGATTCCGGCTCCAGGAACACCACCGTGC
Organism: Mycobacterium sp. 050128; assembly: GCF_036409155.1. Classification (NCBI taxonomy): domain Bacteria; kingdom Bacillati; phylum Actinomycetota; class Actinomycetes; order Mycobacteriales; family Mycobacteriaceae; genus Mycobacterium; species Mycobacterium sp. 050128. The sequence goes on along the minus strand of NZ_JAZGLW010000007.1, from coordinate 89,522 downwards.
CTTCCTCGGCGCCGACCTCGATCCGGTGCGGTGCATCGGCGGGCACGACCACGCTCGTCCCGCAGTGTCGAGCGCCGTGCTCGTCGAGCACCGCGAAAGCCGTTGTGGCGGTCATGACCTGTACCGCGTGATGGACATGGGTATCGGTGGTGCCGATCGACCCGGTGAAGGCCAGCACCCCCGGACGCAGCAGCGCCGCCCCGCCCCAGCGCGGGTCAACGGTGAGATCACCGCCAGACCTATTAATCGTCATACGACGATGATAGCGTCAAGCATAGATCGCTAACAGGCGATGCCACCGATGTCGTCCGTTGGTGTTGATACCCGTGGCGATTGCCGACTGGGTGGGAAGGGGTTTGCGGTGTTGATGAATCGGACGGAGACGGCCCTGATCAACTCGCCGCCGCGGCGGTGGTTGCAACGCCACACGAGGTGCCGGTACTGCTGCGGTTCGGCGGCCGGCTGCCCCCGGACAGCAGAGCCCTCGAAATCGGGTGCGGATCTGGATACGGATCGCAGCTGATACTGGAGCGATTCGGCGCTGCCACCGTGGAGGCCGTGGACCTCGACCCGGCGATGATCCGACGGGCCGGTCGGCGTCTGACCGCCTACGGCGACCGGGTTCGGTTGGTCCAGGGCAGCGCGACCGACCTGTCCACAGCACTCAATGCCGGCGGCGGCAGTTATGGGGCGGTGTTCGACTTCGGAATCGTCCACCACATTCCCGACTGGCGGAAGGCAGTCGCCGAAGTCGCGCGAGTACTTGCGCCGGGACGGCGGTTCTACTTCGACGAAGTCACCGCCCACGCCCTCGCCCGGCCCACCTACAAGCGGCTGTTCGACCACCCGACCGTAGACCGGTTCAGCGCCGAGCAATTCCTCGATGAACTCGCCCACCACGGGCTCGTCGTCCTGGGTTCACTGACCCGCATCCAGGGCGACTACCTACTCGGCGTGGCCGCCAAGCCGCTACCCACCGGCGGTGAGCAATGATGGCCGTCGCGGTCCTGGTCCTGTTTGCTTCGATGATGGTGGTGATCGGCGCGGGTCGCCGGCGCATCCAACTGCACCAAACCGGCGACAGTGGCAACCGACGCACCTGGCGTCCCGACGGAACTCTGGAGTGGTGGGCTCTGGTCCTCGCCGACGTGGGGTATCTGCTGGTCGGGATCGCCGCCCCGGCGGCGGCCCTGGCCGGTCTGCCGGCACTGGATATCGTCGACCGGCCGTGGGTGCAGGTGGTCGGGATGGTAGTGGCGGTCGCCGGGATCACCCTGACTCTGTTCGCGCAACTCGGGTTGGGGGCGTCGTGGCGGATCGGGGTCGACGAGACCGAGACCACCGCCCTGGTCACCGGTGGCCCGTTCGCGATAGTGCGTAACCCGATCTTTACCGCGCTGCTGCTCACCTTGACCGGGCTGGCCCTGATGGTCCCCAACCCCGTTGCGGTCGTCGGCCTCCTGGTCGCGGTGGCGGGGATCGAGCTGCAGGTGCGCCGGGCCGAGGAGCCTTACCTGCGCCGCGTCCACGGCCGCGCCTACACCGATTACACCGCCACGGTGGGCCGCTTCCTGCCGCATCTGGGCCGCACCCGCTCCAACTCACGACGTGAGGCCAATGATGCTGCCCGACACGACAACTGACTTCGACACCGTGGAGGTGACGGTGGCGTTCGTCGACCTGGCCGGCTAGAGCGTGCTCACCGAGGCCTGCGGGGACCGCGAGGCCGCCCAGTTGGCCGCGCGACTGGCCGAACTCGCCCACAGCGCCCTACAACCGGGCACCAGGCTGGTGAAGACGATCGGGGACGCGGCCATGCTGGCCGCCGACACTCCCACCCAGATGATGGCCACGATCACCGAGCTGGCCGACCGGGTGGCTAGTGAAGACGGATTTCTGCCGATACGGGCCGGCATCCATCACGGCCCCGCGATTGCCCGCGACGGGGATTTATTCGGGCATGCGGTCAACATCGCCGCCCGGATCACCGCCCTGGCCGGCGCCGGGCAGGCGGTACTGACCGACCAGATCATCGACGCCGCCGGCGAGTTCGGGCTACCCACCACTGCCATGGGCGCACCGCGGTTGCGCAATATCACCACCCCGATCCCACTGCACACGATCGCACTGGCCGCCGCACACTATCCGCGCGACCCGGTCTGCGGCATGCGCATCGACCCGGCCACCGCCGCGGCCCACCACCACCGCAATGGCCGGGATTGGTGGTTCTGCTCGACCGACTGCGCCCACCGATTCACCACCACCCCAAGCATTTCCACACTGCAGCAACCCCCGATCGCCGCCAGCGAAAGGCACCACCGATGAGCCGTCACTGGAGCCGCAACCGGCTCAAATTCGCTCTCGCCGGGCCTGTGTTCGAAGCCGGCAACCGGTTCATCCCCGGCCGGCCGCATGACCGGCTGGCCCGCCTGGTCGCCGACCAACATCCCCAGCGGGTGCTCGAACTGTGCGGCGGCACCGGCTATGCCGCCCGCCTGCTAGCCAAACGCCTGCCCACTGCCACCATCGATTCTCTCGACCTCTCCCCGGAAATGCTGGCCGTCGGCCGGTCCCGACTGCACCGCGCCGGGATCACCAATGTGGCGCTGCGTGAAGGTGATGCTGCGGCCCTGCCGTTCCAGGACGGTACGTTCGACGTGGCGATGAGCGTGTTCGGCTGGCACGAACTCCCCACCGATACCCGCCACCGGGCGGTCGAGGAAACCCTGCGCGTGCTGCGCGCTGGTGGGCAGGTCATCGCCATCGACCTCGATCCACCACCGGCCGCGCGGTGGGTCTACGGCATCTACCTGCGGCTGGCTGAACGGCCCTATGCCCGCGACGTCGTGGGCAGCGGGCTCGCCGACACCTTCACCGCGCACGGCCTGACCATCACCGCCCACCAGCCCGCGCGCAGCTGGGCCGCGCCGTTCCAGATCATCCACGCCCAGAAAAGAGGTGCCTAAGCTCACCGCGGTTGTCATTGCCGCGTTGGCGATCGGTGTGCTGGTCTACCTGTCGGTGCGCGATCGCGGGGCTACCACCCAAGCGCGGCCGGAAGGCAGCGAGGTGGGCCGGGTGGTGCGCGAGAACAGTCACCGGCTGAATTCGGCACCCGGCAGTGACGTGACCTTCGTGGAGTTTCTCGACTTCGAATGCGAAGGCTGCGGTGCCCTGTATCCCGTGATCGAACAGCTGAGGGCCGAATACGGGGACCGGGTGATTTCGTCATCCGCTACTTCCAGCTGCAAGCGCACTACAACTCTGAGCGGGCCGCACGTGCCGTGGAAGCGGCCGCCCAGCAGGGGCAATTGGAGGCGATGTACCGCAAGGGTACCCCGACCTTTTTCCTCAACGGCACCCGGTTCCAGCCCAGAAGCTACGAGGACGTGACCACAGCGCTCGACAAGGCACTCAGAGATTAGGCAGCCAGCTGCCGGGCCTTCCTCGTCGGCAACGTGCAACACCCGATAGTCAGCCACATCTGCACTCCGACAGTAGGATTCACCCCGATGCCCAGTGCCGCGCCACCGGCATCACCGCGATGACCCAACCCGCTCGCCATGGCCGCATAGACGGTGGTGCTGGCCGCGATCGAAGCCGAGGTCCGCGTGGTCGAGGAGCCCGACCTGAACGACACCCACGGCCAGGCCTGCGCGACTACTGTGAGACTGTCGGCCGGTTGGTTGCCCACATCGGACGCACCGCAACGTCTGACCGGCGACGCGAGGTGAACTCATGGCCACATCAAATGACCGCAGCGCCCGCTGGAACCGGTATTGGGACAAAAAATCCCGCAACTATGACCGTGAGATCGGGTTCTTCGACCGCCACCTGTTCGGCGATTCCCGCCAGTGGGTCTGCAGCCAAGCCACCGGCGAAGTCCTAGAGGTCGCCATCGGGACCGGCCTCAACCTGCCCTTCTACCCAGAGACTGTCAGGCTGACCGGCATCGACTGGAGCGAACAGATGCTTGAACTCGCCCGCGGCCGCGCCGCCGACCTCGGCCATACCGCCATCCTGCAACGGGCCGACGCCCACCGATTGCCGTTCGACGACGCCAGCTTCGACACCGTCGTGTGCACGTTCGGGCTGTGCGCCATTCCCGACCACACCCGGGCGCTCACCGAGATGGCCCGGGTGCTGCGCCCCGGCGGACGGCTCATCCTGGTCGATCACGTCCGCAGCACCGCTGCCGCGGTGCGGGCGGTACAGCGGTTGCTAGAACTGTTCACCGTGCCGCTGGGCGGCGAACACTTCCTGCGCCGACCCCTCAATCATCTGCGCGCCGCCGACAACCTCGATATCGACCGCGTCGAGCGGTTCGCCCTCGGGCTCGTCGAACGCGTCGTCGCCCGCAAAACCGCCACGACCTGACCTGCCCGGCGGCGGTGATTCCGAGCAGGACACCATCATGAAAGAAGCCGCACATGACCGAAATACCCAGACGCACCGCACTCGCCGTCCTCAGTGCGGCCGGCGCCGTGGCCGCACTGGCATACCTTCTGCGCACCACCACTATTCGGATGCCCGCCGGCCGAGCCGACGGTCCCGGGATGATGGGTGGTATCTCGGGCACCGATATGAGCCGCTATATGACCATGTTCGCCCGCCACACCGAACTGCGTCGTACCGTCGAGAACATTCCCGGCGGGATCCGCACCACCACCGAATCCGACGCGCCCGATCTCGTCGCGCAACTGCATGCCCACGTGTCCTCGATGTATGACCACCTCAACCAGGGCGCAGAAGTGACCTGCATGAGCGACAGCCTGCCCACCCTATTCCGCCGAGCATCCGACTACCAACGCCGAATCACCCTGACCCCCAACGGTGTTGCCGTAACCGAAACCGCCACTGATCCCGCCCTCACCGACGCCATCCGCGCCCACGCACAAGAAGTCACCGGCTTTGTCACCGACGGCATGCCCGCCATGATGGGCCCCATGATGGGCGGCGGAATGATGGGCGGCGGAATGATGCGTCCCTAACACCCGACCGACTGAGCAACATTGCCTACGGCGATCCGCGCAAACTCCACACCACGAACTAACGTCAGCCAGCACCGTGAAACTCTCAAATGCACGCGGATCGGGCAGCGGGCGCGGTGCACCCGAATATCGTCAAGTACAGCTCTACAGATAGACTGGTCCCTCACGGTGTGCACCGCACCAATACCCACCGTCAGCGACAGTCAAGTACACCCCTAATCGATCTACAGATAAACAGGTTGCGGACGGTTGATAGCCGCGGCTAGAGATGCAGGCAGTCAGGTGCTCTGCGGTTAGAGGATTTCGCCGCGCATCTCGTCGACACCCTTGTTTCCCGCAGCGAAAAGGCCGTTGAGTTTCTTCTCCAGCTGCAGATTCGTCATCACGTTGCCGATCGCGTCAGCGATCCGCACCTCGAGCAGGCGCCCATCGAAACCCAGAGTGAGCGACACCAGGCCCTCGGGGTCATCGATGCCGGCGCGTAAGCCGTCGAGCTCGTTAAGTAGCTTATCGAGCCGTGACAGCGTTGCGGCGGTTTCGTTTTGGCTGAATTTAACTTTCTCGGCATCACCGAGGTTGTTGAACTCGTCGTCGGCGCTGATCGTCACGACGGCTCCTTGGGCGGGCGGGTCACCAGGCGGCGCACGACCGGGGTCCCCGCATCGGGCGGGTCATCATCGTCGGGCGGCTCAGGGTTACGGTCGCGCTGAGTAGCCGCCGCGGCCACCGATAAACGGTTCGTATCGACTCGCCCCGTGACGTCCTCGGTGTGCGGGATATCGCGCACAGTCACTTTACGTTCCCGGTCGCGCTCGCCCTTACCGGCGCCGGCCCCGCCCGGCGCCCCGCCCAATCCCCCTATGCCGCCCATCGGCATGCCCATCGGCCCGCCACCCCCCGAACCTGCGCCGCCAGGCGACGATCCTTCTGCGGCTCCTACCGGCGTAACCGCCGGGGTGGGCGGGGCACCGGTTGACGGGGCAACGCTGAGCTCCCCCGCACCGCTGGCAGGCGTGGTCGGTGCAGGATCGCCACCCCCGCCGGCCGGATCCCCACCCCCGGGCATCGACGGCTCATTACCCATCTCCGGGGGATCCATTTTCGATTGCCCCAGACCCGACAAGCCCTGAGTCGCCGCCTGGATCGCCTGCTGGCCTGCTTGCAGCGCGGCCTCAGGCCCCTTCGTCACCGCGCCCAGCGCGCCGCCGATCATCCCGCCAGCGGCCCCGAGCAGTGTGGGCAGCAGTTGCGGTATCAAGCCCGCCGCGCCGCCGCTCTGCTCCGGTGCGAGATCTGAGGCCGGATCCGTGCCGCCGAGGCCTTCCCCATCGTCGGTGCCGCTGGTCGTCGGATCGCCCGGAGTCTTTGGAGTCGTAGGATCTTGGCCCGTGGGATCGGCGGTGTGCTGCTCGGTCGGCGGGGTGCCGGGATCTTCACCATCGGTGCTGGCCACCGTGCGCACGTGATAGGGCGGGTAATGGGTCACCGCTTGGTCGTCGAGCTGGTTTTTGACCGCGACCGCTTGCGCCAGCTGCGCCGCGTGTTTACCCCCTGAGGCCGCATTCGCGAAAGCGATAGTCTGCACCCGGTTTTCAGCGCTCGTGAATTGCTGCGGTGTCGGGACAGCCTGGCGGACTTCAAATTGGTTGTCCGCGTGGTGATTTGCCTGCCTGACCAAAGTCTGAGCACGCTGACCGTAGGTCTCAAGACCCGTCGCGAACGACATCAGGTGCTGGCTCACCGCCGGGGTGGACACCGGCCCATCCAAGACGTCGGGGAGCTGCTGGACCGCGGACCGGATCATTTGGGAGGCATCGTGTGTCGCGCGGGCGACCTGCGACCACGCGTTGATAAACGGTTCCCCGCCGCTGGGAGACCCAGAGTGCACGGCCACCGAAATGGCCTCGGGCGGCATCGGTGGCGGTGGCCCGATCGGTACTCGCACATCGGGGGGCACGGGCGGAGCAGGCGGGGCCGAACCCGCAACCCCCGCCGCGGCGGCCCCACCCGTGTTCAAGGCGGCGATGGCCGCCGCATTGTTGGCGTCGGTCTCGACGAACGTGATCGCCGTGCCCGTCAGATGCTCGATAGATGCGACCAGGGCTGTGATGTGGGCGGTCAGCGCCGCCGTGAGCTCCGCACCGGCGGTGGTCAACCGGGTTGCCGCGCCAATCGACGCGGGGTCCGCGGCCAGCGGCGCGTGCGGCACACCGCTACCGCCAAGGGCTTCGACCGCGGCGAGCAGCCGCTGCGCGGCGGCGACCAGCCCGGGTGCGTCGACCTTCATCCCAAATGTCCCTACAGATTTCTGAGCCGGGTGTGGGCCTGGTCGAGGTCTTCGTGCGTAGCCATCCAGGCGATTGCGTCGGCGGGGGTGCCGCGTTGTTCGAAGTCGGCGCGCAGCGCCACTTGCCCCTTCAGGTAGGCGACGTCGGCGCAGGCCTGGATGCGCTCGGCGATCTCGTGGCCGCGCAGATCCATCACGGGCGGCTCCAGTTGGACGCCCAGCACCTGACCCGACCCGGCCACCCGCACCCACACGGTTTCATCGGGGGTGTTGGCGGTGTATTCCCGGTCGGCGGCGTCGGTTGTCATGGGTCTGTTATAGCTGGCGGAGGTGCTGGGAGTTCTGGTCGTCGACGTCAGTGTAAATGTGGGCCCCTCGCTGCAGGTCCTCGCTGGCGCTGCGGTGCCGGCTGGCGTGCTCGGCCAGCGCGTTGTCGCGGTCGATCAACACATCGCTGACTGCGGCTTTGACCTCGTGCATGATCGGGCCGAGGGTTTCCACGGCGGCTTGGATGTCGCCGCCGCGCTCTCGTGCGGCTTCGACGACGCGCACGACCTCGTCATGGTTGCCGGCCACCTCGCGGAGCACCTCGGGATCAATACGGATCGGCTCGGACATGGCTGAGTGTTCCTTTCTGTGTTTTTCAAGTGTCCACGGTGGTGGCTACTTGTGGGTGGCGTTTGGCCGCTACCCGCCGATCGGCACAGGCGCGCCCGCCGCTGCAGGCGGTGCTGAGACGGCCGGCGGGGCCGAGGGGACCGGAGGTATCGCGGGCTGGGGAGGAGCCGGCGCCGGTGGCCCACCGTGGGGCGTGGCGCTGCCGGCCGCGGCCGTGGGGTCGATCCAACCCAAAAAGTCCGGGCTTGAGGACACCGATTCCAGAGGAACCACCTGGCCGTTGACGAAGGCCTTGACCGAGCTCAGGACAGGCACGTAGTGATCTTTGAACATGGCCAAGTCCCCGCATGTGAGACGGCTTGGGTCCACCGGATTGGTCACCGGTGTGCCCGGCGGTGGCAGCTGGATGTTGTTTTGGCGGTAGGCCGCGTCGACGGTTTTACCCGCAAGATAGTCGCGAATGGCCTGCGCCGCCTGCGGGCTGCGGGCCGTCGCCATCGATCCGTCGGGCAGCTTGACCGTCGGCGATGCCGCCGCCGGCGGCGTGGCGGGGTTGGGGGGATCCCCCGGTGTGGAGTTACCCGCGTTTTGGGCCTGCGGCCCCGGCTGCCCAGCTGCACCGTCTGGCGGTGTCGTGGTGTCCGTCTTGCCGTCCTTGGCTTCCTTGCCTTTGGGATGATCGGGCCCGTCGTCGGTCTTTTCCGCGGTGTCGGAGGGCCGCTCGTGGTTGGCCTGATCACCTAGACCTGATGCCAAGCCCGCCAAAGGGCTTGCCGCGCCGGCCAACCCACCCAATGAATCCAGCGGGCTTCCCCCAGCTCCGCCCAGATTGCCCAACGCGGGCAACATCGAAGCTAACGACGATAACGGGTCGGCGCCTAACGGGTTGGCGCCGAGCATGTTTGACAACCCGGGGTCGGACATATCTGGTGCTGCAACTGGCCCAAGATCGGCTGCGGCGGGAGCCGGATCGGCGCCGGCAGGCGAACTGGGTCCCGGCGGCGCAGAGGATTGCCCCGCGGCGGGATCAGCAGGGTTCGGCGAAGTATTGGCGTTTCCCGCGCCGCTGTCGGCCGCATACAACGCGGCCAGCGCCTGGGCGGCCTTGGTCTGATCCTCAGCGCTCAGACCCCCCTCGGCAAGCAAGTCGTTGGTCGCACCGACCTGGTTGCGCAACAACGTCAGAAACGCCCGTTCACCGGCCGGTGTGTCCATCGCCATGGTCGGGTTGTTGACCGCATCGACGATCTTCTTTTGAATGTCGTTGAGCTTCTGCTGACCCGCGCTGGTCGTGGCGTGCGCGTTGAGCAGCACCTCCGACAGTTTCTCCTCCGCGTCACTGATTTTGGTGTAGCGATTCTTCAGCTCCTGCTGCAGCTTCTTGACCGCGTCAGCGGCCTTGCCTGACTGCTGCTCATCGGTGGCTAGCCCGCCGTCGCCGGGACGGGTCCCCGGATCACGCGGCTTATTGGCGTTGTTGAACTGCTCCTCACTAATCGGTGCACCGTTCTTGTCGAAGAGCGACTTCTTGCCGTCCGGGCCCAGCGTGTAGTAATCGCCGTTGAGGTTTTTCGGCGTCAACAACCCGCTCTTGGGATCGTTATAAAAACCGTTGTCGCTACTGGGAACACCGCCCAACTGCGGCCCGATCTGCTGACCGGTCGCGTTCACCGGCGCATAGTGGTCACCCAACTTCCGGTAGCCCGCCGGCGGAATCGGCGGACCCTGCCTACCGTCCGGGTCGACCAAAGACACTGTGCCGTCGTCATTTTGGGCCCAGTTCTGCTTGCTTGCCCCATCGTGATAGACGATCACGCCGTTGTCGGGCAGCCTCGTGCCGTCACCGAACACCAGATGGCGTTCATCGCCCACATTGTCAGTGCTGTAGTGAATAGTGGGGTCGCCGTAGGCTTGTCGCGCATGATCTAACACCCGGCCCCAGTACGGGTCATGCTTGCTGATGTAGCGAGCGTGATCCGACGGCATCGCCCAACCCGGCTCAGACCACCCCTCGCTGCCGCCCTGGCGATTCCAAACGCCCCACGAAGTGTTGTCGCCGAAGTGCTTGGTGCCCATCAATTCCCCCCGTCCCCGGTGTCAGAAGTGGCCAAGGCCAAGATCGTCTTCAAGATCACGGCGAGGCGCGAACGCCGGCGGCTCAGCAGGGAGCACGTCGCCGCCAAAAACGCGCTGCGCGTGAGAAACAACTCCCAACACCTGCTGGGCCTCTTGCTCTAAACGTGAATTCACCGCCGGTCCTTTCGTGGAGGTGATTCGAGCCTAACCGCGCCCGGTGACCCCTTCCTGCACAATTTTCTGCCTTCAACCCGCCAGCGCGCGGACTGGTCGGCGAGCGATATAGCGGCCAGGCAGCGAGGCGATCCTGACCACGTCACCGGGGGTAGGAGCATGCACGACCTGGTGATCTGAAATCGCCAACTGCACATGTCCAGGTCCGCCACGACCGCCCTCACCGAAAGCGTCGAGCGGAAAAATCAGATCCCCGGCCCGCACCTGCCCCGGCGGCACCGCCACACCCTCCTTGATTTGGGAATACGTGTCATTACCCAACTGCACACCAGCCTGGCGCCACGCCCATTGCGTCAATCCGGAACAATCAAAACTATTGGGGCCCTTAGCTCCCCACACGTAAGGCCGGCCCAATTTACTCAGCGCTGCCTGCGCCGCGCCGGCACCCGGCTCCCCCGGAACGCTACTGGCCCCACGCAAGGAATCAACGAGGCTGGCATGCGGGCCGCGAGATCCGTGCCCGCCGAACCCACCCAACCCCGACAGACCAGACAGCGCCGGCATACCGCCCCCACCGCCGCCGAAACCACCGCCGCCGAACGGCATTCCGCCCATCGGCATCCCGCCACCCCCACTACCGCGGCGACGCGAGTACAGCATCGAGCGGACCATAGAAGCCAGCTGCGCGTCCCGAGCCTTATGCGCGTTGACGATCTGCTGTTGTTGGGCGAGGCGGGCGCGCAGGGTGGCGATCAGGGCGCGTTGGCCGGCCGGGGTGCCCGAGACCGGGGCCAAGGTGGTGGTGTCTGCGGCAGCGCCTTTGACCACCGAACCCGAGTTGGCCCCGCCGGTCCAATCCACTTGCACCGCATCGTGTATCTGGGTGCCCAGCCGGTTATCGGCGGTAGAGACCCTGCCTAAGCCCGGGGCGGCATCGGTCGCGAACGTGGTGTAGGTCGCCGGCAGCACCCCGGACAACCCGGACATGCGCTGCTGGCTGTGACGCACCAGCTCGGCAGCACCGGCCAGTGCCGCATCGCTGCGCCCCGCGGCCACGTCCCCACCCGTGCCGGGCTGGCCGAACAACGCATGCCCACGATTGAGCACCTGGCCCACGTGCTGCACCAGCGCATCTATCGACACACCTCAAGTATCAACGCACCCACACCCCACCCCACACACATTTTTGGCTAGCTTCCCGAACTCGCTGTTGCTCCGCCTGCGCTATTGCTGTGTCTGCAGCTAAGCACCGCGACGGTTTAGTCGGAAGCGGCCGGACACATTCTCGGAGTATCGGACGCGGGCTCCAAAGTTCGTTCAGGGCACGCATTCCGAAACATGTGTCGCACGCGCGCTGTGTCGCAGTATTTCGATACGCGCTATCGGCGGGTCTCGCGGTCGGGCAACCGCGCCTAGCCTTGGTGCTCACTTTCATCCTGGCTTCATGTGCCGACGCTAGCGTCGCTTTCGATACCAGGGTTTATGACGAGGAGGGATGGGTCGATGAGAATTCGAACGAGGATCGGTATCGGTGTGGCCGGTGCCGCCGTCCTGGGGGGCGTTGGCCTCGGCGTCTTCGTCGCCGTCGCCGACGACGGCGAGGTCACTGGCCCGGCAGCAGATCAGGCCCGCGCCGCGGCGGTGCAAGCCGTACCGGGCAAAGCTGGGAAGGTCGAAAAGGAATCCAACGAGGGCGCCGCCTACTACGGGGTCCTCGTAACCAAGACCGACGGCAGTCGAGTAGAAGTACACCTGGACCAGGGCTTCCGATTCGTGGGCACAGAAGCTCCGGACAACGACTGACCCCGGGATCTCGGTTGGAATCGCCGCAGCTTCACAGTCGGGGAAAGATCATTCGGCGTGAGTGAGTCCGATCCGCAGCCACCGGCCGACGAGCATCACCCATCAGCCGAAGCTGACCCCGAACCAGTCGCCTTCGGCCGCATCCTCACCTACTTCCTCAAGCTGGGCGCGATCGGCTTTGGTGGACCGATCGCCACGGTCGGTTACATGCAACGAGATTTGGTCGAACAGCGTCGGTGGATGGATCGGCGAGACTTCCTCGACGGCGTGGCCCTCGGACAGACCATGCCGGGCCCGTTGGCGGCCCAGGTCGCGATGTGGGTCGGTTACCTGCGCCACGGCGCCCTAGGCGCGGCTGCGGTCGCGGGCGCCTTCGTCGCACCGTCGTTCGTCATCGTCGTGGCCGTGGGCGCCGTTTATTCGCACTACTCCGGCTCGAGTGTTGTGCAGGCGCTGTTCTACGGCATCGCCCCGGCCGTGATGGCAATCATCACGATCGCCGCGATCAGGCTGATCAAACTGACCGACCGCCGCGACTGGCGGCTCTGGGGCATCAGCGCCGCAGTGTTCGCGCTCACCGCGCTCACCGGTTCCGAACCGGTGCTGGTCATCGTCGGCGCGGGTCTGCTGATGATCCTGCTCGACGCCCGCCCGCGCATTCGGCGACGCCGCCGAAAATCCCCAGACGACGTCACCGGGACCGATGACAGCCCCAAATCCGTCCCGCTGCTGGTCGGGCTTGGCACCTTGGCCGGTGCGGGGACGCTGGCGTCGCTTGGGTTGTTCTTCCTGAAAACCGGGGCGATCGTGTTCGGGTCAGGGTTGGCGATCGTGCCGTTCATGCGCGCCGGGGTGGTCGACCAGCACCACTGGCTAAGCGACAGCCAGTTTCTCGATTCCGTAGCGATCGGCCTGATCACCCCTGGACCGGTTGTGATCAGCGCCGGATTCATCGGCTACCTAGTCGCCGGACTGCCGGGTGCGATCATCTCGGCCATCGCCATCTTCACTCCGATCTATCTGGGCGTCGTCGTGCCCGGCCGCTGGTTTTTGCGACACCGCGACAACGCCCAGCTACGCGCCTTCGTTTCGGGCGCCACCGCCGCCGCGGCGGGGGCACTCTGCGGTGCCGTCGTGGTGCTCACCCGCGAAGCTGTGACCGACTGGATCACCGCCGCCATCGCCGTGGCCACCCTCGGTCTGCTATGGCGGTTCAAGATCAAAGAACCCTATGTAGTCTTCGCGACTGGCGTGCTCGGCCTCGTCGTGTACTGAAATCGGCTATGCCGGTTGCAGGTTGGTGGCGTCCAGCGCCGGGCGCAGCCCTTTGGCAAGAGTTACTGCGTCGTCGACGGCCCAGTAGTGCATATAAAACAGCCGGGGTTGTTCGGTGAGGCCATGGTTGTGCAATTCGACGATTTGGATGTTGCCGGCGCGCAATGCCTGGATGACCTTCTGGACCTCGGGGGCGGTGAGGATGAAGTCGCCGTTGATCGCGGCCCGGCCGCCGCCGGTGGGTTGGAAGTTGATCACGGTCGTCAGGTTCAGCGACACCGCGGGCAGCACGTACCCGTCCTCGACGATGGTGTCCTTGCGGGGGATGCCGTATTTGAACAACCCGTTGTCCGAAGTTCCCTTGCGGCCCAACGTCTGCTCAACCCCGGCGGTGTCGATGCCGAGAGGCGGCTGCTGCGCCGGCGGCGGGGTCGCCGGTCCGATCGAGGTCGCGTCCAGGGCGGCTCTGAGCGCCTGGGCCAGCTGGACGGCGTCACCCATGCCATGCACGTGGGTCCACCACACCGGCGGGACTTGCTGCAGCAGATGCTTGTGCAGCGCGGTCTGGGCGAGGCCGTGGGCCTGTAGTGCGTCGATGACTTTGGCCAGCTCGGTTTCTGTTACCACCAGGTCGCCCATCAACAGCGTCTGATTGTCGTCATAGCGCACGAAGGCCGCGTACCCGCCCAGCGACAATCCCGGTTTGATCGCCACACCGTCGGTGGTGACCTGAAGATCGTTGCGCACCACGGCCATTCGGAAGGCAGTGTTGTTATCGCCGAGCTTGCCGACACGTCCCAGCGCATCGGCCACCGGCTTCCAATCGGCATCTGTTGTCCGCACGGCCGAATGGGGATTGCCGACTTGGTCTTTGTCGTTACCCGCGCCCGTCTTTGAACCCGCGCTACAGCCCGACAGCACCACCGCCACCGTGGCGGCGATCACCACGGTTCGCGCAACCGCGTGCCTGACCCCACCCATGAGCCCTCCCAATGTTCGAAGAAATCCACGCCGTCTGGATGGCCGCTCGGCTAGCCCATGGTCTATCGCGTCTTCATGAAGTCACGATGAAGCTGTCGGCCATCGTCCTCATCGTGGCTTCATGAATGCCGAATACAACTGCGTTACCTCGCCTAAAGGTGATGATGGAGTCGGGCACAACGCCAAGTACACAAAGGGCCTAGTAAAGACAGGACGGTGCGACGGTGCGTGTGCTGGTCGTCGAAGACGAGCCCAAGATGGCCGACCTGCTGCGCCGGGGCCTGGTCGAAGACGGCTATGCCGTTGACGTCGCCGCCGACGGCCTCAGCGGCTTCCAGGCCGCCATGGCCTGCGACTACGACGCGATCGTGCTGGACGCTATGTTGCCGGGCCTTTCCGGCTTCGATATCTGCCGAAGATGGCGCGACCGGCAGAAGTGGGTACCGGTGCTGATGCTCACCGCCCGTGGCGCCGTCGCTGACCGCGTCGCCGGGCTCGACGGTGGCGCCGATGACTACCTCACCAAGCCGTTTCACCTCGATGAGCTTTTCGCCCGGCTGCGATCGCTGATCCGCCGCGGACCGACTCCGCGACCCACAGTGTTGACCGTCGGTGCGCTGCGCGCCGATCCCGCCAGCCGTAGATGCTGGCGCGGCGAGGTCGAATTCTCCTTGACCACTAAGGAATTCGGGCTGCTCGAGCTGCTGATGCGCCGACCCGGAACCGTGCTGACCCGGGAGTTGTTGATGGAACACTGCTGGGATTTCGCCTACGAATCACGTTCGAATGTCGTGGACGTCCATATACGCGCGCTGCGTGACAAGATCGACCGACCCTTTGGGGTGCGCTCGATTGAAACTGTTCGCGGTATCGGTTATCGGCTACGCACCGATGGCGGCGTGCCCGAGAAAACAGCCAGATGATTCGGCGCTGGCCGCTCCGGATCAGGCTCACCGCTGCCTTCACCGCCGTGATAGCGCTGGTCTTACTGGCCGTTGGGACTCTCACCGTCACCCACACAAAAGAATCGCTGGACGAGGCGATCACCGAGTCCCTGTCCTATCGGTTGGACAACTTGCGCCCGGTCGCAGCCGCGACCGATCCCGTCCTCGCTGACACTGATCCCGACGCGGCCCAACAGATCATCGCCCCCGACGGTCGGGTGTTGGCCGCGACCTCGAATCTCGCTGGGCAGAGCGCGCTGTCACCGTCCGAGCTTGACACCGCCCGACGCGGGCAGCTGGTCGCCGATCACTCCCGGCTCGGCAATCTGCAAAGCCCGGTGCGGGTGGCAGCGAGCCCTGCACCCGGTGGGCGCCTTGTGCTGGCGGCCCAGAGCCTGGCCGACCGCGACGCCGCGGTGGCGGACCTGCGCGACGAACTGGCCACCGGTTTCCCGATCGTATTGTTGGCCGCCGCCATTGGCGCGTACCTGTTAGCAGCCGCCGCCCTTCGACCGGTCGAACGCATGCGCGCTCGCGCCGCGGGGATCAGCGCCACCGACGCGCACGCCCGCCTGCCCGTCCCACCCGCTCGCGATGAAATCTGGTATCTCGGAACAACATTTAATGAGCTCCTGCAACGGCTGCAAGACGCGCTAGAGCGAGAACGACAGTTCGTCAGCGACGCGGGCCACGAACTTCGCACTCCGCTGAGTCTGTTGACGACTGAACTCGAACTCGCCCTGCGGCGCCCACGAAGCAACCCCGAACTGGTCACCGCGATGTGCTCAGCCCTGGACGAAACCACCCGGCTGTCCCGCCTGGCTCGCGACCTGCTCACCGTCGCAGACACCAGCAACTCGGCTGAGCCGCCGCCAACCATCGACCTTCGCACCCGCTTGCAAACGATCGGCGAACGCTACCGTCACAGCCTGGACGGCCAACTCGACATCGACTGCCCCGCAGGCCAATACGCCCGAATCGACCCTAATGACCTGGACCGGATCATCAGCAACCTCATCGACAACGCCACCCAGCACGGCGCCCCGCCGATCACCATCCGCGTCCAGCCGGCCACCGACGACGGCGTCGAGATCCGCGTCGGCGACAACGGCGCCGGATTCCCTCCCGGATTCCTCCCGCACGCCTTCGACCGATTCACCCGCGCCGACCCCGCACGCACGAGGGGCGGCACCGGACTCGGCCTGGCCATCGTCGACACCCTCGCGCGACGCAACTACGGCACCGTCACCGCACACAACCGCCCCGCTGGCGGCGCCGAAATCACCATCCAGCTTCCTGCCGCCTCTGTGTGCTGAGCCGGACCACGAGCATCCTGTCGAAAACAAGCCGCCCCGAGCACGATCTTGGTGACGCCGAAGTCTGCGCCGAACTATCCCTGCGACGACCGCGACGGAATTTCGAGACCCTCATATCTCGTCTATTTCGACACGACAGCTTTCACGGCTTCGTCAGCTACGGTTGCGTTCACACAGGCGCTCGCCAGATGGCGGCGAGTCCTAGCGCGCAGCCTGGTCCGCTCCCATCGATGCCAGCATTCCGAGCACACTGAGAGCGTCGAGTGTTTCGGCTGCATGCGGGGTGGCCTGCGGGTCTGCAATCCATTGCAACATCAGGCCGTCGCAAACCGCCATCAGCACCGATGCGATCGGGGCCAGGTTCTGTGGCGCCGCCATACCCACATCGGCCATGTGCTGGGTGCCCAACCGAACAGCGGATTCACGCACTCCCGCGTATCCAGCCGCGAGTCTCTCCCGCAACTCCTGCGACCGCAGCGCCGGCGCATAGGACTCGACGCATGCGTGCACCGACGACCGCAGATCGGCGAACGAATCGATTGCCGCACGCAGGATGGCGCCCAGTTGGTCACGGGGGGCCAGGCCTGCGGCCGCCTCGAATGCCTGCTCGACGCGCTGATTCCACATCCCAAAGCACTGGCTCAATGCCGCGTTGACGACGAGGCCGTCGACGCCGTGTTCGCACACATGGCACTGTGTATGGCCCTGTCGACCAAGGAAATCCACGCCATCGTCAACGAGGTTCGGCGGGTCCTGCGGCCAGGCGGAACGTTCATCTACACCGTTCGGCACACCGGCGACGCCCACTACGGTGCCGGAAACCCGCACGGTGACGACATCTTCGAACACGGCGGATTCGCGGTCCACTTCTTTTCCCGAGAACTTGTCGATGCGCTGGCAGACGGCTGGAAACTCAACGACGTGTACGCATTCGAAGAAGGCGACCTGCCCCGACGGCTATGGCAAGTGACCCTCACCAAACCCGACTCGGCGGCACCACCATTCACCCATAGCGCGCCCACGACATAGGCCATCACCACAGCAGAAAGGGCACCATGAAGCGCTATCTCACACTCGGATACGGCGGGGCAAGTTATCTAATTTTCCTGGCCGCCTTCCTGTATTCCATCGGCTTCGTCGGCAACCTCGTCGTGCCACGCAGCATCGACCACGGCGTGACGGCACCCGTCGGAGAGGCAGTCGTGGTGAATATGCTGCTGCTCGGGCTATTCGCAGTGCAGCACAGCGTGATGGCGCGACCGGCATTCAAGCGTTGGTGGACACGGCTGGTGCCCAACAGCATTGAGCGCAGCACCTATGTTCTGTTGTCGAGTCTGGTTCTGTTGCTTATGTTCTGGCAATGGCGGACGATGCCAACAGTCATTTGGAACGTCGCGTGGCCGTTGGGGCGGATCGGACTGCAGGTGCTGTTCTGGCTCGCTGGGCTATGGCCCTCGCGTCGACCTTCATGATCAGTCACTTTGATCTGTTTGGACTCCGCCAGGTGTACCTGGCGTGGCGCGCAGAACCCTACACCGACACCGGATTTCGGACCCCCCTGCTCTACCGAATTGTGCGGCACCCTCTCATGCTGGGCTTCATCATCGCGTTTTGGGCCGCGCCGACAATGACGACCGGGCACTTGCTCTTCGCGCTAGTAACAACCGGCTACATCGTGATCGCGCTGCAGCTCGAAGAGCATGATCTGAACGCGGCGCTCGGCGATCAATATCGCCAGTACCGCCGCCGGGTCCCACAACTTATCCCCCGGATTCACCGGCCGGGCCGCCGTACGGGCGCCAGTTGAGGCAGTGCAAGCGGTGCCCTCGACACCTTCAGTTCCGGCCCTTTCTGGACACTGAGCTGTAGCTGAATAGATCGGTAAGTGTAGACTTACCGTTCGTGGCGACTTACCATGGCACCGTCGATGCCTGGGCCGCTCTCGCCGACGGCACCCGGCGAGCGATCTTCAAGCGTCTTGCCGGTGGGCCGATGGCGGTCGGCGAGCTTGCTCATGGCTTGCCGGTGAGCAGGCCGGCCGTGTCGCAGCACCTCAAGGTGCTCAAATGCGCTGGACTTGTTGCGGATCGCGCAGTCGGAACGCGGCGCGTCTATCAGTTGGACCCGAAAGGCATTCAGGCACTGAGGTCGGAGTTAGACGTGTTCTGGGGCAAGGCGCTGGACGCCTACACACTGATCGCCGATGAAGAGGGGCAACAGGGATGAGCTCATCAAAGGTCGAGCCGATACGCAAGAGCGTCGCGGTCAACACGGGTATCGAGCGTGCGTTCACGCTGTTCATCAGCAAGTTCGATGCCATCAAGCCGCGCGAGCACAATCTGCTGTCGGTCCCGATTGCCGAAACCGTCTTCGAGCCGCGAGTGGGCGGGCACATCTACGACGTGGGGACCGACGGTAGCCGGTGCGAATGGGCGCGTGTCCTCGTCTACGAGGCGCCGTTCCGCGTCGTCTTTTCCTGGGACATCAGCCCCACCTGGCAACTGGAAGCCGATCCCGCGAAGACGAGTGAGGTTGAGGTGCGCTTCATTGCCGAGTCCGAGGACCGCACTCGCGTGGAGTTAGAACACCGACACTTGGAACGGCATGGCACGGGCTGGCAAGCCGTAGCCGATGGTGTTGACGGCGATGCGGGTTGGCCGCTGTACCTCAGCCACTACGTCGAGATCGCGAAGAGGGAGGAGTCGCTGTGAGCATCGATCAAAAGTCTCTGATGGACCTCGCCTATGACGAGCGGGCCGACCTGGCCGCATTCCTTGCAACGCTGAGCCCACACGAGTGGCAGGCACCGAGCTTGTGTGACCGATGGTCGGTGAAGGACGTCGTTGCGCATGTCGTGAGTTACGAAGAGTTGAGCCCACTCGGATTGATGAAGCGTTTCGCGAAGGGACGGTTCGTCCATGCCAATGAGGTCGGCGTTCAAGAGCTTTCGCCTCTGTCCCCGCAGGAGTTGAGGCACTTCCTTGGAAGACATCTTCGACCACGCGGGCTGACCGCTGGCTTCGGCGGCATGATTGCCCTCATCGACGGCACCATCCATCATCAGGACATTCGCCGCGCACTCGGACATCGGCGCGCTGTGCCCGCGGATCGCCTGGAACGGATCCTGCCCTTGGTGCCTGGAAATCCGCGCCTGGGCGCAGGGCGTCGCATCAAAGGACTCCGACTACGAGCGACCGACATCGACTGGCAGCACGGCGAGGGCTTGGAAGTCAGCGGCACCGGAGAAGCACTCCTGATGGCAATGGCCGGTCGGCACTCAGTGGTCACCGAACTCGACGGACCCGGACAGGCCACGCTGGCCGCGCGCGTTACCGCGTAGTCGGTTGCGGCCGAACCACACAGACGGCGCCGCCGAGGCGACAGGAATTCCAATTGCGGCCCGCCGAGGTTCTGGTTGGGGATGTCGGTGATCGGCAGGTTGGGCATCGGCTTAGGTGACGGTGTGTTCGGCAGTGTCGGTATCTTCGCGGCCGGGATGTCGGTGATGACGTTGACCGGCGGGCCGTTGTCGCGGTCACCGTAACTGCTGCCCGGCGCGCGGCCCGCGCATCGCGCTGACTGTCACCAGGCGGTAGCCGTTGGCCTTCAGCACCGGAATGAACTGGTAGACAAGGTCAACCGTGCTCGAGTAGGTGTCATGGAACAGCACTACCGACCCGGGCTTGATTTGGGTCATCAGCATGTACCTTGTCGCTGCCGTATTGGCGTCGTCGATCCAATCGAAAGAGATCACGTCCCAACGGATTTCGGCCAATCCCAGCCGGGCGGCGGCGTGCACCGCCCCGTTGGGCAGTCCACCAGGAGCGCGGTCGAGCGTCGGGGTGCGCCCCGTCGCCGCGTTATTGTCGCCGTGAACTGATCCCTTTCGGCTTTCGCGCAATCCATATGCGGGTACCCCTGGCGGCCGCGGGTCAGGTGGTGCGCAGCAATGCCATAAATCCGTAGTCCATATGGATCTGTTGGTGGCAGTGCAGCAGTGATAGACCGGGCTGGTCGGCGATGAAATCGACCTCCATGCTCTGGTAGCCGCCCAGCATTGCGACATCCTTGCGCACCCCGGTGGTGGGGGTGCCGGCGATGTGGGTGAGTTCGAAGGTGTGCCGATGCAAATGCAGTGGGTGTAAGTCATCCGTGGCGTTGCGAAACCGTAGCCGGTATCGCTTGTTTTGTTGTAGGTCGAGCACGGGTTTATTGGTGTCCATCGAAAACGGTGTGCCGTTGATCGTCCAAAGGTTGAAGCCGTTGTCGGCAGCGTTGCGCTTCTCGATCAGCATGTCGATCGTGTGATCGGGCGGCGCCGCGGCACTGGGGTTGGGTGCGGCGAATCGGCGGTAGTCCCATTTGAAGGGCGGGGGCGGCGCCCATTGCGGATCCCCGCTGCGCCCGGCGTATTCCACCACGATGCCCATGCCGTGTCCGCGGTCGTCGTCGGAAAGATCGCCCAGCACCCAGATCCCTGGGTTAGTCATATTGACGATCGCGGAGATCCGTTCGGCTGCGCCCAGCCAGAGCACCGGAACCGGGGCGGGGTTAGGTACTCGATTGCCGTCCAGCGCGATCACGGTGAAGCTGTGTCCGGGCAGTGCGAGGCTGCGGGTTTCGGTGGCGCTGCCGTTGAGGACATGCAGCAGTACCCGCTGACCGGTCTGCACCCGGAGAGGATCGCCGTGGCCGAGCATGCGCCCATTGATCGCGAATGTCGTGTAGCTGACCTCATAGCCATGGGGATTGCCCTGGGCCAGTGAGGCATCCATCGCCGATTCGCCTTTGTGCTTCAGATCGGGGTCGGCCTCGCCGGCGAGGAAATCGGCGGCCATGTCGCCGCCGCGGCTGAAGGTAGGCTCAAATTCCTTGAGCGTCAAGAAGATCTCTTGGTCGTATGCGCCGGGGTTCTGCTTGGGTTCGATGTAGACCGGGCCCACCAGGCCGGTGTACTGACCGCGGGACAGATCGGCGCGCGGCACCACGTGGGTGTGATAGAACCGGAACCCGGCCGGGCCGGGCACAAAGGAGATGCGCCGCATGCCGTGCGAGGGGATGTAGGGCGTGCCCTCCTCAGCGGCGCCGTCGACATCAACGCCCACGTGCTGGCCGTGCCAATGCAGCTGCTCGGGGGTGTCGGTGTCGTTGTAGATGTCCACCGACGTCCGTTGGCCCTCTTTTAAGCGCACCAGCGGACCGGGGAACTGGCCGTTGTAGACGGTGGTCGACACGATCTGGTCTGGGGCCAAGTCGACGGTGCCGGTGCCGATCCGCAGCGTGTAGTCAGGCTTGCCGGTGGGCGGGGTGGGTGCCGTCTGCGAGCACCCAGCAGTTACTCCGACACCAACGCCGCCGGCGGCGGCCATGACCGCCAAGCCGCCCCATGTAAGGAAATCGCGTCGATCCAGTACCACGTGGGCCCCCGTGTGGTCTAGCGGTTGGCGGGTTGGAATAGCTCGATGAGAGTGCTGGCAGGGTGTCCACCAGGGCCACGGGTGATGCCGTTGCGGAAACCCAGCCCAGCCGCGCGCAGCCGCTCTATATCGTCGACCAGGCAACAGGTGCCGGCCTGTTGCTTCGATGCGATCGACATACTTACCCTTCCGTGGCGTGCGCCAAAACAGGCAGCAGAAATCCGATGCGGGTGTCGAGCTCGGCTGCCACTCTCCGGAATTGTCGATAGCCCGCCGGGCCGGCTGACGGATCGGGCAGGCTCCAATGCATCGCGGCAGCCGAACCGTGCTCATAGGGAAACTCGCGAACTTTGTCGCACAACGTAATTACGTAATCGAAGCGTCGTTCGGCAACTGCAGTCAGCGATTTCGGCCGCCGGCGGCCGATGTCTATGCCATACGCCTCACGCATTACCCGCACCGCGTTGGGATGTAGACGCGGCTTGGGGTGGCTGCCAGCGCTGGTAACACGGACACGGCCAGTGCCGCGAAGCCGCAGTAGCCCTTCGGCCATCGGCGAGCGCGCGCTGTTGCCCGTGCACACGAATAACACCGACTTGCCCGCCGCTGCCCTCGCGGCGACGGCAGGGGCCAATGCAGGATGCAGAGCGGTTGCGGCGTCACCGAACGCCGCCGCGCACCGCGCAAGTTCGAGGTGGTAGTAGCTGTCGCGGCCGTCAAAGCTGCTGCGACGAGTAGCTACCAGCCCGGCCACGCGCAGCAATCGCAGATGGTAGGAGACAAGGTTCTGCGGGGCATCCACGGCGACAACCAATTCCCGGACTCGGCGATCGCTCGACGCCAACTCGGTCAACAGCGCCCAGCGCAGCGGATGCGAGGCCATCTGCATCAGCAGCGGAACCGGCATGCGATCAGTCGTCGCCATGGCGGCCACATTACATCAAAATGATTTGATCGAGTTTGGACGTGCAGCACCTCCTGCATCGCCTCGGAACACGGTCAGCGGCGCTGTGGGCGCAGGGACTTCCCACTGGTTAGGTGGGCGTCGAGAGAGCAGCTGCCGGCACCGACGATAAGCAGAAACACGCTGCCGCACAGCTGCGCGAGGTCGACACGGGATTCGTGGATGAAGTCCCACCAGCCATGCTCCGTGCCGAAGAGTGGGGCATGGCCCCAGACGATCGGCAATTTGGTGATAAGCAACGCGCTGAGCATGTCGACGATCATTGGCACAGTGGCCAGCCGAGTCAGCAGCCCGACCAGAATGAGTGCGCCGCAGCCGATCTCGAAGACGCCGTCCAGTGCGCTGAAGAACGCCGGCGCTGGGATGCCGGCTTTGTCGAACCGACCGGTGCCCAGCGAATCAGGCCATAAAAACTTCAGCACCCCTTCGCATGCGAAAACCAGCCCCACATAGAGGCGAATCAGCACAACCGCCGCGGGTGCATGTGTCGAGGCTAGCGCGAGGACCTTGCTCGCAAAGACAGTCATTTCGTTGTCTCCTTCTCGCATAGCGCCTTTGACCTCACCAGATACTCAACCCACCCTATGCCCGAGCAGGCACGCACCGGCCATACATATCAAACTAGATTGATGTAATGTCGCTCGGTGTCCAGAGCCCGGGGAACTTGATGACCCATCGAGTAATCCAGGCGCGCAAATCGGCTTCTGTCATGCACCGATGAGTGACCCCGACGCCGACGCGCAGGTGCCGCCGCGGCCGAGCCTGGCCATCGTGCTGCGCGAGTGGGGACGGATCGGGTGTATAGGGTTTGGTGGTCCGCCCACACACATCAAGCTGCTGCGCGAGCTGTGCGTCGAGCGCCGGCGTTGGTTGACGCCGGTTGAGTTCGAAGACGCCGTCGCTGCCTGCAACCTGTTGCCCGGGCCCGCCTCCACTCAGCTGGCGATCTTTTGCGCCTGGCGGGTCCGTGGCTGGGGCGGCGCGCTGCTAGGCGGGGCCGCGTTCATCGTCCCCGGACTAATCCTCATCCTCGCCCTGGCGGTGCTGTTCTTAGGCGACGCACCGCCGCGCGCGGTCCTAGCCGCAGGTGCCGGCGCCGGATCAGCGGTAGCAGCCGTCGCGGTGCACGCCGCAGCCGGCCTGCTGCCTACCAGCTGGCACGGCGCCCACCCCGCCGGGCGTGCCAGTCGGCTCCGGTGGATTTCCTTTGTTGCTGCCGGTCTGCTCGCAGCGGCGACCATCGGCCCCTGGCTGGTACTAGCGCTGCTGGCCTGCGGCGTGATCGAGATCGCCAGCCGTATCCGCCGCGAGCCCACTGGCCCGACCGCCATTGCGCCCACACCCCTGCTGGCACTCGGAACGCTGAGCCTTGGCACACTCGGTTCCTTGATCTGGGTAGCGTTCAAGGTCGGCGCGCTGTCCTACGGCGGCGGATTCGTCATCATCCCGCTGATGCAAAACGACGCTGTCGATCACTACCACTGGATGACCGGCCCCCAGTTCCTTAACGCAGTCGCCCTCGGCCAGATCACACCGGGACCAGTCGTGCAGACCGTCGCCGTAGTCGGCTACGCCGCCGCCGGGCTGCTCGGCGCTGTCCTTGCGTGCCTCGTTGTATTCAGCCCGTCCTTCACGTTCGTGCTTCTCGGCGCCCGGCACTTCGACCAGCTGCGCACCAACGCCATCGCCCGCGCATTTCTCGACGGCGCCGGACCAGCCGCGATCGGCGCCATCTTCGGCTCCGCGATTAGCCTCGCCAGAGCCCTAACCCAGCCGTGGCAGTACGCAGTCCTCGCCGCCGCCGCAGTCTTACTCCTCCTACTACGCCGCGGCGTCGTGCTCACCCTCCTCGCCGCCGCAGGCGCCGGCATCGTCTTGATCAGCTCAGGGCTTGCACTCCCGCACTAAGGCCCAACCACTAAGCAATTAGGGCCCACGACAACAGCATTGCGGGTCGCAGCGACACCGCAACCAGATATGGGACCCGACCCGTTCGGGCGACAGCAACGTCACAACCCCAGAAGGCGGGCCCCCACCAGATACCCGCACACGACGTCCCACCCAACCCACGAACACCCAGCAAACCGGAACTAACTTTCCAGACTCTCGAATGTGGTCTATTTCGCGACGATGTTCAGTTCCGCTCGGGCCTGGTCGATTTGGTCGTTCGCGTAGGTCGCGATGGCGGCGGTGGCCATCGTCTCACCCGTGCGGGCGAGCGATTCGTAGGTCTGGTCGCCGAGGACATCGCGGAGGTGCGTGATCGCGGTGGTGATCTCCGGGGTCGCCGCTGTCGCGAAGGGACTGAATGCGAACCCGGCGATGGTGGCCGCCGGTTCGTGGCGGCCGAGCCGGTCGAAAAGGGCGACGAGGACGGCCAGCGCGCCGCGGATCGTCGTAGTGTTGCCCGAATCGTGGTAGTTGCGGATTGCCAGAGTGAGGTGATCGAACGCGGACGCGGTCTCGCCCTGTTCGGCCTCGAGTAGGGCCAGAGCGTGTGCCAGGACTGACGCGTTGGCGCGGTCGCCGCTGTCTTGAGCGATCACCAGACCCCGGCCGACGGCGTTAAGCGCCCCGACGGGATCCGCGTCACGGAAAGCGAGACCGTAGGCACCGAGCGCGAACGCGAGCACGGACCGGTTGCCTGTTGCCTCCGCAGCCTCGATGAGGCCATCCGCGGAATCCATCGCCTCCCCACCCGAACCGGCCAATGCAAGGGCGACAACCAGATATGCCCGGATGTAGACGTGGGTGTCGCGGCGGCGTGCGAGCTGGGCGCGGCACAACTCGACACATCGTTCGGGCCGCCCGATGACTAGGTATACAGATCCAAGCATGGCTTCGATGCCGTACGGCGGCGCCTCGCGGCTCCTGCCGAGAACGATCTGGCCGGCGTCGCAATAGCGGATAGCCGCCTCGATCCGTCCGGTCGTGTAGCACAGCGACGCAATCACGTACAGGAACGCCAGCCGCGGGTGATCGACGGCGCGGGCAGCCTCGATCAGCTCTTCAGCCCAGGCTATCGGCTCATAGGTTTGGACGATATTGCCGAGCCACCCCACATAGGTGGCGATGGCGGCGGCGGTGTCGAGGTCGCCTTGGTCGGCGGCCCACCGAAACGCGGTGCGCAGGTTGGGCAGCTCGAGAGTGAACCAGTCGTAGGCCTGTCGCTGTCGGGGGCTGTCCCACAGGGCAAGAGTGTCGACTTCACGTCCGGCGAAGTACCGCGCGTGAGCAGCCCGAATCTCGGATGCCTCGCCGCGGGCGACGAGTTGCTCCTCGGCGAACTGGCGGATCGTCTCCAGCATCGCAAACCGGGTCCGCCCCGCCGACCGGTCGGCGACCAGCAGCGACTTGCGCACCAGCGCGTCCAGCAGATTGAGCATGGCGAACTCGTCATGAGAATCCGCGACTGCGCAAACACTTTCGAGACCGAATCCACCGGCGAACACCGAACACCGCTCGAGCACAACCTTCTCCGCATCCTCGAGCAAGTCATAAGACCACGCCACCGCCTGACGCAACGTCTGGTGGCGTTCCACTCCGCGCCGCGACCCGACCAGCAGCCGGAATCGATGATCGAGGCGATCCCGTACCTCGCTCGGCGTCATCGACGCTATCCGTGAGGCCGCTAATTCGATGGCCAACGGGATCCCGTCGAGGCGAGCACAGATCTCCACCACCGCGGCTGCCTCATCAGCGTTGGGGACCGAGAAGCCCGGCAAAACAGCTTGTGCGCGTTGGACAAACAGTTCTACCGCTGGAGAGTCGATGCCTGCGCCGACATCTAGCGAGGGCACCGGCCATAAGCGTTCGTCGGCGACTCCCAATCCTTCGCGGCTGGTGGCCACAATCGTCACCGTCGCCGAGAACGCAAGCACGGCCTCGATCAAATCGGCTGCGGCATCGAGCACGTGCTCGCAGTTGTCGAACACCAACAACCGGACTCTGCCCTCCAACGCGGCGGCCACTGACTCGCACACGCTCTTCCCGGGCTGCTGGATGACGCCCAGCACCGCCGCCACCGCGTCCGACACGGCCGCCGGGTCGGTGACCGCAGCCAGCTCGAAAATCCAAACACCGTCAGGGAATTCGTCAGCCAGCCGCGCCGCGACCTCCAACACCAGGCGGGTCTTGCCCACCCCGCCCACCCCGGTCAACGTCACCAACCGATGAGCTTGTACCGCGGCTCGCAGCCCGGCGACCGTGGACTCGCGGCCAACGAAGCTTGTGGTCGGCGCCCGCAGATTGCCGGGACTAGGGTCCAGCGCCTGCAACGCCGGAAAGGCGGTGCGCAGTCCCTCCGCTTGGACCTGGAACATCCCGATCGGAATCGGTACATCCCGTAGCCGCCGCGGCCCCAGATCCAATAAATCAACCCCAATGAGCAGCACCGCCGTCGACTCGGCCACCAGGATCTGACCACCGTGCCCGGCAGCCATCACCCTGGCTGCTCGGTTAAGCACGATGCCGAAGTAGTCACCGCCGCGAAGTTCGGCTTCGCCGGTCGCGATGCCCATCCGCACCGGCAATTCCAACTCGCGCTGTGCGGCGATGGCGGCATCTACCGCTGCCCCTGGTGACGCGAATGCCGCGCACACCCCATCGCCGGTGTGCTTGAACAACCAGCCCCCGTGCGCCTCGACCGCCGAGCGCAACACCTCGTCATGTACGGCCAGGGCGTTCCGCATGCCCCCGGCGTCTGCTTCCCACCGACGGGTCGACCCCTCAACATCGGTGAACAGAAACGTCACAACCCCCGACGGCGGCACCCGGGCGGACACCCGCACAGAATGTCACACCAATCCGCTTCCGCGCAGCAACCACGACCGACTTCCGAGACGCTCGTAGTCGTCTGTTTCTGCTGTTTAGGACTTCGGTAAGTCTACGTCGAGTAATTCATGTAGGAATTGCTCAGGCGCATCGAGAAAGTCCCGCGTGATTCGAAAGTGTTCGGTGTCCTGATACGCGACTTGGCTGATGCCGGCGTCTGTGCAGGCGTAGATGGTCGCGCCAGGATAGGCCATAAGGATCGGCGAATGCGTCGCTATCAGGAACTGTGAACCTTGGCGAACGAGGTCGTGGATCCGTGCCAAGGCGGCCAACTGGCTCGTGGGCGATAACGCTGCTTCGGGTTCATCAAGCAGGTAGAGGCCGTTGTTGGTGAACCTTTCGACCATCAGTGTCAAAAACGATTCGCCATGCGATTGTTCGTGCAAAGAACGGCCACCGTAGGCGCCGGCGATGATGTCGGAGCCAAGTTGATCGACTTCTGTCGCGACATTAAAGAAGCTTTCCGCGCGCAGAAAATACCCCGAGCGGGGTTTGCGCGTACCGCGGGCAATGTCGAGATAAGCGTGCAGGTTCGAGTGGGAGGCTCGAGTTGTGAAGTTGAAGTGACGGCTTCCTCCCTCAGCATTGAAGCCTAGCGCCACGGCGATTGCCTCGAGCAGAGTTGACTTGCCCGCCCCGTTGGCGCCTACGAAAAATGTCACCTGCGAATCAAACTCCACCGTGTCCAGAGAACTGACGAGCGGCAGCGAAAATGGGTATATGTTGAAGTCTTCGACCGCGCTTCGCGCTAATCGAATGCGTTTCAAATAATTCGACACCACGCTCCTTTCAAACTTTGCGCCAACTTGTTATCGCCTTTTACTCGCGAGCCCCAGGTGTTCGAGGTATGTTGGCGGGCCGCTTGACTCGGTGTACGTAAATGTCTGGGTCTTCCACTTCACACATGGTTTGTGTCTTCGAGTCCCATTCGTAGGCGCCCGCATCATGAAAGGCCTGGAAGAGGTCAACGACGTGATCTGGATTATAGAGCTCAAGTTGGTCGGCTGCTCTGTATACAGAGCTGGTCAATGTCCCGCCATTGTATAACTGAATTTGAAAAAGAGTCCGAAAGAGCCTGTCGCGGACTTCGGCTTGTGCATCGGTGTCAGCCGCGCTGATGACTGCTCGGTAATTCCAGACGGGCTGATCGAACATGACTATCCTTTCTTAGTCTGCGACGTCACGTCGCTTTTAAGCTTTGTCGACAATGAACGAGCCCGCCACTCCGCCTGGCCCGGCGAGGTGGCACTCCCACTGCTGCCAGGGATACAGAACTCTGCGGAACGTAATCCAGGCCTCACATTCATTCAGTGAGTTGAATAACTTGTAAGCCGTCGACGGGTCCCATAGGTCGCCAGGGCCGTCGGTGGGCAACGGACCGTGCTGGCCGTACCCGAGGCTTGCCCCGGGCGCGCTCTTTGGGTATCTGAGTGCACGGATCTGAGTGGCCGCGGCACCACCTTGTTGCTGAGTGGTTTGGACAACCTCGGAGGCCTGCTGGAGCTGGCCGCGCAATGCAGTCAGGATGGCACGCTGCGCTGCGGCGGTGCGCGCGACTGCGGCCGCCTGCGCGATGACGCGGGTCTGGGCGGCGATCGCATCAAGACGGTCAGCGCCGGCTCTGGTGGCCGCGGCAGCGGCCGCCAATTGGGTGGTCAGGCCCGCATCGCTAGTCGACGCGGTCATTAGTGGTGGGATCGAGCGATCCACCATGTCGCGGTAGGAGGGCATTCCCAATCCGCCAGCCATGTCGACCGTGCGGTCACGCGCCGCGGTGGTGATCTGCACCGCCTCGGCGATCAGCGTGGAGGAGTTGTCGGAAATGCCACCGTTGATCGCCGAACCAAACAACGAGCGGGCCCGCGCGATCGCGGCCTGCACAGCAACACAAGCCTGCACAACCGACATAGACCAATTATCCGGCCTCTCGACGCCGGCGCCCGCCAAAATTTGGGAATCTAGGCGGCTCAGACCATAACGGCGCCGCCGCCGACGATGTCGTGGTACATCGATATCGCCCTGTGATGTTGGCGCTGAATCTCCGAGAGGTAGGCCTGCCGGCCATAGGCGTAGGCCGCCGCCGCTGAGGGTTCGCCGGGACGCTGTTGGAGCCAGAAGATCGATTTCCAGATATCCGGTGATCCTGGGCCGCCGTGGTGGTCGAGCCGGTTGAAGAACTCCGAGATCGCCAAATTCGGGTTACGCCGCCCCGAATACGATGCGTCTTGCTGAAAGATACTCTCCCACAGCCTATTCGGGCTTTTGGCCCGCGGATTCAAATTGCTCTCCTGCATGGCGTCGGCCAGGATCGCGGTCGTCTGGTACGGCGAATACCCGCGGCGCCATGCTTCATGGATGATGGCCGACGCCACCTCCCGTGGACTCGAGTCAAGCGTCAGCGCACCAAGTGGGGTCCCGACCGCCGGTCCCGCTGGCTGCAGCCCGGCGGTCGACCCGGACCGAGAACCCGAACCGCGGCCGAGTGCCGCCAGCGGGCTGATCAGTCCACTCAGACCACTCAACCCTCCGCCGCCGCCGGTGCCGCCACCTGGGCCCCCTCCCCCGCCGCCGAACGGCATTCCGCCCATCGGCATCCCGCCACCCCCACTACCGCGGCGACGCGAGTACAGCATCGAGCGGACCATAGAAGCCAGCTGCGCGTCCCGAGCCTTATGCGCGTTGACGATCTGCTGTTGTTGGGCGAGGCGGGCGCGCAGGGTGGCGATCAGGGCGCGTTGGCCGGCCGGGGTGCCCGAGACCGGGGCCAAGGTGGTGGTGTCTGCGGCAGCGCCTTTGACCACCGAACCCGAGTTGGCCCCGCCGGTCCAATCCACTTGCACCGCATCGTGTATCTGGGTGCCCAGCCGGTTATCGGCGGTAGAGACCCTGCCTAAGCCCGGGGCGGCATCGGTCGCGAACGTGGTGTAGGTCGCCGGCAGCACCCCGGACAACCCGGACATGCGCTGCTGGCTGTGACGCACCAGCTCGGCAGCACCGGCCAGTGCCGCATCGCTGCGCCCCGCGGCCACGTCCCCACCCGTGCCGGGCTGGCCGAACAACGCATGCCCACGATTGAGCACCTGGCCCACGTGCTGCACCAGCGCATCTATCGACACACCTCAAGTATCAACGCACCCACACCCCACCCCACACACATTTTTGGCCCCCCGATCGGTGGGCCCGCCGCCGGTGCACGCGCATTGTAGGCCCATCCACACCACGCGGCTGCACAATTTAGCGCACGGCAATGCCTATGCGCCCCAATACGATCCAACCATGCGAGTGCACCACAGCCCTAACGTCACCGTCTCCGCGCAGGACAGCGCGCAGGCAAATGCATCGACGACCTCGCCGCGCTGCTACAGGCGTCCTACCAGATCGCCGGCACCCCAATCAACAGCGGGATCGGGTCACTGGCCCGCGTGCGCGCGTCGTTGCCAGAGCCGCTCGTGGCCGAGCTCGTCGAAGTCCTGCGCAGCGCGCGCAGGATCGCCGACCAGCAGTGACTTCTCCGACGGCTGAAGCCGTCGGCTTCTTTTACGCTGCGGTTGCGGCGTGTAGGGCCAGTCCGGCCCTGAGTATGTTGCGTGCAGCGTGTTCATCGGCTAGTGCGGTGTGGCCGCAGTGTTGGCAGATGAATTCGGCTTGGTTGACGCGATTTTCGGGTGCGGCGTGACCGCAGCATTCACACCCATCCGAGGTGTGCCGGGGGTTGACCTCGATCCATGTGCGCCCAGCGTCTTCCGCTTTGGCGCGCAGTATCGAGACGAACTGACCCCAGCCAGCGTCACTGATTGATCGGTTGAGCCCGGACTTCGCCCGGGCACCATTCGGGAGGAACTGTCCCGGGTTGTCCGGATCAGGTTTGGGCTTGGCGCGGCGAACCATGTTCGCGATCGTGAGGTCCTCGGCCACCAGCAGGTCGTAGCGGGCCACGAGTTCGCGGGCCTGTTTGTGGTGAAAGTCCTTGCGCCGGTGGGCGATCTTACGGTGCCGCGCCGCCACCGTCTCCCGGCGCGCGGCCCGGTTACGGGAGCCACGTTTGGCGCGCTGTAGTCGCCGCTGGGCCATCTGCAACCGGGTGGCCTCCTGACGTGCCCACCGCGGATTAGCGACCGCGCTGCCATCAGACAGCGTCGCATACGTCATGACCCCGACGTCGATACCGACCTGGCCACCGGTGGCCGGCAACGGTCTTGTCGGCACGTCATCGCAGGACAACACCAGCATCCAACGCCGGCCCGCCCGTTTGACCTGGATTGTCTTCACACGGCCCTCGACCCGCCGATGCAGATGCACCTTCACCTGGCCGATCCCTTGCAGATACACCCGCTTGGCCTCGGGCAGCCAGCGGGCCCCGTCACCGTCTTTGGGCCACTGCACGCTGTCGAAGCGGGCCGTGCCCTTGAACCGCGGATACCCGGGAGTCTCGCCGCGTTTCACCCGGCGGAAGAACCCGTCGAACGCCTTATTCAACCGCCGCAGCGTGGCCTGCTGGCTAGAAAACGACCACAGCGCCTGATCCGGTCGCAGACTGCGGATCTCGCTCAGCTGCCCAGACTGATCACCGTAAGAAATCCGAGTCTTGCTGTGCACCCACGCATCCCGACGCTCCTGCAAAGCAGCGTTATACAACTCGCGGTGAGCGTCCACACACGCGGCCAACCCCACATGCTGGCGTGCGGTCGGCCGCAAACGAAACACATACGCCCGTCTCACGCCGACACCCCATCACCGGGACACCGCCAGCCAAACATGACCGCACCCTACGCAACGACCCTGACAAAACCCGCCACCCCACGCTGTTCACCAGCCCCGATCCCCCCGACGGCTAAAGCCGCCGGCGAGCTGCCCTGCCCCCGGAGACCACGGTGTGCGACTTCAACAACGAGGCAAACGTGCACACTATTCACGCGCTCTTTGACAGCGCGATCGCCGCACTGGAACACGGTGCTGCTGCGACACACGTCGCCTAACCTCAGCCCCGTGTGCGGCGTTGCTCAGCGCCGTCAATTGATGTCGCAATAATATTTGAAATCGATTGCCCCACTGCGGGTGTCACGGACGTCTTCATAGATTCGCGGCAGGCAACCGCACGCAACTCGCCAAAATATCTTCGGGGTGTCAGGCCATCTACGATTCGGCGCTGAGCTCGGCGATGAGCTTCTCGATGCGGCGCTGATCCTCCTCGGTGACCGGCTGTTCGGATTCAGCGGCCTCCACCACATCGGGGGCAACGTCCATTGCGCCGGCGGCCTCGTCGACGCTGAGCGCGGCCCCCGAACGTGCCGTGTAAAGGCGCTGGCCTAACGTGGCGCCCGCGGCCGCCGCGGCACGCACCATCAGATCGCCGTATCGCTGCCGGATGAGCCTGAGCGCCCTAATCACCTCTGGTGAGCCTTGGCTGCTGCGCACCGCCCGCGCTGTGATCGCCTCCACTGTCCGTAAATCGGCGAGTACCCGGCGGGCCCGCTCCCCAAAGCTGGCATCGCTGTCGGCCGGTAGCGCATCGGCAGACGCCAGCACTTGATCGACGGCAACCGTGACCGCATCCGTAATCACCGCGCCGGGGTCCGACTCGCTGCGCACTGGTTCGATAGCGCCGCTTACGACACTTGTTCTGCCGTCGTACAGCTTTGCCAGCGCGCCGGGAGGCCACTGGACCACCTGCTCGAGCTTGGCCCTGGTGCGCTCACGGGGCCAAGCCCGCCCCTTTTCAAACGCGATCAGGTTGGGCGCGCCGATGATGCCCTGTTTTGCCAATTCACGCTGTGAGATGCCTAATTCCTCGCGGCGGGCAGCAAACGCCGCACCGGCGCGGGCCACGCCGACCGTCTCCGCGTGGTCGTGCATCGGGTCAGTGTATCGGCTGTCTGGCGCAGACCCATAGAGCTGGCGAGCGACACGTCTGCCCCGCCGATTACGTTTGCTGCTTACGCTGTCGCTTACGCAGGCCCCCATTGTGCTTATGTTTAATGCTTGCGATGCTTACGTTAGGGCGCTAACGTTAGCGCCTATCTAGTGATAACGCTCAGTGGGAGGAGCGACCGTGACCGTACTTTTGGAACCACCGCCCGTACTGACCGCCATCCCATGCGTGGCTGACCCAGATCGCTGGGCCGAAGGCGGCAATGACCCCACCCTCAAGGCCCTGTGCCGGGGGTGCCCCCGCCGTTGGCTGTGCGCGAAAGAAGCCCTACACACGCCGGGCATCGAAGGCTTAGTTGCCGGGATCCACGTCCCCAAAGAGGGCCGCAGGCGCACCTTCGCGTTGCGTCAATTGCAATCGCTGTCCGCCTACGCCGGCTATGCCGACCAGCCCGTCATCCCTTAGCTATGGCGACTCTATTGCGCCCTCTGCAACCCCCAGCGATTCCACCGCGTCGATCGACGCCGCCCACCCCTGACACACCACCACCCGCGCCGTCACCACCGTTCCACGACCCTCGCGACTGGGGGCAGCCACCATCGCCGATGCCCAAATCGACTGCACGGCAAAGGGGTTACTCCCCAACACCGGCGCGCCTGCCGGCATTGCCGGGGGAGCCCCCGTGACCCAGCGGTCCACCACCACCGAGGGCTACTGCGGATTGCTCTGTGCCCAGGAAATCCAGCTCGACCCACACGGGCGCCGACATCGGTGCCGGGTCAAGACAAGATGGCGCGCGACCGCACCGAACACCACCCCGACAGTGCCGCCGGCGCGGCCCCGCACGCCCAACGTGCCTTTCGCGCAAGTCAGGTGGCCAGCCGTGCCATCGCCGGTCCCACGCACCGACACGTCGAAAAACCCACCACTGACACACCGGCCAACTCGAGCGGTGCCATGCAGCTCACCCCATGCACGCACCCTTAGAAACGGACCGAACACACCGACCACATCACCACCGGCGCGGCGGGGGTCCCCGGAAAGGGGCGACCCCCGCCCCCAACGGGCTCCCCCGCGTGACGGCTGTGACTGATGTTACGGCGTGTCATTCTCGGATTCCGCGCGACATACGGCATCCTCCAATGAAGGCGGATATCCGCCTGTGAAGTACGCGGCGGATATCCGCCGCCGGGTAGGCAGAGCGCAGCACCGACTGAAAGGACACCCCCGGCGACTGCCGGTCTCACCAAAATCAGTGCCACACAACCACATACAGCGCCCGCGATAGCACCCTAGACGGCGAAACCCCCGGCCCGAAGGCCGAGGGTACCCGGTTCGAGCTGCAACTCGAACCGATTTGATGCTTTCGCGAAAATCCCCACCTCGAAGGGAATCGTCATGAAAGACGCATTCCACGGTAGCGCACACCTTGTGCACGGTCTAGCAACACCGCCCCGTGGATCGACCCACACCATAGTTCATCCGTATCGCGGCAGCAGTCGATCGTCTCGTCGCCGCGGGACCGCCCGCACCGCGTCGGTCTGGATTCAGCGCGTCGGCGCCCACTGCGTCAACCGCGTCCCACAGATCATCCTCGAACTCGACACCCCCTGGGCGGCCATTCCCTGCTGGACTGGTCGAGCCCAGCGGTGGGCACAGTCAACCGTGCCCACCGCCTACATGCTGCGCTACGACACCCACGTGCGCCCCGCGATGCCCAACAATCCGATCAGCTTGAAAACCCTTGTCGCCGTGGCCGAAGCGCGTGCGTCCTTCGCCGACTACCGAACCGGGCGCGACTGCCGGCCAACCAACGCCCGGCTCGCCCACGTGACGGGACTGTCGGTTCGCACGGTGCAGCGGGCCTCGACCGCGCTGCGACTGCTTGGCGTCGCGACCGAAGTGATGCGGGGTCGTCAGCGCACGCGGACCGAGCGGTTCGCAAGTTGGCGCGTTGGGGATAAAGGTCGCGGATGGGCCTCGGTGTGGGTGTTGCATGATTGCCGAATTCAGTCGCTGTCACCCCATCCCGAAGGGTCTTACTTACTTTTAAAAAACTCACCTAAAGCAGTACTCACTACCCGACCCCGGCGCCAAACCGCCGGTAGCAGCGCCGCTACGCGGCGCCAACGCCCGGAAACCCGGGCACTGACCCTGGCAAACAAATGGGTCGCCAGCGAGCAAAGTCCTCCCTGGGCTCGCCGCTACCGAACCGGTACACCGTGGGCACACGTCTTGGCGGGGCCGGCCCGACACGGCTGGACGGCACGGGATGTCAACACCCTCATCAGCGACTGGGTCGGTACCGGGCATTGGGTGCCGGAGAGTCCGCACAAACCGATCGGTCTGTTGGGGGCGATCCTGGCGGCGCACGGGGATCTCCACAACCGCCCGTCCGCTCTCGACGAGGCACGAGAACACCAAGAGCTCGAGCAGGCACGTGCCCGTGTCGCCGCGCAGCTGGCCGCCCGCGACGCCCACCGCGACAAACGCGAAGCCGGTCGCGCCGCGCTGGCCGGGCCTGGACGCCAAGCCGCCCGCAAGGCACTCGACGACATCCGGCAGCGAGCGCAGCGCCGACGCCACGACAACCCCGATGCACAAGGGTCGCGATGAGCACCTGCCCTCCCCCGCTGCGGCCGAATGATCTTGCCTGTCAACGGGATCCCGAACAATGGTTCAACCGCCGCCGACGCCGCGACACGCTCCGCCAATGCCTGCAGTGCCCGGCGCGGCCCTGGTGCGCTCAGCAAGCGCTGAAATGGCAGGCCTCCTGGGGGATGTGGGCGGCCGTGTGGATCGACGGACGACATGGCGACGCTGCGCCGTACTTGCATGCCATCGCCGCCGACGACGACGTGGTCATCGATTACCGCCCGGCGGTCAGCGAAATTCTCAGCAGCCCTCGCCCGCCAGCGCCCGCACCGCTGCACCGCCCCGTGGTATCCGCCCGGGCGCGCTCGACAGATGCCGCGGTGCTCGCTCGCAGCTGCGGGCACTGCGAAGTCTTCGCCGACGGCTGCCGCTACACGTTCGACCGCATCGTCAGGCGGCACCCCGGCGAGCGAAGCGCTGAAAATCCCAGTCCCACAGCGCTATTCGCGGCATGCGTGGCCTGCGCCGAGATCGTCAACAGTCTCGGCGCACGGTGGGCAACCCGGCTAGGCTATGTCGTCAACGAGGGACGCGATCCCGCAAGCGTGCCGTTCTATTGGCGGGGGTCCCGATGGGTGCTGCTCGACCGCGACGGATGGCTCACCGAAGTGCGCGCCGACGCGCAAAGTGCATAGCCACTTAACCGCGGTTAATTCTGCGCAGCAGGGCGCCGCCGGCGCCGGACCAGAGCCTCCTCGACGAGGTCGGACGCGAAATCTTGCGCGGTGAGAAGCACATCGTCACGTTTGGCTTCCAGCCACGCCTGACGCACCCGCTGCGCCGTGGCCGACCGCAGCCGCAACGTACGCGGCGCCGCACTTTCAACCGCGGCGACGGGGTGTGCAGGTGCCGGCAGCGCACTTACCGAGGCCGCAGGCCCTTCCGTCACTGTGACAGTCGGCGTTACGGGTGTCGTTTCGGCAGGCTCGGTGACTTCCGGTATCCGGCGGGTCTGGGCCCCTGCGGTCGACAACATCCCCAGCACAGCAGCGGCGGTGTCTTTTTTAGGCATGGTGCTTTCCTCGATTCCGTCGGCCCTCATCGACGAGAGCCATGACCTCCACGGTGAAACTTGCGTACGCCTGCGCCAGATCCGGATCGGCGTCCAGGTCGCCCAATACGACCTGATCGCTGACCATCCGTTCGGCGGCGGTTCGCTTCGGAATGGTCGTATCGAAAATCGGCAGGCCGTCGTTGCGCAACGCGTTGAGCGTCTCGCGGCTAATCAGCGTCTGGGACTCATACTTCGTCACCAGCACTCCCAGAAAGGTGGCCGACAGCACCC
The DNA here is from genome assembly GCF_036409155.1 of Mycobacterium sp. 050128. Taxonomy (NCBI): domain Bacteria; kingdom Bacillati; phylum Actinomycetota; class Actinomycetes; order Mycobacteriales; family Mycobacteriaceae; genus Mycobacterium; species Mycobacterium sp. 050128. The sequence goes on along the minus strand of NZ_JAZGLW010000007.1, from coordinate 52,034 downwards.
GATGCTCGCGCAACGTCGCAGACCATTCCAGGAACATGTTGACACCACGCCTGCCCCACTTGCTGGCGTCGGTCGGCACGATGAACCAGTCGGCGGCGTTGAGCGCCGTGATCACTAACTGACCCAGATTCGGCGACAGGTCCAGCACGATCGCGTCGTAATCCCGCGACACCTGCTGTAGCGCCATGGCGAGCTGCTCCTCGCGCCGGTGCATGGTGACCAGTTCCTGATCCAGCTTGGCGACCGCCAACGTGGAGGGCACCAGGTCGAGGTTGTCCAGCCGCGTCTTGCGGATCACCTTGCTGATCGGCGCCCCGTCGCCGATCAGATCGTAGATGTCGAACTCGACATCGTCGTCCGGATCAAACATCGACGTCGAATTGCCCTGCGGGTCGCAATCGGTCAACAAGGTGCGCCATCCCGCACGTGCCATGCCGGCCGCCAGGTTCACCGCGGTAAAGGACTTCCCTACCCCGCCCTTATGGTTGGCAATCGCAATCACTTCAGCTTTCACGATCGTCACTCCTTTAACTTTGCTCACATCTATTAGAGCAAGGTGATCCAGTGTTTTGGTGGCTCGGCGACGGTGTGTCGCCGTGACGAGATCGCGGCGTGATGCAGAGATCAGGTGACGCTGCGACAGCGTGATCGGATCAGCAGGCCACAGCGTGACGGAGTTATCCCGTCACCGTGTCGCCACGTGATCCAGCGATCACATCACGCAGTCGCGCGGCGAGCACAACACCACATCACCCCATGACCACGTGACTAGGTGACTGGGTGACCAGGTGACCAGGTAATCGGATCCCTGCGTGACGCGATCACGGCGCAACACGGTCATCGCGTCACGCGATCACGTCGCCACAGGGCGTCTCGGTGATCAGAACACGTCGTGATCACGCCACCCGGTCACCCGGCCACGTGGTGATCAGGTCACGTGGTGATGCGGCGAGCTGGTGATGGCATCACCGGATGACCGAGCAATCGAGTCACGCGGCGACCGCGTGAGTCGGTGACGTCATCACGCCGTGATCTCGTGATCTCGTGATCCGAACACGAAATGCACTATCACCGTGACGAAATTATCCGGTGACGGGCTCACCCAAACACCGGCGCCAATGCGAGCGCGAACGGGGGAGTACCCGCTGGCAAACCCAACCATCGCTCGAGCGTGATCGCCGTAGCGCCCCGTGGTGCATCGGCAGCAGGTGGGAAACCCGCCGCCCAGCTCCCAATCGACCAGGCTCGCCCCTCGGTGCGCCGACGCCGGCGTCATCGCGTTCCGCCGCGTCCAGGGCCGCGTCGGGACCGCCCACGCCGCGCGTCACGCTCGATCGGAGATTCGTTGATGCGACCGCGTCGGTCGGTGAGGATGACCGGATGTCGGCTGTGAAGTTCGTGCGGCGCATGGACACGGCGACCGACGCAGTCGCCCGCGACCGCAAGCTCATGGTTTCCGTCCCGTAAGCGTGTCGACCTCGCCCGCTGGTAGTTAGCGCCCCACCGAACCCCGGCTTGGGCGGTGCGCAACGAGGCCGCTGACGGGGTAAGTCGTGCGTTCGGCGTGCGGGGGAGGGGCGATCTTCGGCCCTAACGGCGTGGAGGTGAGCCGCACGGGCGCGTGATCGTATCGAGGCGCACCCGATGTGGAGGGCCTAGGCAGGCTGACACCCAGAGCGGCCGCAGGTCGTGACGTTCTGGCCAGAAAGTGCGGTCTCGATGCTCCCTGGCCACAGATTGCACAGCGCGTAGTGACCGCATGACAGTGTTACGGGTTAGCCACTTAACCGCGGTTAAGTCCAATGCGCCCGATCTGGGGCCGAAACCGCATCTCGACGCATCGCCGTGCCGTGTCGCATCACGGAGCCGATTTGCTCGCAGGCAACCCGCCGCCCTCAATGCACCGACAGCGGCCTCCGATGGGCCCCACAGCGGCCGCGGTAATCACGAGGCCGCGCGGGTCGCGGAGCCCAATTCCGCGAACTGGCTACGCAGACCGTCGGCGCGGGCCAGCAAGGTATGCACCGCGTAGGGCCGCGTGCTGTCCAGGCTGAGCACGGTCGGCGCCGTCCGCAGCTCCGCGGAGGCCAAACCAAGGATCACCATGGTCGCCGAGGTGAAGTCGTCGGCGCGGGCGTCGATATCAAGCTCGTCGACCCAGTCGCGTTCCGCGACATCAAAACGGTCGGCCTGGTCTACCAAGCCCGTCATGACCGAGCGCAATTCGTCGCGGCGCGCGCAAAGCCACGCCTGCTCAGCCGGCAACCGTTGACAGCGTTCGCGTTCAGCTTGCCGAGAGGCACGGCTGATCTTCTCGTCGGGCCGGTCATAGCGCAGGAGCGCCTCCAGCCGGTCGATGCGGTCGAGAACCCCTTGCTTGCCGACACCCACTTGGGCGCCCAGTTGAGACAGAAAAAGGCCACGCTCGCGGCCGGCCTTCAAGAAGTACAGCTCGCGCCGCCGATCCTCCCACCACAGCCAATTGTTCAACGTCAGCGCATCGCACACATCGGCTTGCAGAACCCAGCGCGGGATTTCACGATCGCTGTATTTGCGCAGGTAGTCGAGCACTTCACGGGGATCCGACTCGGGGGATTCCGGCAACAACTCGCGGTGGCGGTCATCGACTTTCGCGCGTCGCCGTGCGATCCTGACCACGGCCCGCTCGAGTTCGGACCGATGCACCTTGGGGCGAATGGCCACCCTGTCAGTATTTCACTGACAGATAGACGCCGCAGTTTGCGACACGGCCTGCATAGCGTTGACGCACAAGCCGATTCATGACCGTCACCCGCGGCTATCACGGTGTGGGTCCCGACCCGCGCTCCGCCGCGCACGCTGTGAGCCGGCAACGCCTGAGCGCAGCGCCCAGGTGACTTCCTTCGCGGGACAATACCCTTCGCCAACGCCGGGACGATGGCTCGCACACCGCCGCAGTACACCCGTTGTTTGCCACTTAACCGCGGTTAAGAGGTGCGCGGTGAATCTTGGCAGCTGAACAGGACTTTCACCGTCCAAGGTGGCCGCTCGAACAGATCGGCCACTTTGCCGATCACCCGGACATTTGCGGTCAACAAGCGATTCGCCCCGCGTGTTGAGGCGACAGTCCCACCACCGCACCGTAGACTGCGGCTGTCTCAACCGAAGTACTCCGTATCGACGGGGGAAGCATACGGGAGGCCATTCATGGCTGTTCATGTCGTTCTCAATCAGAAGGGCGGCGTCGGTAAAAGCACGATCGCGGTCAACTTGGCCGCCGTGACCGCCGACGTCCTCAACCGCAACGACGATCCGGACGCGAGCTCACCCGTCGCCGCGGTCTCCGTCGATCCGCAGGGCTCCGCGATCTGGTGGGCCGCGCGCCTCAATGATCTGCCCTTCCACATCGTGCAGGCCCATGACGACCTCGACGGGCTCAAGCGCCTCGGCGAACTCCCCGGGATCGCACACGTCTATGTCGACACCCCCGGGTGGATCGACCTCGAAGCCGACGACAACACCGTCGACCCGCTCGGCCGGGGGCCGGCCGCCGACGCCCTAAGGGTCGTCCTCGATGTCGCCGACCGCGTCATCGTGCCCATCGAAACCGAACCGCTCAGCTTCGATCCCACCGCGCGCACCATCACCAAAGTGATTCAGCCCCGTGGCATCCCCTATACCGTGGTCATCAACAACTGGGATCCGCGCGACGGCCTCCATGATCTCAACGAGACCAAAGAATTCGTCAAAGCCAACGGGTGGCCGCTGGCCCATACCGTGATCCGCCACTACAAGCTGCACGCCCGCGCCAGCGCGGACGGGCAGGTGGTCACCGAGTACCCGGCCAATCGTGTGGCGTTGCAGGCGCGGGAGGATTTCTACAAATTCGCGCTTGAGCTCAACGTGGGCGGGGGACGCTGATGGCACGCGGCCAGCGCACCAATCTCGCCAGCCTCGCAAACACGGTCGGCGACAACTCACCGGTCGAACTGAGCGCCCCCCTTCCCGGCCGCACCACACCGCTGACGGATCTGACTCCCAATCCGCGCAACCCGCGCGATGATCTCGGCGATCTCGCCGACCTCGAGTCGATCGCCGACATGCAGCTGCAGCCGGCCGTGGTCGTCACCAAGGGCGCCTATCTCAAGCTGTATCCCGACGACTCGATCACGACCCGCTTCGTCGTCGTCAACGGATGCCGACGGCTGGCGGCTGCCCACAAATACGGCCGCACCGACCTAGCCGTCGTCCTCAATGATGAGATCGCCCGGGATCGGGTCACCCTGATTTCAGCCTCGATCGCCGAGAACGTCGACCGGCAGGACTTCGACGTCATCGAAGAGGCCAAGGCGGTGGAGTCTTTGGTGCGCGAATGCGGCAGCGCGGTCGACGCGTCCGTCCGGCTCCGTAAGACCCAAGCCTGGGTCTCGCAACGACGGGCGCTGTTGGCGCTGGCGCCCGAGCTGCAAACCGCTTTGCGTCGCGGCGAATTGGCGATCCGGGAAGCCCGCGCGCTGGCCCGGGTGCCCCTCGAGCAGCAAGTCGTGCGATGGCGAGCCGCTCAAGAAAAGAAGACCGACGACCAGTCCAACGGCACTCGCGATCCGCGATCGCCCAGCCCGTCGCGTCTCATCGCCACCGCGCTCAGCGCATTCAACACCAAACCGCAACTGCTTGCCGAGGCGCTGCGCACGCATCTCGGCACCGACGGCGTCAAGACGCTACTTGCGATGCTCGGCGAGGAATCAGCGACGGTCTAGGCACCTCGGCGGTGCGTCACGTGACGATTTACCGCCGCAGGGATTCGTCGTGGTTTCAGCCGCTAGTGACCGGCCCCAACAACGCTCCGCTCGAAGCGATTTCGTTGGGCTATAACTCGGCGCGGTAGTGCCCACTACAGCTGGTCGGCCAGCTCGCCCAGATTGCCCGGCGTCATGAACTGCGCCAGCGCGTCTAAGTAACTGCGCGCCACCGCCCGATACTTGTCGGTCGCCTCGTTGGTGGCACGATCGGCGTCGAGTAGATCCTGCTGCGCAGCGATCAGCAAGCGGTTGGCCTCGGTCAGCGAAACCAACTGTGCGCGAAGCCCATCGACCTCAATGCTCGACGGTGGGGCGACGGTGGCGGCACCGGGCAGCGGCGGAAGCTCATCGGCGTAGACATACCACCGCAAGCGCTCGGGACGCGGCATCGCTCCGCCGCGGATCTCGCCGGACGTGATCGCGCGGATCAGTGTCCGCGGATCCTTCTTGAGCCGCTTGGCGGCCTCCGACAACGACACGACCGGACCGCCCGGTGTGGTTTCCACACCCGGCGGCGGCTGCTTCGCAAGAGTCATCGTCGAATTACGTCGGCCGCTAAGAGCCGCAGTCCTCCTTTAGGACACTATGCTGCTAATTAGAGACATCATAGCGACATGGCGACACTCTTCACGGCCCGATGTGCCTAATTAACGACACAAATGTCGTAAACTAACAACGTCACGACGAGGTGAGGTCGACCCCGCCGAGGTGCCGGAGGAAACGTGAGCAACAGCGAGCAGCGAAAGCTGACAGGCAAGGTCCTAGTTCGCTTTACCAAAGAGGACCTTCAAGCGCTACAGGAAGCCGCCGATCGACAGGGCGTCACCCTGCCGCACCTGATGCGCGAACTCAGCCTGCGCACCCTGGTGTCGCAGGCATCCTGACCCGCCGCGTCGATCCCTATGACACGACGCCCCAAGAGACCGAACACACCCGCCGTGGGGGAGTAACGACGCAATCAGTCGCTCAGGCAAACTGCGCCGGACAAGATCCGCCCAACAGTGCTGGGATGCACCTTGTGAAGGGTGCCCGATCGTGCTCGGCAGTCCCTGCGGCAAATTCCGCCAACACTGCGGCCACGATGGCCGGGCCCACCGCCGACGAGTTGGTTCGGTGCGGTGTGACGTCGCAGCACCCTCCACCGTCGACGGTAAGGCCATCAAGATCGCCTCGATGATCGACGAACACACCCGCGAGTCGCTACTGAACATCGTCGGGCGGTCGATCACTGCGCGGCGGCTCGTCGCCGAGCTAGAGGTGGTGTTCGCCGCGGCGGGTGGTCCTCCGACGGTGTCGCGGATGGACAACGGTCCGGAGTTGGTTTCTCAAGCGCTGCAACAGTTTTGCGATGGCAAGGTCCGAATGTCCTACATTTCGCCCAGCCAGCCTTGGGATAACGGCCACATCGAATCGACGAGGACTATGAGAACCTGGAGCACGAGAGGGTCCGCCAAAACTTCGCCAGCGCGCACGACCTGATCCTCAGCAGGCAGCCGGAGATTCGGACAAATCAACCCCGCTCAACACCGGCCCGCCTGCAATCCGCCGGGTAAACAACCCACGGTGCTGGGCGCCGGCCACAATACGTCCGACCGTGCTGTGATGCAGATTGTGGCGGCGGCCGATGGTGCTCGGCGCGGTTCCCGCAGCGTTTTCAGCCAACACGGCCGCCACGACCGCCGGATCCTTTGACGTCACACCGTCGCGAACCAGCTGATCGGCCGCCGGCCGCCACTGCTTGACGTCCACACTCGCACCGGGCACAGCGTCCACGGCCGCCAGCGACCGGTTCGCACCCTCTGATCGCGACCGATACGGCTTACTGGGCCCAGCCGGTGGAGAAGGAGCCAGCGGCGGGGGAGCGGGCCGTGCAGCGGGTTGCGAAGCCCGTGGCTGCCTCGCTCGCGGTGAGGAAGCCACACCCTGTGCCGCCTGAGCTGACGAGGTAGCAGCCGCGGCTAGCACGTCACGCACCTCGTCGACATGCTCGGAAGCCGGCGCGGCTGCGGGCACCGCGCGTGGGGGAGAAAGCGACAACAGCGACAGCGTGGAATTGGCGATCGACACGTCGATGGCCACCGGCCATAGCCATGCTCGAGATGCTGGCATGCCCAGCGCTACCGCCAGGTCACGCAGCGCGTCAAATGACAGGATGAACGCGCACCCTGCCAGAGCGAAGGTCATCGCCAGCGCGAGCCAGTAGATGAAGCCGACGCGTCGGGTCTTGACCAACAGGGCCACCGAGTGGGTGGCCCCTAAGAGCACCGCCGGCGGCACGACAGCCGCCGCCGCGGCGAGTCGAACGGTTCCCGGGGGCGCGGTCAACACGGCGTGGGCGACGTTGCCGGCGACCGAAACGCTGGTCGCCAACAACAGCCACGTCCAGAAGAAACGCACCGCCGCGCGCGTCTCTTTGGTGGTTTCCTCAGCAACCATCGACTACCTTCCCGTGGCGTGCGTGACCCCGAGGGCCTCGACGTTCCGGGCCTCATCGGGAGCTGACCTTTTTAGCGTATGGCCGCCAGAGTGCTTCACATGCACAACTTTCGGCCACCTGACGCATCGTCCGCCGATAGTTACCGCATCGCGCCGGACGACGCATTCGCCGCTTCACGGTCGTGCGTGCGGGGAACCTACGTGTACGACCCGAATTGCTCGACAAACCACCTTCAAGGGTGAATTACGTTCGGCGCCAAGGATGCTCATCCAACATCGCGGTGACGATCCCCACGAGTTCGGCTTCTCCGTTGCTACGCAGATGCTCGGTCACCGCCTCAATCCGTTGCAGCAGAGCACCATAGGCATTGGCCGCGGCCGCGACATAAGTCTGTGCGACCTGCACTTCCCAAGCTGAGCTGAAGCGCGACGGAAGGGTGCGTAGCTGTTCCGACAGCCCCCAGGCTTGCTCTTGGACGGCGCCCACCAGGCTGCCCACCAGCTCCGCGTCACTGCCCGCTCGTGACCGCCCGTCATCAGCTGCGGCGGCCTCGAGCACGTAATCAACCTGGCGCACCGTAGACAATGCGTCTTCGATCGCACCGGTATGCGCGCGGACCTGCGCCGGAGGGACGGGAATACTTAACAGGGTTTCCGTGGAACCCGTGTCGCTTACAGCGGCGGCCAGGCGGATCTCCTCGCGCTCGGCGTGAACCCGGGCAATCTCGGTGTGCACCGCCTGGTTCGCGGCCGTAATGGCCGCATCGGCCTGCCGGCGGGCCTCGGCGACGTGTGCCGCGGCCTCGGCGCGCACCTGCTCAGCCTCGGTCTGCGCCCGAGCGGTCGCCTCCTGCACCGCGGCGCTTGCCTTCGCTATCTGCTCCTGGGCAGCAGCGATTTCTCCGCTGGCCTGCCCCCGCGCCGCCGCAACAGCGTCCGCGGCGTCGGCTCGTACCTGCTCAAGTTCGCCACGAACCTGCTGCACCCGATGTTCGGCGGCCTGACGCTCGTTAGCGCGCTCGGCCATCCGCTGCCCGGCCCGCTCTTCGGCCGCCCGAACCTCTTCCCGAGCCGCCGCCACGTGGGTCTCGGCGTCGGCCCGGACCCGGGCCAGCTCGTCTTGCAGCTCCTGGATGGTTCGTTCGGCCGCCGCCCGCTCAGCGATGCGTTCCGTCGACCGTTGTTCGGCGCGCGCTTCAGCGGCGGTGAGCGCTTCCCGGGCGGCCGCTGCATCGGCGGCAGCCCCGGCTCGTAGCTGTTCGAACTCGCCGCGCAGCAAGTCCAACCGTTGTTGGGCCGCTGCCCGTTCCTCGGCGCGCTGGGCGTCTTTGCGGGCGCTTTCGGCTTCTACCGCCCTCACCCGCTCACGCGCCGCGGTAGCCGCGTGCGCCGACTGCTCTGCTTGAGCGCGCGCAGCATCCGCTGCTGCTTCGGCGTCCCGCCGATCTTGGTCAGCTTTCTCGGCCTGGCGCTCGGCCAGAACGCGCCGGTGGTCGGCTTGCACCAGCTGCTGCACCATCGAAAGGCGTTTGGGCGCAGAGCCGAAACGCCGGCGGTGATCGATGAGATCCTGTTCACTCATCGCCGCCGCTGCGGCAACCTCTGCAGGAGGCGCGGTCCCACCTCGGGTCGCCGCAGCGAGCGCGGCTTGCGCCGCCTGCCTGGTTACCGCCGCCCACGTCTCGACGTCGAGTTCCTCAATCTGCTGCATCAGAGGAGTCATTGGCGGCGGCGCCTCCCGCCGGCAGGGACCTTCGCCGCGGGTGGGCTCGCGTCCTCACCCGCGCCCGCCGCCACCAGGTCCGGGTCCCCGTTCGACACCGGCTTTGCACCCGGGGCTGGATCTGCAGGCAATGGATTTACGGCCGTGACCTGTGGAAGGTCACCGCTTTGCTTAGCCAGCACCCGTGAGAGCTGAGTGAGCTGAACCGCGGCGGCCCTCACCAAGGCGGCGTCGTCGAGTTTCTGGGCGTCGTCGTGTATTCCCTGCAGGACGGCCAAGGCCAATTCCGGTCCAAATCCCACCGTGGCGCCCTCGCTAGCGGCAGGCTCGATGCCACCCTTGTCCACCACCCATGCCAGCCTCTCTCGGCATTCCTGCACGCTCACAGCGCGTCGCTCGTCTTCGCGCAGCTCCCGGTGGTGGCGCTCTTGCTGCTCAAGCAGCAGACGATGCCGGTTAGAGAAACCGCGCCAGGCGAACACCGCGACACCGGCAACGATCAAGGCCGCAAGCAGCGCGCCGGCGCCGGCGAACCCCGCCGACGTCAAAAACTCACGCGCAGGCGGTAGCGCCGGCATCGCCTCCGTTAAGGGAACGCGCCCCGATAGCAGTGGGTTTGACGCAGTCATGAAAGCTCCTCCCGAACTTCATTTGTGCCGATTAGGTGACGGTGATTCCAGCTCAACTGTGTGGCAGTCATATGCATGCGCCGCGATCTTGTTGGACCTGAAACGGTGCAGTGGGGGCCATCGGACAGACTTCGTGGACCCAACGTGCACAAGATGAATCTGCGACGGCGCGGTGTGGCAAGTGCCGCCCCATGGACGGCATTCGGCGCTGAGTGATTGCTTTCACGAGCCGCGACCTAATGCGGACCAGGTACTAGGGGCGCAAACCAACCAGGCAGGTACTCGTAATATCCGTATGGGGCCTTATCGCCCTCAGCGACGTGGATGACGTCGCGCACATCAATCGGCTGCTGCGGCGGAGGCCATGGCTGCTCAACGCCGTAAGCCCGACGAGGGTCAGGCGCGAAGATCCCCGGCGCCAATTCCTTCGTACCGTAGGGTCCCAGCAAGTGCGGGTCTTGCCGGGTAATCGTGGCGTTATCCAGTGGATACTTCGCCGGCGCGGGACCCGACATCGACAGCCCGTCATCGTCGGGATACCACAAGCCTGGCCCGATCTGCTTAGTCCCGTACGGGGCCAATTCTCCTGGCCCAACAGCGATGATTTTGGTGACATCGATCCAGTAGCGCGGATCTTTACCGTGTGGCGGCTCACCGGTTGCCGGAGAGGCCGGCGGCGGGTCCTGGCCGAAGCCGGTTGCTTGGATGCGGCTGCCGGGTTGGTAGTCGAGGGCGCGGATTTGTCCGGCCAGGGTGCTTGATTGTTGTTCGGTGGTGTTGAGCACGGTGTTGGCCGCCGAGACTTGGGTGCGCAGGCCTTGGAGCAGGGTGCGTTGTGCGGCGGGGGAGCGGGCGCCGGGTGCGGCTTGAGTCAGGGCGCGGGTTTGCTCGGTGATCGTGTCGAGTTGGCGGGCGCCGACCTGGTTGAGTAGTGCGGCGCTGCCCAAGCTTTGGTGCAGGCTGGCGTCGGTGTGTCCGTTGCTGGTCAGTCGTGTGGTGGCGTCGTGGACAAAGCCCCGGTGTGCATCGACGAGGTCGCCGGACATCACCGAGGCGCGGGCTCCTGCGCCGCTGACTATTTGGGCGGCCGATTCCAGGGTGGGCTCACCGGGGGTCGGGGGCTGCGGTGAAGAGCCGAACAATCCGCGGGCACGCTGCACCACCGCCACCGCTTGGGCGGCTACCTGCTCAATCGACACTCCAGCATTATCGCCCCCGCGTTACTACGTCAAAGTCGCTTTTGTGAAGGCGAGCAGTTGCCGGCCACCACGCGGCCTCGCGTCCCAATCGCCGAAACGCGGCGTTCGTTCAGCGCGCGGCGATGATGCTCGGAATCACCGGCGCAGGTGCGACACCGCCTACCGGCGAACCATTGACGAATGTGAATTGGCCGCCACAGCCGCCAGGCATGTAGTACTGCACCGTGGGGTTGGCCGCCGAGAGCGTCGCGATCTGCGGCAGTGACATCGGTTGCCATGGGCCAATTTTCGGCGGCGGGTTAATGCCCGCCAGCCCGCCAGTGCTCACACCCCCGAGCTCGCCGGTGATCTCATTAGGGCCCTTCGGCGCCCAGATGTCACCGCCGAGATTGACCCGACTAAACCGTTGGGAGTCGTAGGTGTATTGCAACCACTGCTGCTGCTGGCCTCCGACGGTGCGGGTATAGCCGGTGTAGTCCACGCCGGAGATGCGGAACTTATATTGTTCCTCGAGGTACGCCATTGGTGGCGCGTTGTCGTCGGCCCACGTTTTGCCTCCGGTCACATAAAATCCTGTTGGCCCGCCGGCAGGCATGTCCGCCAGGGGGCGGTGACCAGTCCACGGCGGGGGCGGATTCTTACCCACGTACGGCGGTGGGATGACATCTTGCCAATACCCGAACCGCTCATCACCGACGAACGGATTTCGCGGGTCGATCGCGGGCTGGGGCTGATCAGGGGAGGTGCTGGCAGGGGATTCAGGGAGGGGGCCTTGGCCGAAGCCGGTTGCTTGGATGCGGCTGCCGGGTTGGTAGTCGAGGGCGCGGATTTGTCCGGCCAGGGTGCTTGATTGTTGTTCGGTGGTGTTGAGCACGGTGTTGGCCGCCGAGACTTGGGTGCGCAGGCCTTGGAGCAGGGTGCGTTGTGCGGCGGGGGAGCGGGCGCCGGGTGCGGCTTGAGTCAGGGCGCGGGTTTGCTCGGTGATCGTGTCGAGTTGGCGGGCGCCGACCTGGTTGAGTAGTGCGGCGCTGCCCAAGCTTTGGTGCAGGCTGGCGTCGGTGTGTCCGTTGCTGGTCAGTCGTGTGGTGGCGTCGTGGACAAAGCCCCGGTGTGCATCGACGAGGTCGCCGGACATCACCGAGGCGCGGGCTCCTGCGCCGCTGACTATTTGGGCGGCCGATTCCAGGGTGGGCTCACCGGGGGTCGGGGGCTGCGGTGAAGAGCCGAACAATCCGCGGGCACGCTGCACCACCGCCACCGCTTGGGCGGCTACCTGCTCAATCGACACACTTGCATTATCACCCGCCCCCCACAGGTGGCTAACGCCAATTGTTAGCGGAGCCCAGGCGACGGTGCCCTAATGGCACGAACGCTGTTTTCAGGCCGTTCGACGCAACCGTAGAACGTCGTGTTCGACGCAGCCCACGCGGGCGGCGGCCTCAGCGACCGATAGCGCCGGGTTAAGCAGGACCTGCAACTCATCAGCAGTGAATGTCGGTTCGACGTCCCAGGGCGCCTCATCCCACCCGGTTTCACTGAAGCCAAAAAATAGTTCGTCGCGCATCACTATCCTCACGAAAGGTGGAGTAAGGGAGAATATTTCAGTGCCGAGGCATAAAGGAACGAATGCCGGCTCTCTGGGGCTCCGTCGCCCTGTCGGGATGACTACCTGTGTCGATAGTACCGGCGCCCCACTCAGATCGCAGGCTTCCCACCGAGGCGCGACCGGATCGATGCCTTCTCTTAACCCAGCGCTACCGCCGCATTCACGGGTTGCGTTTGGTGGATGAGGCCGGCTCTATCCCGGCGGCGATAGACGGCGGGGCCACTTCGATCACGGCTGATTCCTCGTCAACGACGCGCAGATCACCGCGAAGCGGTACAGATACCGGTCCAACGTGGTGTTCTGGTTCGATACCGCCGCCCAATCCGCGGTCAACAAGATAGCAACGCTGAATCTCTACGCCGCCTCCGGGCTATCAGCACATGCAGTCCCGCTATTGCACGGAACGGTCCTCATCACTGGAATCAATCCCGCCGGAGATCCAATCGGTCTCTCGAGACAACAATTAGCCTTCCTGCAAACCGGGCCGGCGCCGAGCTGGTGGGCACGATTCATCTTGCAAACCCGCGCACAGCGCTCCCAACGCCGCCGACCCACCAACAACCGGTAATCCCACTGCGCGTTGACAGTTCAGGTGGTGGGTTCCGTTTCGACCCGCGCACCAACATAGGTGGGCCATCTCGCCTGCCCGCAAGTACGGCAGCGGCTGAGATTACTGATCTGATGTCGGCCTTGGTGGTGGAAGCGCGTTCCTGAAACCTTCCCAGCCGGCACGGTCCGCGCCGGCGCGGCTAGTCTTGACGCGCCGGCGCAGCGCACGGCGATCGACTCTATAGCGCCAATCGAGCAGCCATTGATCAAGGCCTCGGCTCGGGTGTGACGCGACTTGGGAGATCTGTTGTCGTGTCAGGCCAGCCAGCTCGCCGTTCTCATCATGCGATGTTAGGACGACGCGGCCGCGCAAGAGCGGAACGGTGCGCGCCGTCAACCGAGTCGCGGCCAGCAGCAGTTCGGTGGCCGGCCGGTTCACGTCCTGAGACGTCAACCCCACGGGGTGAAACCAGAAATCTAGATGGCCGAAACGACTTGTTGTGGAGAGGCTTTCGACACGTCCGGCACCCAGGTAACCTGCGATGTCATCTTGGGATGTCACCTCAACCAAACCTAATCCTTCCGGATGAAGGTATTGGTGCCCCGGGTTAAGAAAGATCGCGATCGACATCGCCCTGTCCGTGTGCCAATCCTCTCATCTCTGACTACCTGCCAGGGCAGGCACGTAGAGACCTCTATGGTGTCGCGGATCATCGCGACCGTCAGGCAGTCGGAAGAGGTTGGCATATGCCGCCTTGTTCTGCCGCGTACCGTTGTGCCTCGTCGGTCTCGGCCGCAGTGAAAGCCCGCACCGCGGCGGGCTTTCCGGGAACTCGGACAAGCCAGCTCTGTCAACGCTTTCTGAAAGTTAACCCCGAAACGAATCCCGAGAATTGACCCCTCGATGGTTAGTGGGCGGGGTCGCGGTGAGCTTCGTAGACGATCCAGCTGTGTCCGAGGATGTGGTCGCGTCCAACTCGTTGCATGCCGAGCTTGGTTAAAACGCGTTGCGAGGCGTGATGGCTTGGGTCGACGATGGCCAGTATGCGTTCAGTTCGGTTAGTCAGTGCCCACGCCAAGCAGGCTGACGCGGATTCGGCGGCATAGCCGTGGCCCCAATATGCGCGGGCGAAATGAAAGCCCAACTCAAGGTCTTGGCGCCCGGGCAGGAATTGCAGTCCGCAGTCACCGATGAGCTGACCGTTGTGGGACAGGGTGACCGCCCATTTGCTGACGCCGTGACGTTCGTGATGATCAATGAGGTCTGCGACTCGTTGGCGAGTGCCGTCGTGGTCGCGCACGCCGCCAGGAATGAACCGTGTCGCTTCGGGATCCGAGTACACGGCGTGCATGGCTTCGAGGTCATTTCGCCGAAGGGGGCGGATCGTCAGACGCTCGGTGCGGATCGGCAATCCAACCGCGGGGACCGATGATGCACGATCGGTACTCATGACCTCGCTCCTGTGGGACCAGCACCTGTGTCTGCCACTGCATACTGACAGCGACGTCGCCCCGTTGACCCGCTACCAGCGTCACGGCGGCGCCTTCGTGTCAGTCAACGCAGGATATTCGCCGCACAGCCTCAACGACACGCTGGCGCTGTTGCAGCATTACCGTTGCGCGGTCGACGCGCACCCGGACCTCGAGCTGGCGGCCACCGTCGGCGACGTCGCAGCGATCACCGGTGCTGGCCGCATCGCCGTGGTCTTCGACCTCGAAGACTCCCGCCCTCTCGACGACGACCTTGCCAACCTCACCGTTCTCGCCGACCTTGGGGTGCGCACGCTGCTACCCACCTACAACCACGCCAACCGTGCCGGCAGTGGCTGTCTGGACGTCGCCGATAATGGTCTTACTGAGTGGGGGCGTTCGATCATCGGCGAGATGAACACCGTTGGCATCGTTCCCGACGGTTCGCACTGCAGTGCCCGCACCGGACTAGACATGTGCGAGATCTCGACCGGCCCAGTCATTTACAGTCACTCGTGCATGCGCGCGGTCTGGGATCATCCCCGCAATATCAGCGATGACCAAGCCCGCGCCTGCGCGGCCACCGGCGGCGTCATCGGAATCACCGGCGTCGGCATCTTCCTGGGGCCCAACACCCCGACCCTGGAGGCAATGACTCGGCATCTGGAATACGCCGTCGATCTGGTCGGCATCGAGCACGTGGGGATCAGCAGCGACTTCTCCGTTGACTACGCCGACTTCATTGCCGAACTCACCCGCAATCCGCACATGTTCGACGACAGCTACACGCGTTGGGGACCGATCCAGTGGATGGCTCCCGAGACACTACTGACACTCGGCGAACACCTCAGCCAACGCGGATGGACCGCTACGGGCATCAATGCCGTCGTGGGCGGCAACTTCCATCGTGTAGCCCAATGCGCATGGCGCACCTAAAGGTTGATAGTCAGTTATCGGCGGTGCGGTTTTCTTTGGTGAGCAGTTGGCGCTGTTGGTGCGTGCGGTAGGAGTCTCCGGTGAGGGTCAACACTTCGGCGTGATGCACCAAGCGGTCAATCATCGCCGCGGCGACCACGTCGTCGGAGAAGGTCTCTCCCCAACGTCCAAACGGAAGATTTGAGGTCACCATGATCGAGCCCTGCTCATAGCGCGACGCCACCAGCTGGAAGAACAGGTTGGCCGCGTCCTGGTCGAATGGGATGTAGCCGACCTCGTCAATGATGATCAACTTGTAGCGGCGGATCTTCTTCAGCTCGGCCTCCAGCCGGTTGGCGTGATGCGCAGCTGAGAGGCGGGCGGGCCCAAGATGACGCGCCAGCCTTCGGGTTGCCCGCGTAAGCATTGTTTCCGGCCGCAAGCACGGCGGCCCGGCGGGGCGGTACTCGATTGCGACCCCTCCGGCACCGCATGCGCGTTGCCAACGTCATGAGTGCTGTTTAACATGTGTTTAATAGCTGTGACTTCGGTAGCAGCCACTCGAATCATCTGAAGGTATCCGTCATGTTGCACCTACTACCCAAATTCCACTCACTACCCGCTCCCCTGGCTGCGGTGGCACATCGTCACTGGCCTGGTCCAGCATTCATTACGGCAATCGGGCACATTCACATCCGGCTGCCTGAGCCGCGCCCGAGTTACCCGACGCATGAGGCCAGCTATTTCGAGGCGGGGGAAATGTCTCGCCTGATGGACCACCTTTGATGCGCCAGCACACCGCGTAAATCAAACTGCCCCACTACCCGTTGCTTTCTAACTGCGTTGCCGCGAATCGCCAACAGGGCCGCCAGAGCGGCCGACGATGGCACCGGTGAGGACCCCAGCGGTCCTGGTCGCGCACGAGGTGGCCGGTTGGCCACAGCGGACCGTGGGAACCGTATGCCGCGCAGGGGGATTGGCGTGCCGGAACGGTGGTGTTGGCCGCCGGCTGCCACCGCGCCCGTGTCTGGTGATCAACTCGAAGCCAGGCACCCCTACCCAAACTTCTGGAAAGGTGTCGTGCGGCGCTCCCAAGGCGAGTGATACCTTTTCGGCACCGTTAACTCGTTCAAGGAATAATGTTGCTTTGCAACGCCTTCGCGGCAGCGGCACTGCTCGGTGGCTGCCGGGGCTTGATTGGCCACGACGCGTGCAGCGGCAGTAAACCAACGCAGCGTTACTTCAGTTCTTGTCTTCGCAGGAAGACCGGTGGTTGGGTGCTCAGATCGACACCGCCGTCGACGGGCAGGGTTTCATGCAAGTTCACGGGTCGACCTTGCTGGGTTGCGTGGGCGCGGTAGTGCAGGACACCAGTGACGTGAACCCTCAGGGTGTTGGCGTCGAGGTCGTAATGCATGTTGTCGGTGGTCTCAAGAGAGTCCAGGTTCAAACTGTCGTTGTCGATGGCGTTGGGGCCGGTGGTGACGACTTGCCGACACCCTTCAGGGGGGCAACACCCTTCTGGCGGAGCGGCCCCGGCATAGCAGTAGTGCGCTCGTCTATCGACCGTCTCTAGTGATACTTGACGGCCGACGTCGTTGAGCGCGATCGCCGGTGTGATGGTGGGCGGGTCGGCCGCCGTCAGTGCCTCGAGCAGCAGTGGTGTCGTGTCTGCGGTGATGTCGATGTAGCGATTCGACGAGGAGACATGTGGTGTTCCGGGGAACACCGAGATTGTGCTGGCCCCATTGGTGAGCGCGCCGGCGACGACGAGGGCTTTCATCGCGGCCGCGGAGTTCGGCGGTGCGGTGATTGTGACCGCGATGGTGGTGGTGTCCAGCTTCCACTGACCGTCCTTTTTGTGGACGGTGATCACCGCTTGGGAGGGGGTGAGCCCGAAGCGAGCCGACAGCACGACGCGTTGGGTATCCGGCGAGGCGTCCGGATTCCGTGCCGCGTCGTTAGTCGCGGTGATCGCGCTGATCGGCGTCGCCGAGAGCTCGTCGACGAGTGCCTTGTCGGTCAAAAGTTGCGGGGTAGCCGGTTGTTGGCCGCTCAGCGACACAGCGGTCTGGGCATCTCCGGTGGCTAGCGCCTCCAAATAGTGCTGGCCCACCAGGCGCGCGGCCTCGCGGTCTTGCGCGGCGCGCTGGGCCGCGTCGGGACCGCTGAATTTGGCTACCGCGAAGATGCCGCCGCCAACCACCAGGGCCACCACCGCCAGTGCCGAAACTGCTGATACCACAAGCCGTTTGCGGGAGCGCCGCGGTATAGGTGCTCTGTGTGGTGGCGGGGTGGGGTAGCGGGGGGCCGTCGGTGGTGGGAAGGCGGGGTGTGGGCCAGGCCAGGGTGGGGGAGTGGTGGGCGCGAAGGGGGGTGGGGGAGTCGGGGCGGCCAGGGGCGCTGAGGTGGGCAGGGGCAATGCGCCTGGGGCCGGGGTTGGGGCGGGGCTTTGGAGCTGGCTGGTCAGGGCGGCGGCGAAGTCGCTGCATCGGGGGAAGCGTTGGGTGGGGTCTTTGGCCATGGCGTGGACGAACACCACGTCGGTGATGGCCATGTCCGGGCGGGTGTTTCCGGGGCGCGGAGGTGGCGAGGTCAAATGCGCGTGGATCACTGAGATGGGATCTGTATCGGAAAAGGGTGGGACGCCGGTCAGCAAGTGGTAGGCCGTGGCGGCCAGAGCGTATTGGTCGGCACGGCCATCGAGTGTGGCGCCGCGCAGTAGTTCGGGTGCGGCGTAGGTGAAGGTTCCCAACGTTTTGACGGTGTCGGTCATCAGGCTGGCCGTCACGTCGTTGTCGTCGGCGGGCCGAGCGATACCGAAGTCGCTCAATAAGATTCGGGGAGTGCTGCCGTCATCGGGGTGGCTGATCATGATGTTGGCGGGTTTGACGTCGCGGTGCAGCAGGCCGAGCTGATGAGCGTGATCCAACGCCGCGCCGACGGCGCTGACCACGGCGAGCACCTCGGCCGGCGGCAGGCCCAGGCCCTGGCGTTGCGTGAGGACCGTATGAAGATTGGGGCCGTTGACGTAGTCCATGGCGATCCAGAGCTGGCCGTTGAATTCGCCCCGGTCGTGGACCGCCACGATGTGGGGATGCCACAGCTGCGACGCACGATCGGCCTCACGGATGAATCGTTTCTGGAAATTAGGGTCGGCCGACAGATCCGCGCGTAGCACCTTGAGGGCCTCCAGCCGCGGCAACCGGGGGTGGCGCGCCAAATACACCTCGCCCATCTCCCCGGCACCCAAAAGCCGCACCACCGTGTAACCGGCAAACGAGGCACCTTCGCTCAACGGCATCGGGGCTCACCTTCCTCAGTTCACGCTCGACTGTTTAGCGATGGATGGGGGTGGACCCATACATCGGGGGATCTTTGGTCAAATCGACTGTGCCGCTAGCTTTGTAGATCACCCTGCTGGTGGTTGGTGAGTGAGCGTTGTACACGACGCTGCCTGATACGGTCACCAACATGGTGTTGGGATCGAAGCTAAACCGGGTGTCGGAGAAATCACCGGCACCGATCACCGATACCTTGGTGTCACCGGTGTCCAGGGTGTTGCACTCCGGTGGCGGGGCGACACCTTGGTAGCAGTAATGCTGCCAGTTGTCGATGGACGTTTTGGAGGCTTGCAGGCCAGCATCGTTGAGGGTAGCTACAGGTTGGATGCTGGGGTGGGTGGCGTTGGCGCCCAAAGCATTCAGCAGTACCGGGGGCGCCTGGGCGGTGATGTCGATGAAGCGGTTCGACGAGGAGACGGCAAGGGCGCCTGGGAAAACCGAGACCGGGGTTGTTCCGTTCGTTGCGATTCCGAACAGTGCGACTGCCTTGAACGAGGCACTGCTGGTGCCTGGCGTTCCGATGTCGACAGGCACGGTAGCGGTGTCGAGTTTCCAGTCGTTGCCGTGGCGGTGCAATGCAATACGAGTCTGCGACGAGGTCGGCCCGAAGCGGGCGGACAAAATCACGTACTGGACGCTGGCCGGGTCATCGCCGGAGGCCGAAGGAGCTGCGGTGACCGTAATGTCGGTGATCGGTGTTGACGCCAATTGGGTGCGCAGGGCGTCGGCGCTGACCCACTGTGCTGTGGCCGAGGCGGTGGCGCCCAACGACAAAGCCGTGTCGGCGTCCCCCCGCGAGAGCGCCTCGAGATAGTGCTGCGCGGCCAGCCCGGCAGCCTCTTGAGCAGATGTCGTGCCCGGTGGCGCGGAGGTCTGAGCGCCGTGCGGCAGGACGAAATACGCGAGCACGCCGGCGGCAGCGAGCACCGCGGCCGCCGCGGCCGCGGCCCGTAGCCACCGGCGCCGTCGTGCCGGCCGCGGTGGTGCGCCTTCATGATGCGGGTTGGGCGGCGTCGGCGGCCATCCCGGGCCTGGATGCGGTCG
The DNA here is from genome assembly GCF_036409155.1 of Mycobacterium sp. 050128. Classification (NCBI taxonomy): domain Bacteria; kingdom Bacillati; phylum Actinomycetota; class Actinomycetes; order Mycobacteriales; family Mycobacteriaceae; genus Mycobacterium; species Mycobacterium sp. 050128. The sequence continues at coordinate 32,338 of NZ_JAZGLW010000007.1, read as the reverse complement.
CCCAGCTGGCTGTGGTGGCGCAGTGAACGCGGCGGCGACCGGCTCAGACGACGGTGGAGTCCGATCAGGCCGCGTCGTCGTCCACGGCCGGGTCTCGCCGGCCGGCTGGCCGCCTGCTTGAGCCGCCGCGTTGTGTGAAGACGGCGCCAAGCGGAGTTGATCGGCCAACGCCGCCGCGAATTCGCTGCACCGTTGGAAGCGCTGCCGCGGATCTTTCGCCAGAGCCCGGGCAAACACGGCATCGGTGATGGCCAGGTCGGGACGCACGGCTCCAGGAAGTGGCGGTGGCGCGGTCAGATGGGAGCTAATCACTGCCACCGCAGGCAGATTGGCAAACATCTTGGTACCGGTCAACAGGTAGTAGGCGGTAGCCGCCAACGCGTATTGGTCCGCCCGGCCATCCAGTGCCCCACCCATCAGCTGTTCGGGTGCGCAGTAGTTCACGGTTCCCACCGCCATGTTGGTCGCGGTCAGGCCGCTCGCATCGTCGATCGGGCGCGCGATACCGAAGTCGCTCAACAAGATTCGCCACTCTCCGGCGTCATCGGCCCGGCTGACCATAATATTGGCGGGCTTAACGTCACGGTGCAGCAGCCCGCGGTGATGAGCGTGATCTAACGCGTCGCTCACCGCGGCGACCACCGCCACGACGGCCTCGACCGGCATTCCGGACGCATAGTTCGCACTGACCACCGCGCCCAAATCGGCGCCATCAACATAGTCCATGGTGATCCACAACTGGCCGTCAAACTCACCGCGGTCATGCACCCCCACGATGTGGGGATGCCACAATCCCGAAGCCAACTCGGCCTCCCGGTTAAAACGCTGTTGGAAATCGGGGTCGGCCGAGTACTCAGTGTGCAACACCTTGAGCGCCTCCAGCCGCGGGAAACGGGGGTGGCGGGCCAAGTACACCTCGCCCATCCCTCCGCTACCCAGCAACCGCACCAGCGTGTAGCCGGCGAACTGTGCACCCTCACTCAGCGGCATCGATACCCCGATACGTCTCCCAGCCCTCGCGGGGCTGATCAAGGCAAGACGTGACACCAACCTCCTGAATTACGTTGTCGCCCAGCAGATTTGGCTGCGCATCGTCGACAGAATGCGCCACGCTCACCGTCCCTTCCCAGACAGACAGGCCTTGGCGATCTGTGGCAAATCTCTTCACACTCACTGGTGGTCTCTCCTCCATGGCGTTAGGTGCCTGACCGTTCGACGTGGCGGCGCCGCCGCCCACCACGCGGATTACGGGCAGCCGTCCAGCGCTTGTGGAAAGCCCGCACGGATGCCCTTGTGTAGAGGCGGCCAATGGCCGCATGCACGACGGGTGCGGGAAAGTCCGGGTCGTCGGCGAGTTGTCCGACGCGCTGGCGGGAGACACCGAACTCACCAGCGATCTCGGTGATTCCAATGAGGTCAAGGTTCAACGGCGGCGGGTGCTCAGCGTCCGCAACGAAATCGGCAGTGCTCTGCACCAGCAATCGGATGGGCGCCGCAAGACCGGTAGCCGCGGCCGCGGCGCTCAAACCCACACCGGTGGCCTCCGCCAGGGTCGAGGCCTCCACCGCCAGCGTGATCTGCAACCGATTGCTACCAGCGTCGTAGCTGACTTCGGCCCTACCAAGGGCCTCGGCCAGTGCCGCGGTATCTGCAGCTGACAGCGCTGCGGCAGCGTACGTGAGCTGAGTCGTCCAGGTCATCACACACCAGCCCCCTTGTCCGGCGCGCACCGCGCCTGCGGGGCCCGAGGACATAGTGAGCCACAACTATTGACAGACGCAAGGGTCTACAAACCATTAGACAACCCCTATCGCCCTCATGTGCTACTATGTAGCACATGAGGGCGATAGGGGTTCGCGAGCTTCGGCAGAACGCCAGCAAGTACCTTGAGGACGTCGCAGCGGGGGAGTCGATCGAGATAACTGACCGCGGCCGCCCGGTCGCGCGTCTCGTGCCCGTTACAGGGGATCCATGGCAAGACCTCGTCAACTCCGGCGAGGTTGTGTTGGCGGCTCGTCCTTTGAAGGCCGACGACCTTGAGCCGCAGAGTTACCCGCACAGTCCCACTGAGGCTCTAGAACAACTACGGCACGATGAACGCTAGCCAGATGCGAATCTATTTGGACACGTCCGCGTTGGTGAAACTCGTTGTCGTCGAGGCGGAATCGGTAGCGCTGCAAAACTTCCTCGCTGAGCAACGCCACGACACCCTGTTCTCAGCAGCCCTGGCGCGCACTGAACTGATACGGGCAGTCTTCCCGAACGGGCCCCAAGCCATTGGTCACGCACGCGACCTCCTGCACGGCTTGGACATCATCACGCTGAGCCGACAGTTACTCGACGACGCAGGCACGTTGCAGCCACTAACCCTTCGCAGTCTCGACGCCATTCACCTCGTTGCCGCACAGCGTGCCGGCGACACCCTACGTACGGTGATCACCTATGACGCCCGGATGCTCGCAGCGGCAGCCGAATTGGGGATCCCCACCGCAGCACCAGGCTAGCTCTCTGACCTTCACACGCGGCCTAGAAGAATCGTAAGACTCCAAACTGCCGAAATCCGCTGCCGGCCAACTCAATCCTCGCAATGGCGTTCGTAATCCCAGCGTTCCAACCATGCGGAGAGGTGGTGGACTCCGATGCTGACCACGATCAGCACAACGCCTTCTGCGACCATCAGAAGCTCGTTCACAGTCGGTCCATCTCACGGGCCGTCGCCGCCTGCTCGAAGTAGCTGGTCCTGCGTGGCGGGTACCGGCGGCGCGGCTCACGCTCGACGCTGACGCTCCGCACCAACCGCTGCCAGAGGGTGACACGCCCAGGGCGCGGGGTGGTGAGGGGCTGGAGTGCCCCGAGGGCAGCCGCGGTTGCGAACGTGACCTGGCGTTCGGTGATGAGCACAGGTTCCGGTGCCACTTTGGTGAGGTTGTGTGCTTGCGCGGCGCCTGATGTTGCGACCGCCGCATGGCTGGGTTGCGTGGCTGCAGCGGTATCACGATGTAGCACCACTGTTTTCGGGATGGCTAGCATTTCGATCACCTGAGAGGGATTCGCGCCCGGCGGGTCCGGCCGTCAATAAAAATCTACGAAGTGACCGGCGTCGTGCGCATGCGTAATGGACTACCTGTTCTGCCGCGAAGAACCCGCGCTACGGCCGGCGAGTGCCGTCAGGTCTCGGCAGTCCACTGGCTGGCCGGCGGTTCGTCGAGCTTCTGGAACCACGCCAGGTGATAGTTCGCCGACGTCGCATCGCCGGCCACGCTGCTTTCGGTGGCGGCCAACAACAGGCAGTTGAGCAACAGCGCGGGCACCACATCCGGATACTGGCTCAGCAGCTGATAACGGGCCGTGTCGAGATGAACGCGCAGCAGGTCGGCTTCCTCTTCTACGACACCCGTTCCCGCAGTCGCGGCTTTGGCCAGGGTGTGCACTAACCGCGGCAGTCCGTCGCGCCAGTGCGTGACTCGACCCAGTTCCCATGAGATATCCTCGACCGCCGGCAGTTCGCGGGCCTGCACCGACGATTCGGTCGCGGCGAAGTCGGTCGCCCGGCCGACCCGATCGCCGGGCGTGTAGGTGGCGGTCCGGATCGCCTCACCGAGCAGTGCCGAGGCTTTGCCGGTCTGGCGCCCGGGCGCCAACAATCGCACGCCCACCGGAAGCGTGATTCCGGGCGGAATCCACCCGTGGGCAAGATCGGTGACCAACAGCGTCGTGCCGTCCGCGAGATCGCCGACTGCCCAGTTCAGCCCGGGGTCTTGCCGGACGACGAACGCTAACAGCCGGTGCAATCGTTCGGAATCGGATTCGGCGTTGACTGCGGCCGCCGGGGCTTCCACGAGTTCCGGTTCCGGTTCCGGCTCCGGTTCGCGCTCGGGCTCGGGCTCGGGTTCCGGCTCGGGCTCCGGTTCGCTGACGGCCACCGGCTCGGGCTCGGGCTCGCTGACAGCCTCCGGCTCGGGTTCCGGCTCGGGCTCGGGCTCCGGTTCGCTGACGGCCACCGGCTCGGGCTCCGGCTCGTTGACGGCCTCCGGCTCGCTGACAGCCACCGGCTCGGGTTCCGGTTCCCGGACTTCCGGTTGCACCGGGATAGCGACGTCCACCGTGGCATCCTCGGAAGGAGCTCGATGCCGGCCCCCGGAAGAATCGAGGTCGTCGTCCGCGGAGATCTCGGTTGCCGGCTCTTCAGCAACGGGCTCGGCGGTGACAGGCTCGGCGGTGACGACCGGTATGACTTGCGTCTGGTCGAGCGTCCGATCACTGACGACGGGCTCTGTAGCCGGGACCACCGGGATGACTTGGGTTTCGTCGATCGCCGGCGCAACCACATCGGGTTCCGCCGCCGGGACCGCGGGGATGACTTGCGTCTTTTCCAGGTCGGCCGTGCTGAAACGTCGCGCGACCTGTGCGGTTTGGCGTCGCGCGCGTACCTGAGCCTTCATCATCTCCAGCTGGCGAATCGTCGATTCGACGCGCCGAACGGCACGCGCACGGGCTTCGTCGATCACGCGAGCCTCTGCCGCGCGCCAGCCCACATCGGTGAGTCCCGCTCGCTTGACCATCCCCAGCTGTTTGTTGGCGCTGCCGGTGATTCGTTGCAGGTCTTTCTCGAGATACTCTGCGAGCGTGGCGGTTTCGTCTGTCACCGTCGACAGTTCGGCAGGCCAAAGCCCACCGATCACCCACGGGGAGCAATCGACAGGAGAGCTGAAGGCCGGCATCGACAATGATTCCCGGGTAGCTCTCCGGAGGCGCTGGCGCGCCGTCTTTCGACCGAAGATCGCCACCGGATCAGACTACCGATATATGCCGAACGCTCTTTACCAAAGGTGAATTGTGCGGGTGGGAGCGCCTGGCGGGTGACGTCTTGCGACCGAGTTATGGCGAAAAGGCAGCGCCCGCACGTACATTGATTTCTTCTGATACGCCGTTCTGTGCGCGAGGCACCTGCGATACCATCGAGACGTCCCGACGGGTGCATGTCTGGCTCCACGTAGTACTGCCGCCGCCCCCGCGGCTGGGCTGTTTGCGGTACTGCCGGCACGTTCTTCTGAGGGATGGGATGGCCGAACCGAAAGTAGTACGCCACTCGCAAGTGTCGCGACCGCCACGCGCGGCGGCCGGATGCTTGCAACACCTGAGGCCTGGCTTAGGCCAGTAGTGCGCGCCTCGGCGCGCTAAGGCGAATACTGCCGGCTCCAGGCGGGGGAGGGGCTTGTGGTGTCTCACGCGCACACCACAAGCGCGGTGAGCGGCCGCAACGCGGCCGGCGTTCCTGCTGCACAAGGTGGTGCCAATGGATGTCGTGATCGGTGTCGATGCACACAAGGCCACCCACACCTTCGTCGGTGTCGACAGCGTCGGCCGAAAGCTGGCAGAAATTACCGTGGCGGCAACCACCGACGGGCACCTCGAGGCACTGAGCTGGGCCCGCGACACTTTCAGGGGCGACTTGGTCTGGGGGGTGGAGGATTGCCGCAACCTCAGCACGCGACTAGAAAACGACTTACTCCACGCAGGACAACATGTCGTGCGTGTGCCACCCCAACTAATGGCCCGCACCCGTGCCTCGGCCCGCACCCGGGGCAAGTCGGACCCCATTGATGCCCTGGCCGTGGCGCGCGCGGTGCTGCGCGAACCGGACCTGCCCGTGGCCAGCCACGACGACACCTCGCGGGAATTGAAGCTGCTCGTCGATCGCCGCGAGCACCTGGTCCAGTACCGGCGCGCGACCATGAATCGGTTGATGTGGCGCGTGCACGAACTCGACCCACCCCACGCCAGCAAACGGATGAGGCTCGACCACGAGCTTCCACGTCAAGCGCTGCGGAGCTGGCTGGCCACCCAGCCCGGCTTGCTCGCGGAGCTGGCCTACGACGAGTTGACCGACATCGCCAGGCTCACCGACGAAATCGACGCCCTGGAACGCCGTATCGCCGTGCGCGTGCGCGCCGCGGCGCCCTCACTTTTGACGCTGTTTGGCTGCGCCGAACTCACCGCCGCCAAACTCATCGGAGAAACCGCCGGCGTGCACCGGTTCCGCAGCGAAGCCGCCTACGCCCGCCACGCCGGCCTCGCCCCCATCCCACACACCTCGGGAGGCAGCCAAGTGCGGCTGCGCGGTAGCCGCTGCGGCAACCGTCAACTCAACGCCGCGCTGTTCCGCATCGCCTTCACCCAACTGCGGGGCGGCTCCGGCGCCGACTACTACCGTCGGCGCCGCGACGCCGGTGACACACACGCCAAAGCCCTGCGGTGCCTGGAACGCAAAATTGTGCGCAAGGTTTATACGCACCTGCGTACCGATGAAGCCAACAGACACCAATCCCAGCCCGCCCCATGGCATTTCGAAGAACTCGAGCGGCTCAACGACCAGTGGTCACGCGCGCTGGCCACCCTGGGGGACCGATGACGCGCAAGCGGCATAGGTCCTCCCGCGACCTTCAGTCGCGGGAGGAGGTCAACAGCGGAGCGTCCTCCTCGGGGCGGGGGGCATCTTCCTCGGCGGCGGCCTTGGCGAGGTCGTAATTTAGTGGGGTAGCTTGGCGGCGATCGCGTTCGCGATCGTCACCATCTTGTCGGTGACCATGGCGGGGCCTTGTGCAGCGACGTCAATGACGACATTGGAGCGTGAGGTGATTGCGCGTACGTTGGTCTGTTCACCCTTGCCTTCCGGGTGGATGACGAGTGTTGAGATATCGGAAATTGTCGGATATCCCACTGTGTACCAATCGGTTCGGGTGTTCGGCGGCGGCCCGGTGGGCCCGGTGTCGCTGAAATGGGCGTCGGCGCAGTGCTGCCAGGCCAGTGTCACGCGCGCGACGAATAGGGTGGCTGCATCAGCGGTGGGAAACGCGACCACTCCTTGGTCGACGGAATGGGTATGCCGGTCGCCGGGCTCGCGCAACCCGTGTCCGAGCGCTCCGGTGTAGCCAGAGCCGTCGTAGGCGGTCCACATGGTGTTCCAGACTGCTTCGGCACAGCTCGGATCTGAGAAGGTCTCGCTGGCATCGGCCGGGGTGATTGTCGAATAGGTGTGGAAGGTCGCCAGCGGGCCGGCGCCGACGATGTCGCTGATGTGTTCGTCCGACAGCAGCAGTTTGTCGAGATCTGTCGGGGCCACGGTCGGGGCCGCACTGTCTCGAGCCGACAGCGCGCGCGGCTGTCCGCTAAGGACGTGTGAACACGCCCACGTCATGATCACGCAAGCCAGTGCGAAGGCGGCGACACCCCGATAGCTCTGGCGGCACGGTGAAATCATCTATGCCACCTTACTTTCGCTGCCAGCGCCGCGGCGCAACGGGAATATGCGAAACTCGGCGAATTGGGACCCGAATGCATCATCAGCCAGTACCGGATTGTGCGCAGCGTCACCGAGGTCTTGGGTCGCTGTGCGCCTAAGCAGCGAAGCGTATGCCACATTGGCTGGCGTCGACTCAGTCGGAGCGGTGAGCAGGCGTGAGGCGAGGGCATCTGTTTGTTGCGGCGCGGAAACTCCTGGCTTTGGCCGGGCGCGGAAGTGCCGCTTCTCCTTTCGCTGTGTTGTCGGTGTAAGGGGTCTAGGTTGTCAGTCGGCCGATTGGCGAGGCAGCGCTCCAGTGCCCTGCTGATGTGTGCGCCAACAGGTCGGCACAGTGGATCAGCACCTGCGAGCCCGTGGCCGCTGAGATGTTCGCTGGCGCGTGCGATGGCGGGGCGGTCGGCGCGCTGCGCCGTGGTGGAGTCGGTGAAAGTGGCTTCTAGGGCGGCGATTTCGCGGTCGGCGGGATTTGGGGCCGGCAGCCACGTGACGTCGCGGCCTGGGGTGGATCCTCGTTTGACGAGGCCTTGGCGTTCACGAGCGCAGACGCGGTAGATCTGTTCCTGGATGGGAGGGCAGTACTCGGCGGTGCCGGCGACGGGTACCGCTGGGGCGTGACCGCGCAGGTGTGCTGTGGTCAGGGGGCGTTGCGCACTGCGTAATTGGGCGAGCAGATCGTCGCGCAGGATGCGGGTGGCCGCGCTGGTGCTAGGCACTGGCTCGCTCCGTGAGGGCTGGGGATGCCACGGGCGCGTGGCGGGTGGCCGCTGCTGCGTGGCGGCGGCGTTGTTCGCGTTGGGTGGCGGCGAAGTGCACGGCCTGGCGAATCTGCAGGGACCGGCGCTGCCATTCCGCAGGCTGGCGCTGGTAGCGGTCGATCACTTCCTGCAGACGCGCGCGGGCCTGTTGGAGAGCGTCGGCATTTCGGGAGCCGGGTAGCGGGACTGATGCCCACACGCCGTCGGTGACGCCCAGTTTCAGAGCGCGCTGGGCGCAGCTGACGATGATGGGGCAGTTGGTGCAGATGGCGGCGGCCTCTCGTTCGCCGCTATAGGCGCTGAACCACTTGTGCGGTCCTCGTACTCGCACAGGCCAGTGTCTGCTTTTAAGGGCCGGATGTTTGTCACAGCAATATCCGTTTGGGTCAGCGAATTTCGCGGTCGTGAAAACGTGCCCCACCGGCCCACAGGCCGGCCGCGAAGAGACCCAGCGCACTAAGAAGGCTGATCACGTAAGCGGCGATCTCCACCCAGATGGAGTGAGCGTGAGACAGGTGGGTCATCACGTCGGCAAGGCCGTCGTCGATGAAGCCCACAGCATGATCACGGCAAGCAGTACGCCCCAAACGCGGCGGCGATCGGCCGGGGTGGCTCTATTTATCCTCTTGAGGAGAAACCAGACCACCGCCACGGATATAGCGAGGGTGGTCAGGGCGAATGACCACCATGCCCACAGGGGGGCCGCCGTGGTTGGGGCTGCGGACGGAAACATCGAGTTAATACCGCTGCGTCCGGCGATGTAGAGCGGTGAGAGAAAGACCAGTGTTCGCCAATTAAGCATCCTTTGCCAGCGGTTGGCGGTCTCGGCGACGCGCATCGCTGGGCCGCTCATGCCGCACGCCCTGCAATGGAGGCTGCAATCTTGGCGGCCTGGTCGGTCGGAGCGTCACTGCATGCCCGAACGTCGATCACGACGTTGTTGTGCGCGGTCAACGCGCGCTGACATCCCCAACCAGCCAGACCCTCATAGGTGAAACGCGCTGTGAGCGTGCCGTTTTGGTTGTCTACGCGGTCGACTGTGAACGTGTAGCGTTCGTGGCTGGTGGTGTCGGTGACGGTCGCAGCTACGCCCATGCACCTTTGCCACTTGGCGCCCTGCTGGGAAGCGAAATCGGTTGCGGCTTGCGCCGAGGCGAAGCTGATCACCGCTTGGCTCACGGAGTGCGTCCAGTTCTCACCGGGCTCGCGAAGCATCTGAGTTTGCACTGCAATCCAGCCGCTGCCTTGGTAGTTCGCCAATTCGGCCGGGTGATAGGTCCCGAGGCAGTCAGGCCGATCGATATCGGCGGTCCACATTTTGTCGGGCGCCGGATCGGGCACGAGCACCATCGCGCTGGTGCCCATGATCGCGTTGATGGCCGCCGGATCTGGTAGCAGGCCGGTCAGCGCGTTGACCGCGATGGTGGGGGCGGGCGAGGGCGGTGGCAGGCTTGGTGATGCCGGTGCCGTGGTGGTGTCGCTGCCTTGGGGTGCGGGCTGTGACGGCGTTGATCCCGTGACGATCACGGCCACTACTGCGCACATCGCCACGGCGGCGGCGGCGACGCCGACGATCGCGTACGTGCGTGATGTGCGCCGCGGCCGCCCGGGCGGCGGGTAGGCGCCCGGCGCCCACTGAGCGGGCCACGGAGGAGCGGAAGACGAGGGCGGCGTCCAGCCGGTGAACGGCGCGGGTGCCCCGACCGGGTGTGCGGTGAAGGCCGGCCGGCGCTCGTCCGTGCGCTGGGGTGCCCACGGCGAAGGCTGCCACGGCGAGGGCGATGCAGCTGCCGAGGCGTAGGGGTATCCGACTCCGCGCTGATGCAGATCTGACATGGGATGCAACCTCCGGTCGTGTTGGCGCACGGCGTGACGGCGTGCCCGGGCTGTTCAGGGGTGGGGGCTTAGCTCGACTGGCCAAGGCGCTGCGAGATCTGCGCCGCGAGGGTCGCGGCCGTATCGCCGGGGTTCTCGCTGCAGGTCGTTATGTCGATGACGACGTTGCGTTTGGCGGTAAGGGCGCGCTGGCATAGCGTGCTGCTGTTCTGCAGGGCGGTGCTCGCGGTGAGGGTGTCGCCGCGCTGGGCGACGTCCCTGACGGTCCACGTCATCGGCTTGTCGTTCTTGGGGGTCAACACAATTGGGTTCGCGCGGCAACCCTGCCAGGTGCCTGCTTGCTGGTTGACGAACGCTGTGGCCGCGGATTGCGTCGAGAACGTCGTCACCCCGTTGAAGACGGTGTGCACCAGGTTTTTATTTTGATCGCGCAGGGCCTGCACGAGCGTGGTGCGCGGCGCGAAACGGGAGTAGGCCACGCTGGATACGGGCACGACGAGACCTGCGCACTCGGGCGGGTTGGGTTGGTCGTTGAACATGCCCGACCCAGACAGCCTGTCGATGGCCTCAAGCCGTACTCCACCCATGACCTGGCCGACGGTAGCGACGTCGGGAAGCAGTGTGGGCAGAGTCTCATCGTCGACGAGCGAGCCGGTATTTCCTGGCGCCGGCGCCGCAACGGTGGTCTGCGGCGCGAGAGACGACGTGACCGGAGGGGCGGGGACCGGGACACCGCTAGCTGCGGTGGTGGCCGATCCGTTGTGGTCGGCCAAGCCCGCCATCGCGACGGTCGCGGTGATGACGGTGGCCACCGTGGCAACCCCCGCCGCGCCAACCAGCCACCACTGCGTCTTGCGCTTGGCGGCGTTGACCGGCGGCATCGGCCAGCCACTGGGGCCGGGCCAGGTGTTCGGTGGGCCCCAGGGGCCGGCGGCAGGCGGCACGATCGCCGGTATGGGGCGGCTAAAAGCGGGCGGCGCGGCGGGCGATCCCCATAGCTGGCCGGGGCGACCTGCGGTGCTGATGCCCGGGTGGGGGGCAAAAGCTGGGGCTGCCGGCTCGCACGGTCGTTGATAGGGCGTGCCGTATCCGGGGTAGCCGCGGTGCTGGTGCGAAGGGATGGTCTGAGTCATGGTCTGGACTCCTTACCGTAGGACCCGCTCTAATACGTGCCCTTGATGCAACGTATTCAACCACAAGAGTCGTAGCGCATGCCAGCGGAATCGTAGCGACATGGAATGATGACGTAGCAGGGGCGAAATAGCAGTTCAGAGTCGTATAGCTGCTTGGATAGCGCAGTGGGATTGGAGTATGTGTGCTCTGCATAGCCCGAAATCATGGGCTGTAGATGAAGCGCTAGGGCCGACTAGACGCAGCGTGATGCTGTCCTAGTGGCGAATAAACACGCTGCAGCGGCCGGCACGGACCATAGGCCGGCCAGTTCCTCGTTGCAGGCTGGCCTCAATCAGCGGCGTTATCGTCGCGCCACGTAACGGGAGATTCGCCGTCGCCGCATCGCAGCGTCTCGGCTGGCCCGACGTCCACATCCGATGGTGGTAGTGCGGGCAGAAGTTAGCGGCGGGTGAGCACGGCAAGTGCACCTGAGAGCGCGGCTGCGGTGTTGGCGTCCAACGGCACTTCGGCCTCGGCGGCGGCGACGGCCTCGACCGGCACGTCGGCTGCGTAGGCGGTTTCTTCGACGGTCAGTTCCGCGCGATATCTGGCCGCATACAGCCGTTGACCCAACGTGGCGCCGGGCGCGCGGGCGGCCCGCAGCATGAGGTCCTTGTAGCACCTGCGGACCGAGCTCAACCCCAGCGCGACTTCGGGAGCTCCCTTGGCGGTGTGTGCGGCATTGGCTGCCACAGACTCGAGTGTGCGCAAATCGGCCAAGATAGTTGCGGCGCGGGCGCTAAAGCCGGGATCGGTGACGTCTTGCGGCAGTGCGGTGATCGCTGAGTTGATCGTCGTCAGCGCAACTTCTACGGCCTGGGCCATCAATGGCGCGCGCACCGTATTGGTCAGCACCTCGGTGCGCTCGGTGTCGTCGATGTTGGCGCCGCGGCGAATCCGTTCGATGGTGCCGTGCGGCCATTGCAGCGCGTCTTCGATTCTGGCCAGGGTGGCTCTGCGTGGCCAACGCCGCCCCTTCTCGAAGTCAATGAGGGCGCCCGCGTTGACGATTCCCTCGCGGGCCATGAAACGCTGGGTCAGCTTGAGTTCCTCGCGGCGAGCGGCCACCGCGGCGCCGGCGCGTGCTACCCCCGGGTCGGTGACCAGGGTCTGTTCAGGGTCGTACCCGTCATCGTCGTCGTCGGGCTCTGCCTGATTCGCGGCGGCAAAGCCGAAGGCCACCGTGATGCCCTGGGGATGTCCGAGCTGGATGGTCATGCCCTCGCGGATGGCAAAGGTGGACTGGCGGATGCCGTTGATGAAGGTGCCGTTGCTGCTTTGGTCGGCTCCGATCCACCCGCCAGGGGTGTGGTCGATGCGCAGGTGGGTGCGCGAGATGCGGTCATCGCTGATAGTGACCTGAGCCGGAAATTCACGGCCGATCACGATTGGCGCTTCGCGGGGACTCAGGGTGTACGTCTGATTCTCTGCTTTAATCACCAACGCCGGGTGGGCGCGGATGGGCTCCACAGCTAGCGGTGGCTGTGACGTGTTTCGGGCGGTCTCCATGTGGTCACTCCAACATTGCGCGTCGCTGCTACTGCTACGTAAACGCTACCACGACTGCGATAATAGATATCGCACCATGCTGTACTTTACTGCGCGCATTGCCGAACAGCTACCGCTCTCCTTTGCGCGCAAGGCTGGGACTCAGCGGATCACGATCAGTGCGGCGGACGGCTGCAGCGAGTACGTCGCTTGCGTGTGCTCCGATTGCTGGGCGCATCATGCAACGTTTGTTACGTGTGCGGCGTCCGAGGCGGCGTAGCGCCGCGCTGGCGTCACGCCTCGATTCGGCCGTTGATGGCCGCGGCGATCGCCGTCGCCTGGTCGTCAGGAGCGAACCCGCAGGCCGCGACGTCGGCGACGACGTTGTTACGCGCGTTCAGCGCATGCTGGCAGCGCCAACCGCCACCGCCCTCTTGGATCATCTGGGCTGTGAGGATGCCAGTTTGGAACTTGACCGCATTGATGACGTAGGTCTCGGGGCCATCCTCGTAGTTGGCCGTGGCCGGTTTGCCCTGGCACTTGGACCAACTGTTGTGTTGTGTGGTGACGAAATCGGCGGCGGCCTGTGCCGTGGGAAAGCTGACCACGCCTTGAATGACGACGTGCTTCCACTGCGCGGTCCCGCTCTCGTGCAGCAGCTGCCCTTGCATGGCGATCCAGCCGCTGCCCTGATACGCCGCTTGCTCGATCGGGTGGTAGGTGCCCAGGCAGTCGGGGGTGTCGGATTTGGGATCGTCCATACGATTCACCGTCTGCTGCAGGGCCATCGCGGGGCTGCCGACAATCGCGTTGAGGGCAGCCGGGTCGGACAGCAACCCGGGCAGCGCAGTGACCGGCACGATCGGGGCGGGCGCCGGCGTGGTCGTCGACGGTGATGGGGTGGCGGCCACAGGTGTCGTCGTGGCGCCGGCGCTACTCGACTGGCCGGTGTCGCCGGCCGTCAACGCCACTGCCGTAGCTGCGATGACCAGCGTCGCGGCTGTCGCAGCAGCAGTGATCGCCCAGGTGCGGCGAGTGTTGCGCCGCCGACCGGGAATCGGGTACTGCGCGGGGGCCCATCCGGCGGGCGGGAACTGCGGGCCGCCGGGCCACGGGTGCGGTCCTGCTGCCGGCATAGGGGCAGGGGTGCGGAACAGCGGTGCACGACGCGGGTCGACGACCAGGGTGACTTCGTCCTGGGGCGCGCGGCGTGGGCCGGTGACCACGGTGACCTCGTCTTCGGGCCGTGCGGTCGGCGCGGGGCGCCGCTGCGGCGTGGCCACCGGCGCCGAAGGGGCATGCGGGGCTGCGAGTCCTAGGTGGTAGTGCTGCAGTGACATTTCGGCGACCTCCGTGTCCGAGCTGATGCTACGTATACAACCATATCAACACGTAGCATCGCAATATGTTCAGATTTTTGTACGAGCGGGTGAGGTCGGCACACCTGCGCCAACGCAATAGAGCACCTTGAACAGTCGATATAGCGCGATATGGCATACGCTGCGCGGGGTCGATCGTGAGTGAATCTGCAGACAATCGGCGGCGATGATGCTGGTGCGTCACGCGGAGAGCCGTAGCTTACTGCTGTATTTATGCGGCTATACGGAGCAGGCCAAGGCCCCGATAGCGGTCAGAAACAGGCAGAACCCGCCGGCCATCACCAATGCTTGAACACGTGGCCACTATCGCTAGCACTACCGACCCGCTGGAGCATCCAGCAACCACACATGGAGGGTCAGTCGCCCACTAGGCGGTACTGGGCCGAGAGTTGTTGCTGTGCCTTATCTAGTTGTCGGGCAATGGTTTTGATGGTGTAGCGACCGGCGCTAGCTAAGCACCAGTAGCGCGGGACCAGACCGTTAGAGCCGGCCACGCGGGTGCAGTGGCTTTGGGGCATCCCCGGCGCTGAGGCGGCGTCTTGAGCTCCCGGTGTGGCAGCGGCGGCATCGGCCAGCGTGCTGGCCAGGGCTTGCGCGGCGGTTGGGTCTTTCGCCTGATAGAGGGTGTCCAGATTGATCGACACGTCGTCGACGCCGGCTGCAGTCAACGCAGGCCCGGTGTGGACCGGATCCTCATCCAGATGCAGGGCCCCGACCGGGGGATAGGCACCCGAGGTGGGGGTGGCCTGGTCGGCGGGCAGCGGCAGAGTCTTGGCGATTAATCCAGTGGGATCTTGTGGCAGCGTGGGGAATTGGCGCGGATCGGTCGGGGTGAAGGTGTCGATCAACGGCAGCTGAAGATCTAGGGTGCGGGCCGCCCCGAATATTTGGTGCTGGGCGTCGACGGTGTCAAGAGTGCGCCGCCAGTTTTAACACCTGGTGATTGTGTAGATCTGCGATGTAGATGTTGCCTGCGGTGTCGACGGCAACACCGGCGGGGTCGTACTGTCCAGCGGACAGTACGACCTCCTGGGAGGTTGCCCCCGCCGCTAGTTTGAGCACCCGGCTGTTGCCCCGGTCGGCGACGTAGACATCTCCTGCTTTGTCGGCGGCGATTCCCCTGGGGCCATTGAGTCCGGTGAATGGCAACATGCTTTGGGCACCGGATCCGTTAGCCAGCTTGAGGATTCGGTTGTTGCCGCTGTCGCTGACGTATACATTGCCTGCGCCGTCGACCGCGACTCCCTTGGGGAATTTGACATCAGTGAGCGGGAGCACGGTTGGTGCAGTGGCGCCTGCTGGCAGTTTCAGCACGCGTGGGGTGCGGACGTGTGATTCGGCGATGTAGACGTTGCCTGAGCCGTCCACCGCGACGCCGTTGGGGTCGGCGAGGTCGGCAAGCGACAGCACGGTCGGCGTCGTGGACCCGGCGGCCAGTTTGAGTACCCGATCATTGTGGCCGTCAACGACGTAGATATCACCGGCGGGTCCCACGGCGATGGCCACCGGATCCAGGCCGACACCGTTGGGATTTTCAGGGCTGGGGATATCGAACGGTATCGCGACCTGGGTGGTCGAACCCGGGGCCAGTTTGCGTACTTGGCCGCCGAGTTCGTCGGCAACATAGACCTCGCCGGTGCTGCCGACCGCCACGCCGTTGGGGCCCTTGAGGTCGGTAAACGGCAGCACTGTCACAGGTTCGTTGTCGTGATCCTTGATGAAAGCCGAAATGCCCAGGGCTGCAACGATGACGGCAACGAGCACGGTTGTGCCGACGATGAGGCCGATCTTGGTGCGTCGGTTAGTGTGCATGCGTAGATCGCGATTCGGTCGTGCTGGGCATCGCGGGACGATGCTGACGTACCCACGTTTGGGCCGCCATTTGAGTGGCATCCCACGGCGATCCGAGCGGGGGCGTGTAGGAGAGGTCGAGTTCGCTGAGGCGGTCGACGGTCATCGTATGGAACAGTGCGGTGGCGTAAGTGTCGACGCGCTTGGCGATTTCAGCGCTACGGTGTCCCACTAGTTGAGCACCTAGCAGGAGACCGCTTTGCTCATCGCCGGTGATGCGGATGTGGATGGGCGTGGCACCCGGGTAGTAGGCCTTGTGGTCGTCGGGACTCGATTGGCTAGTTGCAGGCACCCAGCCGCGATTTGCGGCGACGACTTCGTGTTCGCGAAGACCCGTGCGGGCGGCAACAAGGTCGAAGACCTTGACGACCTGGGTTCCGAGACTGCCCGCGAAGCGGGCATCACCGCCGAGCGCATTCTCGCCCGCTACGCGACCTTGCTTGTGAGCCGTGGTGCCCAGCGGGAGCCAGGTGATGCCAAGGAGTCGGTGGTGGGTGTGTACACAGTCGCCGGCCGCGAAGACGTCGGACAGGTTGGTTCGCATGGCTTCGTCGACGACGATGGCGCCTTTGACGCCGAGGTCTGCGCCGGCATCGGCGGCAAGTTCGGTGTCTGGGCGAACGCCGACGACGACCAGAATGAAATCGACTGTGCGCGAGACAGGTCGGCCGTCGTGGTCGGCGGTAATGGTGAGTCCGCCAGTATCGCTTCGACTAATCGCGGTGACGGCGGTATTGGTCAGGACTTCGACGCCGTTACGTTCGAGTTCGGCGTGCACTAGGGCGCCGAGTTCCGGATCGACGGTGGGCAAGACCTCCGGCAACGCTTCGATCTGCGAGACGCGGATGCCGCGCGAGGTAAGGGCTTCGGCCATTTCGAGGCCGATATAGCCGGCGCCTACGATCGCGGCGGTCGTGGGCTGGCGTTCTTGTAGCGAATCCATGACGGCGAAGGTGTCACCCATGGAGTGCAGCAAGTGCACGCCATCGGCGGGGCCCAACGCGTCGGGGCCGCTGAGGCCCCGGATGGGCGGCCGGACGCTTATCGCGCCGGTCCCCACGATCAGAGCGTCGTAGGGCAATTGCCGCGGCATACCCGTGGAGTCCAGTAGGTCGAGTGTGTGCTCCTCGACATTGATGCCGGTGGCGCGGGTGTCGGTGAGTACCCGCATGCCGGTGGCGGCCAGGTCGGCGGCGGTGCGATGGGCCAAGTTGGTCCAGTGCGTGACTTCACCGGAGACGTAGTACGGGATCCCGCAGATGGAGAAGTTGGGATAGGCGTCGGCGACGACCACGGTGACATTGGATTCGGGGTCGAGTTCGCGGGCTCGAAGTGCCGCGCTGATGCCGGCATCACTGCCGCCGACGGCGACGATATGACGGTGAGTCATGAAGGATCGGCTCCTGCCGTTTAAGTAGTTGTCACGGAGATGCTGCGGCACTTCGATTTTCGATCATGATCATCTGGTCGGCATTCAGCGGATGGCGTTGGCGGCCTTGAGCACTCTTTCCTGGAACTGGCCGGGCAATGCGAAGTATCCGAAGTCCTCCAGGTCGGCTTGCCCAGGGCCAAGGGTGGACTGCAGGAACGCCCGCACCGCCAGCCCGGTCTGTGCGTCAGCGTATTTGGAGCAGACCAGTTCATAGGTCGCCAACATGATTGGGTAGACCCCGGGCCCGACTGGTTTGTAGACCAACGACATATCTAGCACCAGGTCGTTGCCTTGGCCCGTGATGCTGGTACCAGCGATGGCCTTGCCGACCGAGTTCGCGTCGATGGCCACCGAATCCGGTCCGGCGGAGGTCACGATCCTGGCGGCGAACAATCGCTGCGCTTGAGCGAACGACCATTCGTTGTAGCTAATCGCGCCTTCGGTGTGCTTGACCAGCTCCGACGTACCTTCATTACCTTTGGCACCCTGCCCGACCCCACCGCTGAACACTTTGCCGGTTCCCTTGCCCCATGCCCCGCCCGAAGCGGCGTCAAGATAGCGCTGGAAATTGTCGGTTGTTCCCGACGCGTCACTGCGGAATACCACGTGAATGGGCTCCGAAGGCATCCTGTCGTTGAGCGCCTTGATTGCCGGATCATCCCACCGGGTGATCGTCCCATTGAAGATCTTTGCCAGCGTGGGGCCGTCGAGCACAAGCCTGTCAACGACATCGAGGTTGTACGTGATGGCCAACGGACCAAACACCACCGGCAGATCCCAGGCGTCCGAACCGCACCGCTGCCTGGCCATGTCGTACTCGCCCCCGGCCAGCGGTGAGTCCGACCCACCGAAATCGGTCACACCTGAGATGAATTCGCTCACCCCGGCGCCCGAGCCGTTGGACGTGTAGGTGAGCGTTTGTCCGTGGCAAGCGTTTTCGTAGGCCTTGATGAACCGGGTCATGGCGTTTGCTTGCGCGCTGGAGCCGCTGGCCTTCAACGCCTGCTTGCCACTGCACTCCACAACCACTGAGGTGGCGTATGACGGCGCGACTTTGTCTTTAGCGCACCCGGCGACCACCAGCGACATAGCAGCCAGCAAGCTCATGGCGGCAAAAAGCTTAGGTGAAGATCGCATCGTGGTTAGCCTCCAGACTATTAGTGGAATACGCTGCGACGGAATGTATTTAGCGCGGCCTCAAGGTTGGGGCCACATGATCGATGCGAACGGTCAATTCATCGACGACCCGGTCGAAGTCGCCCGTCCGGCCGGTACGCACCGGGTCGGGAATGGACCAATGCAGGCGCCGGCTGTCCGCGGGCAGTTCCTCATGCGCACTATCGCAGACGGCGATGATCACGTCGCTAGGCTTGACAACCTCGTCTAGATGGCGCGGGACCTGGGGCTGCATCAACAGCTTGTGACGCCTTGCCGCGGCAACTGCCGACGGGTGTATTTTCTTGGCGGGACGAGTCCCGGCCGATGTTGCGGGCAGTGAACTACGGCGATTCCATACAGCAACGGCCAATTGGCTGCGCGCCGAGTTCTGGGTACACACAAACACCACCCGCTTGGCACGCCGGGACGTTGAGGGCAGCAACAAGTCCAGCGACTCAGGAATGAGCTGCAGATAGCTGCGACGTCGATCCCCCTCCGAGCGGACACGGCGCACGATGCCTGCACCCTCCAGAACTCCAAGATGGTGCGCGATCAGGCTAGATGACATCTCCAGCACGGCTTGGAGCTCGGACGGTGACGAGTCCGCAAGCATCAATCGATCGACGATCACTAGCCGCCCCGGGTCCGCCAAAGCGGCGTGGACCTGAACTCGGCGAAGCGCATCCTTAGATAGCTCAATCATAATTAAGTCAATAATTACTGAGTGACCGACGATAGGTCAAGATAGGGATGATGATTGGCGGATCTCGCCATCGGCTCTTGCGCTTCACCCCGTCACCTGTTAACCCACTGTTTGCTTGATCGCGGATTCGACAGCGATCAATATCGAACCGTGTCGAAGTCGCGGTTGCCCGTGAGCGATCAGCAGAGCTGTGGCCTACTCGACGGCGAACGCCGTGCTTCATGGGTGTATCACCGAGTTAATCAGGCCGCGCCGCAGCATCTCTCAGAGGTGCTGGGGCCCGATGGCTCAACTCGGCAGCACGATGACCACTGCTCATTCTTGTCTCGGCGGCCTTGTGATTACACCGGCAGCTGACATGGCCGCAACATTCGAAACACGTTTGAGTGGAGGATCGATGATCACGAAAGCCCTCACGAGTGCGGCCAATGCCGCACTTCTCGTCAGTGCCGTAGTTGCATGCGGAAGCACCAACAATGTAGGCCAAAACACCACCCAGGCCGCGCAGGCCGGCCAGATCTGCGGCCAAAACTTCGCCACCACACCCGACTATCGTCTGCCCATCAAGAAACTGGACGGAGCCGCGAACACGTTGTCGGGAGCGGGCTCTACATTTGTGGCCCCGGTGATGTCGATATGGACGAAGGACTACAGCACCACCGACGGCGTCCAAGTCGCTTACCAATCAATCGGATCCGGTGGGGGCGTTCAGCAAATTAGCGCAGCCACAGTCGATTTCGGCGCGTCAGACACGCCGATGAAAGACAGCGAACTCGCCGCGGCGAAGGGCGGGCCCATCCTGCACATCCCGCTGGTGCTCGGTGCCGTCGTCCCCGCCTACAACGTCAAAGGCGTGGACAGCGGCCTGAAGTTCGACGGCGAAACCCTGGGCAAGATCTTCGCCGGGAAAATCACCAAATGGAACGACGACGCCCTCAAGGCGCTTAATCCCGGAATCAACCTTCCCGACGAACCCATCGCGGTCGCACACCGTTCCGACGGATCCGGCACCACCGCGGTATGGACCGATTACCTCACCAAGGAAAGCCCGACTTGGGTCCGTGCCCTGGGCGGATCCGACAAAAGCTTCGGCAAGGAAGTCGCGTGGCATGTCGGAATCGGCGGGAAGGGCAACGAAGGCGTGTCAGGTGTTGTCAATCAGACCGAAGGCGGTCTGGGCTACGTAGAACTGGCCTACGCCATCCAACAGAACCTCAGATATGGCCAAGTGAAGAACAAGGCCGGCAACTTCATTCAGGCGTGCACCGCCACCATCACCCAGGGCACCGTAGGCACGATTTACCCTCCGGATCTGCGCGCCAGCTTCACCGACGGTGCTGACCCGAATGCGTACCCGATCACGGGAACGACGTATGCGTTGGTGTACGTCAACCAACCTGATGCCGCCAAAGGCAAGGCGGTGGTCAACTTCTTCGCTTGGGTGCTGTCCAACGGCCAGGACGAGGTAGCGCGGGTCAACTACGCGCCGCTCGGAAAAGATCTGCAGGAGAGGGCCGTTGAACGGCTGAAAATGATCACGATTGCCGGAGCACCGCTGGGCTAATGACACGGGCGTGCAGCGCTGAAGAAGGTGGAGCGGCCCGTGCGACGAAGGCCTTCCTCCCCGATCGGCCCGTCAAACGCCACCTCCACTTCTCTGCGCGAAATCACCGAGGCGATGCGACGTTCCGATCGCTGACGGCGGGCGCTGCCGTCTTCGTGATGCTGACCCTGGCGGGGACCGCGCTCTACCTGATCTTTCAGGCCTGGCCGGCACTTACTCACTACGGCCCATTGGGATTTCTGACGTCCGACCGGTGGGCGCCGTCAGAGGCAACCCTTGAATCCAGAAACCCCAATCCGTACGGGATCTTGCAATTTGTCGTCGGAACGCTGGTGACTTCGGCCATCGCGCTGCTCATCGCCGTTCCCGTATCAATTGCGCTGGGGCTCTACATCACAGATGTGGCTCCCAAACGGATGCGTCGATCGTTGTCGTCGCTAGTCGATCTGCTTGCCGCGATCCCCAGCGTCGTCTATGGATTCTGGGGCGTGTTCGCCTTGCTGCCTGTGATCACACCGATCGGCACCACACTGAGCCGGCTATCAGTGCTCCCCGTGATCGGCAGCATCTTCCGTGGTCCGTTCTTCGGCTACTCGGTGTTCTCGGCCAGCATCGTCCTAGCAATCATGGTCCTTCCGATCGTGACCGCCATCTGCCGCGAGGTATTTGCTACGGCCCCCGTGGCCGAAAAGGAGGCGGCACTCGGGCTCGGAGCCACCCGATGGGAAATGCTGCGACTCGCCGTGATTCCCCGCTCCCGCGCCGGCATCACCGGCGCCGCCATCTTGGGTCTCGGCCGCGCCTTCGGCGAAACCATCGCCGTCACGATGCTGATCGGCAACAACGTCTTGTCGCTCCCCAAAAGCATTCTCTCCCAAGGAGCTACCATGCCCAGCGTCATCGCCAACGAATTCACCGAGGCCAACCAGCCCTACCACCTCGACTCGCTGTTCGTCGTCGCCAGCGCGCTGCTGGCAGTGTCACTGTTGGTCAACTTCATCGGCAAGTGGGTCGTCAGCCGCGCGGGTGAACACATCGCATGATGGTCACCGCACCAACGCTCAGCATCGAAGCCGCACGTACCGGGCGCCGGCGCAAGTTCACGAACTGGGCGATGACCGCTCTTCTGACCGCCACGATGGCCGCCACCATCGCCGTATTGCTATGGGTCCTAGGCTATGTCGCCGCCGAAGGACTGAAGTACCTAGGGCCCGAATTTCTCACTCAAACTCCTCCGGGCAACCCTGCTCAGCCGGGGGGTGGATTCGTCAACGGCATCATCGGCAGCATCATCATCGTGGGGATCGCGACCGTGCTGTCGATTCCGATCGGACTCGCCGCCGCCATCTACTTCGTCGAATACGGCGGCCGCCTGGCGAGGTATGCGCGGTTCGTGACCGATGTGATGGTCGGGATCCCAACAATCGTCACCGGTGCGTTCGTATACGCAGTCTGGGTAGTGCATTTCGGCTTTTCTGGCATCGCCGGTGGGATCGCCCTGGCCCTGATCATGCTCCCGCTGATCATCCGATCGGTTGAGGAAATGCTACGGCTCGTGCCCAACGAGATTCGAGAGGCATCACTTGCGCTCGGAGTCACCCGGGCGCGCACGATTGTCGCGGTGGTTCTGCCCACTGCCAGCTCGGGCATCATTACCGGCATCATGCTCGCCGTCGCACGAGCAATGGGCGAGACGGCCCCACTCCTGTTGACGGCGTTGGGCAACGATTTGTTCACGGAACTCAACCCGGACAAACGGATGTCGACCTTGTCGCTACAGATATTCGGCAACGCCATCACTGGCTTCAAAGCGGCTCAAGCGCGGGCCTGGGCCGGCGCCCTGACGCTTGTCGCGTTGGTGCTTCTGTTCACCCTGGCGGCTCGGCTCATCGCTCGCCGTTCCACAATCAGCCAGGGACGCTGAGAACCGCAAAACCCTACAACGCCAAAGCTATTGGCGTTCACGACGTCAGCTACAGCAATTCGGGTCGAGAACCGCGCAGAGGGCTGCCATCGCATCTCGATGAGGGCGGTGGTAGACGCTCATGCCGCGGCGATCCGATTCCACCAACCCCGCCGTACGGAGTTGGCTGAGATGGTGGCTGACGGTCGACTCGCTCAATTTGAGAACAGTTGCGAGATCACGTGTGTTCTCCTCGCGAGCAGACGAATTGAACAGCAGCGACATGATTTTGACCCGAGTGGGGTCGGCCAACGCCTTGAGTCGCAGAGCTACCCGTAACGCATCGTCATCGCTCATCGGCCCAGCGGCCAGCGGCGAGCAACATACCGGCGCGGCAATGTCGATCACGGGCAGTGTTCTTGGCATCCCACCATTCTGCCACAGGGATTTGACATATATCAAAAAGGTGGCAAGCTGGGGACGTCAGACGGTTTCGATACATGTCTCACACCTATGGAGGTTCACTCTCATGTCGCGCGTCCAACTCGCCCTCAACGTCGACAACCTCGACGAGGCAATCTTGTTCTACTCCAAGCTCTTCAACATCCAGCCTGCGAAACGCAAGCCGGGGTACGCCAATTTCGCCGTCGCTGAGCCCCCGCTGAAGCTCGTGCTCCTGGAGAACCCGGGGCAAGGCGGCACCCTCAACCACCTCGGCGTCGAGGTCCAGTCCAGCGATACGGTGCATGAGGAGATCGCCCGCCTGCAGGGTGAGGGAATGTTCACCGACGAGGAAATCGGAACGACGTGCTGCTTCGCCACCCAAGACAAGGTCTGGGTTACCGGACCGGGTGGCGAGAAGTGGGAGGTTTATACCGTGCTAGCCGATTCCGACACTTTCGGCACCAGCCCACAGCATTCGGATGGCGGCACTGCCGAAGGTGGGGTTTGCTGCGGCGGCGCATCCTCCGAGGAGACGGAGCAGGCGGCCCGCACGACGTCGTGCTGCTGATCAGTCAGATCGCGTGCGCGAACGGTTGCGCATCTGTCAGTGAGGGTGCGCAACTGTCTTGCACGGTCGAATCGGTGCACTTGCTCAGGCCATTTCGATCCAGGTTGCGGCGACAACCCCGACCACGCCATGTCTGAAAAAGTTCAGACGCAGTCCAATCCGACGAACGAGCGCGGTCTGCGTTGGACGCTAATTGCCTTGTGCCTGACCCAGATTACGAGTTGGGGCGTTTTGTACTACGCCTTTTCGGTGTTATCGGTCCGGATTTCTGCGCGAACTGGTTGGTCCCCTCCAGCAGTCACCGCGGCGTTCTCAGGTGGATTGGTCACCTCGGCACTCGTCGGCGTCATCGTGGGCAGATGGTTGGATCGACATGGCCCGCGTGGCGTTATGACCGCCGGCGCCGTGGCCGGCCCACTTGCAGTGGTGGGCGTTGCGCTGGCTCCGACGTTTCCGTGGTTCGTGGCCGCATGGATAGCGGCAGGAGTGGCCATGGCCGCCGTGCTGTATCCGCCCGCGTTCGCGGCGTTGACACGCTGGTTCGGCCCCCGCCACGTTGGCGCCCTGACAATTCTGACGCTTGTGGCGGGGCTGTCGAGCACGGTGTTTGCGCCACTGACCGCCGCCCTGGCCGATCGACTTGATTGGCGCACAACCTATCTCGCCCTCGCGGCGCTACTGGCGGCCGTGACCATTCCGGCGCACTTCTTTGGCCTTCGCCACCCATGGCCGGCCGCGCCCGGGCTGCACATCAGCGAACCACCCAGCCGAATCACGCGGAGTCGCCCGTTCGTTGCACTGGCAGTCGCGCTCACCGTAGCTGTGTTGGCCTCCTACTCGGTCATCGTCAACCTCGTGCCGCTGATGACCGAGCACGGTATCGACGCGCGCATGTCAGCCACGGCGCTCGGCCTGGGCGGCATCGGACAAGTGTTCGGCCGACTCGGTTACCGAACGCTGATCGCCCGCTTCGGCATACGGGCGCGAGTGGCATCGATTCTGGCAGGAGTGGCGGTGACGACAGCACTACTCGGAATTTTCAGCTCGGTGGTGCCGCTGATCGTGATGGCGATTCTCGCCGGATTCGTGCGGGGCATCATGACCCTGCTACAAGCGACTGCCGTCACCGAACGTTGGGGTCATACCCACTACGGACATCTGAACGGCGTCCTATCCGCCCCCGTCACCTTGGCCACCGCGACCAGTCCGTGGATCGGTGCCGCCCTGGCGAGCTGGTTCGGCGGATATGGCTTGATGTTCATAGCGCTTGGCGCTTTCGGAGCTCTTGGAGCCGTCATCGGCTTGGCCAGTGTTCCCGCTCGTTCCGATGACAGCGATGTTCCGCATCTGTCGCCGAGTGCTCACGCGGATTAAACTTGCGCGTGCGTCTGAGTCCATCGTCTGGCGCCGACGACCGCTCTTCACTACGCCCGGCGGGTTGCGTTTCAGTTCGATATCTATCAATATAGATGAGTGTCTAAATCACGGCTTCCGCTTCCAGACGCGTCCGTGTGCGCGTACGCGCCTTTAGTAACCGAGCCGCTCTCACCAGAGGCCGCCGCCGACATCGCGACCAAGCTGAAAGCACTGGCTGATCCGATCCGACTGCGCCTATTCAGCATGGTGGCCAGCCGCGCGGGCGGCGAGGCATGCGTGTGCGACGTATCTGAGGGATTCGACGTAACCCAGCCGACCATCTCGCATCACCTCAAGGTCCTCAAGGATGCGGGGCTATTGACCTCCGAACGCCGCGCCTCTTGGGTGTACTACGCAGTCGTCCCGGAGGCATTGACGAACTTGTCGACGGTACTCAGAGTTGACGTTTCCGCGGCGAAGGCGTCGGCATGACCACCACCCAGTCGCACGGTCATCCCGCCGTCGTCGAAAAGCTTTCGCTCCTGGACAGATTCCTGCCCGTCTGGATTGGCATCGCGATGGGCGCCGGCTTGTTGTTGGGCCGGCTCGTACCGGGGCTCAATACTGCTCTTGAGCGCGTCCAGGTCGACGGCATCTCGCTGCCCATCGCACTCGGCCTGTTGGTAATGATGTATCCGGTATTGGCCAAAGTCCGCTACGACAAGCTGGACTCGGTAACAGGCGACCGACGGTTACTGCTCAGCTCCCTGATTTTGAACTGGATACTCGGGCCCGCCGTGATGTTCGCCTTGGCGTGGCTTCTGCTACCCGATCTGCCCGAATACCGCACCGGATTGATCATCGTCGGCTTAGCGAGATGCATTGCGATGGTGATCATCTGGAACGACCTCGCCTGTGGAGACCGCGAGGCCGCTGCGGTGCTGGTTGCATTGAACTCGATCTTCCAGGTTGTGATGTTTGCAGTCCTGGGCTGGTTCTATCTGTCAGTCCTGCCGGGCTGGCTCGGCTTACCGCAGACCACAATCAGCACCTCCCCCTGGCAGATCGCCAAGTCGGTAGTGATATTTCTTGGTATCCCTCTACTGGCCGGGTACTTGTCGCGGCGTTTCGGTGAAAAGGCCAAGGGCCGAACCTGGTACGAAAACAGGTTTCTCACGGTTATCGGCCCTTGGGCCCTGTACGGCCTGCTATTCACTATCGTCATTCTCTTCGCCTTACAGGGCGATCAAATCACCAGCAGGCCATTCGATGTCGCCCGAATCGCTTTGCCGCTGCTGGCGTACTTCGCCATCATGTGGGGCGGTGGATACCTCTTGGGGGCGGCGCTCAACTTGGGCTATCAGCGCACAACCACGCTGGCTTTCACGGCTGCCGGCAACAACTTTGAACTCGCGATAGCTGTTGCAATCGCGACGTACGGGGCGACCTCCGGGCAAGCTCTCGCCGGAGTCGTCGGCCCTCTCATCGAAGTACCAGTGCTTGTCGGACTCGTCTACGTCTCTCTGGCGTTGCGGCGACGTTTCGCCGCGGATGCTTCGAACGCCGTGCCGGGCAGCGGAGCACACCATGACCGATAGCTCGCCGTCACCCAGTACAGACCAGCTCGGGCATCAATCAGGCGACCAGCAACTGGCCCCGAAGGACGTTACGGATCGGCTCCACGCCGAGTTCGGCGAGCACGTCGGCCGCGACGATATCGAGCGGTCGCTGCGCTCCTCTTGCGAACGATTCAACGGTCGCGCCATCGATGCGAAATCGCTAACCGCGCGAGCGGAACGGTGGACGCGCCAACGCCTCGCGGCACGCGTGCGTGTCAGCGGGCAACTCGTTGACACGCGCCCGACTGTCTTGTTCTTGTGCACGCATAACGCCGGACGCTCACAGATGGCTCTCGGATTCTTCAATCACCTCGCGGGCGACCAGGCAGTGGCGTGGTCGGGCGGATCTGAACCCGGCGATCAAGTTAATCCGTCTGCGGTGCAGGCCATGGCGGAAGTCGGTATCGATATCACCCGCGAGTTCCCCAAACCGTGGTCCGACGAAATCGTTCAGGCCGCAGATGTCGTCGTCAAGATGGGATGCGGCGACACGTGCCCCCTGTTTCCCGGCAAGCGTTACGAGGATTGGGAACTCGTGGATCCCGCCGGGCAAGGGGTCGAAGCCGTGCGTCCCATCCGCGATGACATCGAAGAGCGTGTTCGCCGACTGCTGTCCGAACTAGGCATACAGTCGCAGCGGTAATCAAGGAGCAGAGCCATGGATGAAGCTATGCCGCCCTCGGTGCTGTTCGTGTGCGTTAAGAACAGCGGGAAGTCGCAAATGGCGGCCGGCCTAATGCGCAAGCTCGCCGGTGACGCAGTTCTCGTCTACTCGGCCGGAACGAAGCCGGGCGAGGGCATCAACGCCCTGTCCGCCGAGTCGCTGGCCGAAATCGAAGTCGACATCTCCGGCGAAAGACCCAAACCCATCGATCCAAACCTCCTTCAGAATGTCGACTTCGTGATCACGATTGGGCGCGAAGCCAAGGTCCAGCGCGCGCCCGGGATTACCGTCGAGAATTGGGACACCGACGAACCCTCCGAGCGCGGAATCGACGGCATCGAACGAATGCGCCTCGTACGCGACGACATCGCGACACGTGTTGCCGATCTCTTCGGCCGCATCCGAGCCGACTCAACGTAGAGCCGCCGCCCCGATAACAGCTGACGATCGGCAGCGACTGGGTGTCCACTTTAGACCGCCCGGCACATGCCCAGCTGCGCCTGCACGCCCAATGCTGGGCATCGCTGCCAGCGAAAGTCTATGATGCGTTGGCCTCCTAGCGATCGCTGTCCCGATCTCTTCCTCAATTTGTGTGAGAGAGGCGCCGCCAAGCGCCAAATCGCCAAATCCATTTCCCGCCTTCACGTTCAGGAGCGATTGGGAGGCCTTCGGCGGATAGTTGACATCAAGCCCGATGGCGATCGTCGTGCACTTTTGCGCGAATGAGTCACCGCGGTGAGGGCCGTGCCCTGGGTCTGGCTAAGTCGAGGTCACGCCGCGGGCCCATCCCATACTTCGCGGCCGCGGCCGTTATCGCGGCCGTGGCATTGCTGGTGGTGGCGTGGGCGGTCCCGTCCAACCAGGCGGGGCTCGCGACATTGGCTTACCTCGTCGCGATCGTGGCCGTATTGGCTATCAGCGCAATGTTTCAACGCGTCAACCGGCACTCGCTCGACCCCGGGGCGCGGACGTGGCTGGACCATTCGATGATCTTCGTATTCATCGCCGCCAGCCACACACCCGTTCGCCTGGTTGGCCCTACCGCACCCCACAGAACATCTGGTCGTGGCCGCCAGTTGGGGCGCAGCGCCGACCGGAGTTGCGCTCACGCTGCTCTATCCGACCGCGCCGCGCTGGGTGGCGGCGCCGCTGTGCGTGATGGTCAGGTCGGCGTCGATCTGTTACACCGGCACGATCCTGCAGTACAGCGGCACGATCTTGTGAAGCACCGGCGCAGTAGCGCTAGTCATGTTGTTGGCCGGGGGCGCCTTCTACAGCCTCGGCGGGGTTCTCTATGCACTGCGGCCGACGGCGCTGCACCATCACGACATCTCCCACGCCTTCACCGTCCTCGCGGCGATGTGCCACTACATCGCTATGTGTTTCGCGGTGTTCTAGACAAATGAATCAGACGAGTCAGCGAACTTGCGAACTGCGCCAGTCCGACGGCGAGCAGCCGATCACACCGCCGTTTCGCTTGCGTGGGGAAAGCGGGCAAGCGATGCCGAGGAGACCTTCCGCCCCATATCAATATTCGTTAGCATATGAGGATGGGACAGTCTCCGTTGGATACTCGCGACCTCTTGTGCCTGGACCTGCGACATGCTGAGTCGATTCGAGCGTCGCTATCGTCCTTGGATCGAATTGAGGCCTTCGCGGCGCGCGCCCGAGCATTAAGTGACCCGACGCGACTCACGATTGCGACGGCCTTGCTGACGGGTGACGAATTGTGCGTGTGCGATGTGGCCTGGGTGGTGGGTCAGGCGCAGAACCTCGTGTCGCATCACTTGCGTCAGCTCAAAGTCGCCAAGCTGGTGTCCTCCCGCCGGTCCGGCCGACTCGTCATATACCGACTGACCGAACAGGGCCGGGAGCTCACCTCGGCTGTCATGACCCTCTCCGTGTCACCTGTGAAGGAGCGCAACGATGTCTGATGCGTGCTGTGGAAGCGACGAGGCTGACCAACCGCAGGCGGGGCCGGAAAAACTCTGGCAGGTTCGAGAATTGCACTGGGCGGCGCTGGCCGCCGTTCTGCTGGCGGCTGCCTGGTTGATCGAGGCGTTCGGGCGCACTTCGGTGGCCTCGGTGTTGGAATGCGCTTCAGCGGCGGCCGGTGCGGCGTCATTCGTGCCAGGTGCGTTGCGCGGATTGCGGCATGGCCGCATCGGCGTGGGGACGTTGATGACGATCGCCGCGGTGGGCGCGGTCGCGTTGGGCCAGTTTGCCGAGGCGGCGATGCTGGGTGTCTTGTTCTCCATCGCTGAGGGGCTTGAACACTACGCGGTGACACGGACCCGCCGCGGACTTCGCGCTCTGTTGTCGCTGGTGCCACCGACAGCCACAGTGGTGCGCGACGGCCGCGAAATCACCGTGGCCCCAGAGGATCTCGCGGTCGGCGAGAAGATGGTGCTACGTCCGGGGGAGCGGGCGGCCACCGACGGCATGATCACGGCCGGGCGTACCAGCCTCGACGCATCAGCCATCACCGGGGAGTCGGTGCCGATCGAGGCCGGCCCGGGCGACCAGCTACATGCCGGCGCCATTAACGGCAGCGGCGCCATCGAGGTCGAAGTGACCGCGGCCGCCAACGATAGCTCGCTGGCGCGGATCGTCCACATTGTCGAAGACGCTCAGGAACGCAAAGGCGCCGGCCAACGCCTCGCTGATCGGGTCGCTCGGCCTCTGGTGCCGGCGATCATGATCCTGGCAGTTGCCGTCGCTGTGTTTGGCGCACTGCTTGGTGATCCGCTGGTCTGGCTGCAGCGCGCCCTCGTTGTGTTGGTGGCCGCGTCGCCGTGCGCCTTGGCGATCGCCGTGCCCCTGACAGTGGTGGCCGCAATCGGCGCCGCGAGCCGGCAAGGCGCCCTCGTGAAAGGCGGGGCGGCGGTCGAAGCGCTGGGTCGAATACGCACCGTGGCGCTCGACAAGACGGGAACCCTAACCCGCAACAGGCCTGAAGTCATCAACACGATCACCGTCGGTGACAGCACCGATACCGAAGCTCTGCGGGTAGCGGCGGCATTGGAAGCCCGCAGCGAACATCCACTCGCGCAAGCGATTCTGGCCGCCATAGACACCAACATCCCGAGCGCCACCGGAGTCACCGCCGTCCCCGGGCACGGATTGACCGGCCAACTCGACGGGACGACGCTGCGGCTGGGCAAACCTGGTTGGATCGACTCAGGACCACTGCGCAGCGAGGTTGATCGGCTGCAAGGGGCCGGAGCAACCGTGGTGCTGCTCGAACGAGACGGCGCCCTTATGGCCGCAATCGCGGTGCGCGACGAACTACGACCAGAAGCCGCCGACGTCGTTACTGCGTTGCGCCGTAACGGGTTCGAGGTCGCCATGCTCACGGGCGACAACTCGCGCACCGCCCACGCCTTGGCTAGCGAGGCAGGTATCACTACGGTCCACGCCGACCTGCTGCCAGAGGACAAAGCCCGACTGCTGCCCGAATTGGCCCGCGGTAAGCCGATCGCCATGGTCGGCGACGGCATCAACGACGCGCCGGCGCTGGCTACTGCCGACATCGGCATCGCCATGGGCGCCATGGGTACCGACGTCGCGATCGAAACCGCCGATGTCGCGCTCATGGGGGCGGATTTGCGTCACCTTCCTCAGACCTTGTCTCACGCCCGCCGCGCTCGCCGGATCATGCTGCAGAACATCGTGCTGTCGCTGGTGATCATTACCGTCCTGATCCCGATTGCTGCGTTGGGCCTACTCGGATTGGCCGCAGTGGTGCTCATCCACGAAGCCGCGGAAGTGCTGGTCATCCTCAACGCCATCCGCGCCGCCAAAACGCAACCGTTGCCGGGCGTCGTCGCGGCGGCGTCCAAATTGACGTCGACACCCAATGTCAACATCGGTGCACCCCCACCGCTAAGTGATCCGTGCTGCGGGACACCCACTCAGGAATTGCCGGTTGGTGTTCAGACGCTCAGGCTCGCCCCAAGTGAGCCGGGATCGTGCTGCGGTGACGAGTGCGCGTGTTGTCACCCAAGCGCACCCGAGAAGAATTGAACGTGTCGGCGACTGGGTCCCGCACGAGGTTGCACTTGCTTGGTGGAGGGCCAATGCGGTGGGCCCCGCAGTGTGCAGCGGCCCGATGCGGTCTGCACCGGATAAGTGGGCGAGCTTAGCCGATTTTTGTCAGGGTAAAGGTGTCGCTCGGATCGCTCAGGCCGCAGGGTGCGGTGCTGTCCAAGAAGATCGCAACCCCGTTGAGCGTCAACGGGTCCCACCATTGATCCACGGTGACCGGATGCTGGCTGAGATCGTTGCCACAGATCGCGCCCTCCGGAATCGTCCGCTTCACGTCGTAACGACCATCAATCAGCGGGGCGTTGAACCCTTCACCGGGACCGGTCGTGACGTGGGCAACGCAGACCGGCTTGCATGTTGTGCTAATCGTCCACGTTCCGGTATCGCCATCCTCGTCGGCGTAGTGGTAGACACCGTTCATCTTTAGGTCATCGGCCGCGGCGAGCGGCTCAGCTTGGGATGCTGGTGGCGACAGCACGCTGGCAAGGAGTGTGGTCGCCGCAACGACTATGCCGATTTTCATAAATTCCGCTCTCGTGTGGAAAGATTCCTGCCTCGCGAGCAAGACGAGCCAAACGTATCCGCAAACTGGCTGGGATCCCGCCGTCTCGCTTCGGTGCATATCGAATTGAAAGACGGTGGTGCACAAGGCCGCTGAATTCTAAGAAATCGGCCAGTATCCGAGCCGGCTACCGTGTCGCATTCGAGCGAAATCAGCGCTGCCGAAAGAAACCCGGTCTGACCTGGGAGAACGCATCACGCTTACTGACTGGGGGTCATGTGGTTGCAGGTTCAAATGCTGTTGGCCCGACCGGTTGAACGTCGCCCTGAACTGCGGGTCGGCGTCCCGTTGAGGCATCCCATGATGTCGACCTGGAACCGCGGACTGCCACGAAGTTGCACCATGCGTTCAAGGCGAATGCGGGTAACGCCTGCATGTGCCTTGACGCCGCCGAGCGCGAACTGAAAATCAATCTCCGAATGAACGATCGGCCACCGACTAGCTGTAGGAGGACAGCACGTTGGTGACGCCGGTGGTGAGTCGTGATGCTGGTGGTTGGCCGTCGGCGGCAGAGTGTGGTCGATGGTAGTTGA